>NZ_JBWHZP010000006.1:0-265785 GCF_056323165.1 Streptomyces sp. 3-6
CCGCTTTCATCGCGGCCCACTCGGTGCCGTACTCCGGCCGCACCTCGGCGACCATCCGCACCGCACGACGGCGCAGCTCAAGCGGGTAGGGGGAAGGACGTGCCATGACTCGATCCTCTCAAACGATCGAGTCCCTACCGAACCCGGAACGGTTTAGGCAGCGGCAAGCGGATGACCTTCGGCAAGACCGGCGAAGCCACCCTGAGCCAGTGGATGGCGGACAACGCACGAGTGTGCTGGATTGAGCAGAGTGAACCGTGGGACCTGGAATCGCGGCTCATCTCCCAGCTCGACCTCCCGCTGAACCTCGACCAGAACCGCCACAACGCGTTCCACGGCCGTCTGAAGGAGTTGCGGGCCCAAGCCCGTCAGCGAGCACGGGAGTTGCCCATCAGCTCATAGGCCAGCCTGCCGCTGTCTGGCTTGGTGTCTCCACCACATACGGTGGGCTGTAGCGCGGAAGCCACAGCCCACCGTACTGTTGCTAGGTCCTCCTGGTCGCTGCTACTTGACGAAGAGGATGTGGTAGCACCCGGTCAGGACGATTGCCGTCGTCACGACCAGGGACTTCAGGCGGGCGGTTCGGCGCTCATCGGCAATGGCAAACCGAACCGTCTGCCCCATCTCCTTGAACATGTCTCTCATACTTTTTATTGCCTCCAATCTGTAGAGACACCGGACGGAGCCTCTACCCTTCCTGGTAGCGGAAAACAAAAAAGCCCGACCTCAATTTGCGCGACAAAAATATTGCGCAAAAAGAAATCAGGCTGCGATTTCGAACTCAAATATTAGATTGACAATGTTCGCGCCCTGAAGCGTCTGACATCGGCCCAATGGAAGCGTTCTGCCACCATCGCGTGTCGGATACCCGGGTCCTAGACCAAAGTAGCACAGGTGAGTCAACGTCAGCAAGGTTCACTCGTAAGGAAGTTCTGGGGGGCCCGTGCGATGTGCCTGCCGTTGCACAGCATCGCGTTACTACAATCCCGGCGACGGCCGTCCTCTCCATCTTCGACTACCGCTCTGAGCTGGGGCCTGCGTCCGAGGTCACCCGACGCCGACCGACAACGACAGAAGCCCACGGCATCTGAGCTGGTCAGAGCCGTGGGCTTTTTCAGTCTCGCTGGTCAGCCGGACCAGTGATCACTAGACCGGCTATTCATGCGTTGCCAGGCGATGGCCGCGGCTGGTCGCTACGCGGAGGGTGTCCCTCAGGGCTCCGGTCAGGTCTTTCGCCAGGAGTCGCAGGTCGTCCGGCTGAGTATCGGTGTCGGCGAGCATGTCCAGCGCCTCGTCCAGCAGTTCGGTCGCCATGCCGAGTTGTACCGATTCGGTGTTGTCGGCCAGGCGGGACAGGTAGCCGTTGTTGTCATCGGTGCTGAGGAAGCAGGGCTTGCCGTCGGGTCCCGTCCATGGGAGGAGCCGCAGCTCGTGTGACATCGTCACCCTTCCGTCTCCTTCTCGTCGATCACGTGGTGCGTGGTGAACACCGCGTCGGCGCGGTCCCCCGGCAGCACCAGGAGCGCGGCCTCGACCACGCGTCCGGCGGTGTCGGCCATCTGGCGTGTGATGGCGAGGACCGCCAGGGCAGAGCTGATCCGGAGGGTGGCTGCCTCCTCCGGTGTCGGGAGTCGGACGCTGACCCTCTCCCGCACTTCGGCCAGCGGTGGGCGGAGTTGCGCCAGTCGCGTCGTCACCCCCTGGTACGGGAGCGGCTCGCGGGGCGCGGCGGCTGGCGCCAGGTCGCAGGGGACGTAGATGCGGGCCAGGCTGTGTGGTCTCTCGCCCTCATGGCTGAGGCAGAGGAACTCGGTCAGCGGGCTACTGGCCGGCACCTCCAGCAGGGTCGCCAGATGCCCGCGGGCCCGGATCCGGGTGGTGTGGACGGTGACGCTCAGAGCGGTGTCGGCGGCGGTCTGTCCGTCGGAGGTTCGGCCCCCTCCGACGTACGTGATTCTGCGGAGCGGACGACGAACGAAGTTCCCCTTGCCGTGAGCCTTCTCGACGAGGCCTTCCCCTTGGAGCACGGCGAGAGCGCTTCGGAGCGTTGGTGTGCTGACCCGGTATTGCGCGGCGAGGTGGGCCTCGGAGGGGAGGCGTTCGCCGGGCTTGAGCCGACCCGTGGCGATCTGGTCTCGGAGGTCATCGGCGATGGCGTCGCGACGCGAGGGCATGGGATGGATCACCGCCTCGCACTCTCAGGAGCCGCAGGGCGATGAGCCGGGTCCTTGTGTGCATGGTCAGCAACTCGCCCGAGTCGAACACAAGTCGTTTGGCTCCGCCGGGTAGTTGGAAGATGTCGGTCACCCGGCACTGTTGGCCTCCGACTTGGATGACGTCGCCGCGCTGCACGCTGGCCGTGGTGATCTCGACGGGGGAGAGCACCGCGCCGCTGGGTGTTCCTGCCCTCACCGCGCCGCCTCCGTCGGTACTTCGGGAATGGCGATCGTGTGGCACGGGCAGTCGCAGGACTCGTAGATCACCGGTACGTCAACCGGTGCAGTGGCCGGGGACGATTCCGCGTAGGCGTGGTGCGTACCGATCCGGCAGGAGCTCGACCGGTAGGAGTCGGCTCCGGCCTGTGTGGTGTGGGGCTGTTGGCGAGGCGGCATCAGTGGTCACCTGCCGGGACGCCCCAGGGGCCGGCGAAGGGCGGGCAGGGCGCGGCCGTCGGGCGGTGCCGTGCACGTGCCTCGCTGGCCAGCACGTACGGGCGGACGAGCGCGGTCTCCTCGCCGATGAGTACGCCGGTGTGGTGTCGGCCGTGGCTCGGGAACGGCGGTGCGCCATGGGCGAGCACGGGCGATGCGGCCAGCGGCCGGGCGGGTGCGGGGCGGCGGTGCCGGCCCTTGTGGGGGTGCCGCGCGCTGATGCGCGAGGCGGTACGGCGGATACGATTGAACACGCTGTCCAGCTCCTATCGCTGATGGTCCGGTCCCCCGACATCGCCCGTCGCGGGGACCGTTTTGCGTACGACCGCCCAGAGGGTTCGGTCGTTCGAACTGGTGGCGAGGAGTCCGAATCGGCCGGCCTGCGCCACCGCGTCCAAGACCTCCCGCCATGACTCGGCGGAGAGGGGTTCCGGCACCTCCGCCTCGATGGCCGTGCAGTCGTCGCGCTCCTCCACACGGGTGGCGAGTCCGACGGCCGATAACCGGGCGGCGATGGCCTCCGCGCTCACCTCTGAAGCGGGCACAGGGCATCCTCCGGTCACCGGCGATCACTTTGAGTAAAGCTAGTTAACTAGATTAGAGCTAGTGGACTAGATTTTCCATATGCCTGAGCAGCCGCCCTATCTCCGCATCGCCGACGAACTACGGCGGCGGATCGCGGAGCGCGAGTGGACGCCAGGGGACCGGCTCCCCTCCCGCGCCCAGATCGCCCAGGAGTGCGGCGTGGGCGACAACGTGGTCCGCCGCGCACAGGAGCTGCTGATCTCCCAGGGTGTGCTGGAGGGCCGCGCCGGTTCCGGCACCTACGTCGCCGAGCCCCGGAAGCGCGTCCGGGTGGTCCGTTCGTCGGCGCGCGAGCAGCCCGAGGGCTCCCCGTTCCGCGCGGACATGAAGGCCGTGGGCAGGCAGGGCGACTGGGAGAGCCGGACCGACGCCAAGCTCCCGGCTCCGGCGGAGATCGCGGCGCGTCTCGGCATCGCCGAGGGGGAGCTGTGCGTCCGCACCGCCTACGAGTTCCTGGCCGACGGCAGGCCGGTGCAGTTGTCGACGAGCTGGGAGCCGTACGACCTCACCGCCGGCACCCTCGTCGTCCTGCCCGAGGGAGGGCCGCACGCCGGGGCGGGCGTCGTGAACCGCATGGCCGAGATCGGCATCGCCGTCAGCCATGCCGTGGAGCAGCCGGAGCCCCGGCAGGCCACCGCCGAGGAGGCGTCGCTCCTGGGCATCCAGAAGGGCTCACTCGTCACGCACATCCGGCGGACCTACTACAGCGAACAGGGGCGGCCCGTGGAGACCGCGGACATCGTGGTGCCCGCCGCTCTCTGCGAGATCGTCTACGAGGTTCCGATCAGCCGGTAGCCGGTAACCGGTAGTCGGCCGACTCCGGCACCCGTTGCCCATGCCCTCATGCAGTCGTCCGCGCGTGCCCCTTCCGTGCCCGATCGAGCGGGAAACCACGGGGAACACCGGGCAGCCACGGAGTCCGGGCAGGCGAACGGCCCCCGACCGAATTCCCAGGTCAGGGGCCGTTCGCACTGTTCTCAGAGCGGAGGCGGTGGGATTTGAACCCACGGTGACATCGCTGCCACGACGGTTTTCAAGACCGTTCCCTTCGGCCGCTCGGGCACACCTCCCCGCGCCGGCCGGTGATCGGCGGCGCGGGGACCAGGGTAACGGGTCGGTGCGGGCGGGGTGGGGTCAGCTGTCGCCGACGCGGGCGCCCAGGGTGAGTTCGGTGGTGCGTTCCTTGCCGTCCCGCTCGTAGGTGAGGGTGACCTCGTCGCCGGGCTTGTGGGTCCAGATCTCGCCGATGAGGGTGGGACCGGAGTCGATGACACGGTCGTCCAGCTTGGTGATGACGTCACCGGGCTCGAGGCCGGCCTTGTCGGCGGGGCCACCCGGGTCGACGGCCTCGGAGCCGCCCGCGCCCTGCTCGGTGATCTTGGCGCCGCCCGAGCCCTCCTCCAGGGAGACCGAGGCACCGATCTTGGCGTACACCGGCTTGCCGGTCTTGATCAGTTCCTGGGCGACGTACTTCGCCTGGTTGATCGGGATGGCGAAGCCGAGGCCGATGGAGCCGGCCTGGCCGGTGCCGAAGCCTCCGTTGCTGGTGGACTGGATGGCGGAGTTGATGCCGATGACGTTGCCCTGGGCGTCCAGCAGCGGGCCGCCGGAGTTGCCGGGGTTGATGGAGGCGTCGGTCTGCAGGGCGCTCATGTAGGACGCCTGGCTGCCGGTGCCGTCGCTGGAGGCGACGGGGCGGTTCTTGGCGCTGATGATGCCGGTGGTGACCGTGTCGGACAGGCCGAAGGGGGCGCCGATGGCGATCGTCGAGTCGCCGACGACGACCTCGTCGGAGTTGCCGAGGGGGAGGGGCTTCAGGTTCGACGGGGCGTCGTCGAGCTTGATGACGGCGACGTCGTAGCCCTGGGCGTGGCCGACGACCTGGGCGGCGTACTTCTTGCCGTCCGGGAAGGTCGCGGAGACCTTGCCGCCGTCGACCGCGTCCGCCACCACGTGGTTGTTGGTGACGATGTGGCCCTGGGTGTCGAAGACGAAGCCGGTGCCGGTGCCGCCCTCGCCGCCGCGGCCCTCGGCCTCGATGGTGACCGTGCTGGGCAGCGCCTTGGCGGCCACCGCCGCGACCGTGCCCGGGTCGCGCTTGACGTTGCCGCCACTGGTCGACGCGGAGACGGTGGTGGAGTCGCCGTCGTCGTTGTTCTTGGCCAGCGTGTAGCCGAGCCCGCCGCCGAGGCCGCCGGCGACCAGCGCGGCGACGCCGATCGCGGCGAGCAGACGGCCGAGGCCGCCCTCCTTCTTCTTCTTGGGCGCGGGGGGCGGGTACGAGGAACCCCAGCCCCCGCCGCCTCCCTGGCCGTCGCCTCCGCCGCCGTCACCGAACGGACCGTGGGCGCCGAAGCCGCCGCCCTGTGCCGGGGTGCCGGGCGGCGGGGGCGGGGGCCAGGAGGCGTCGGGGGCAGAGCCTTGCGCGCCGCCGTGTCCGGGCTGGTCGGGGGTGCCGGGGGTGCCGTGGACGGCGGTCGCCGCGCCGGGCGCCGGGGCTCCGTACGCACCGTGGTCCGGTGCGGTCGGCGGGACCGGGGGCAGGGGCGTCGTCGGGTTGCCGCCCGCGTCGGGGGCGGGGCGCTCCTGAGGTGCCGGAGCAGCGGGGGCATCCGTCCGCGTGGGCGGGGCGGACGGCGCCGGGGGGACCGCGGTGCCCTCGTTCTCGGTGCTCACAGCTTCTCTCCTCGATCCACGCTTCGTCTCGGTCGCATACGGACACGCGCGTTCAACCTCGTCGTCCGGTCCGACGCGATGCGGTCCGGCCGACCTTCTTTGTATGACGTCAGCTTTTCCCACGGGCCGTCAGGGCACGATAAGCCGTTCCTGTGCGTCCGGAGTCATTCTTTATATAGGGCATTCTTCACTTAAGGCGCGCCATTCCGATGCCTCCGACCGAACCTCCGCACCGTTCCTTCCGTACCGACCGCACGTGTACCCGCGCGCGGTGGCACCATGACGCGGTGACCCACGCACGCCGGCACCCGACCCAAGTCGTCGCACACCGCGGGGCGTCCGAGGACGCCCCCGAACACACCCTGGCCGCGTATCGCAAAGCGATCGAGGACGGCGCGGACGCGCTCGAGTGTGACGTACGCCTGACCGCCGACGGTCATCTGGTGTGCGTTCACGACCGTCGGGTCAACCGTACGTCCAACGGGCGCGGTGCCGTGTCGGCGCTGGAGCTCTCCGATCTCGCCGCCCTGGACTTCGGCTCCTGGAAGGCCCGCGACTCCTTCGCCGGACGGGCCGCCGAGGAACCGGACTGGGAGCACCGCCCCGAGGACCGGGAGGCCACCTCCGTCCTCACTCTGGAGCGACTGCTGGAACTGGTCGCCGACGCGGGGCGCCGGGTGGAACTGGCCATCGAGACCAAGCACCCCACCCGCTGGGCCGGCCAGGTCGAGGAACGGCTGCTGATCCTGCTGAAGCGGTTCGGGCTGGACGCGCCGGCCGACCCTGCCGACTCCCCGGTCCGCGTGATGAGCTTCTCGGCACGGTCGCTGCACCGCGTCCGGGCGACCTCCCCGACGCTGCCGACGGTGTACCTCATGCAGTTCGCCTCCCCCCGGCTGCGCGACGGGCGACTGCCGGCGGGCGTCGGCATCGCGGGCCCCTCGATCCGGATCCTGCGCAGCCACCCCACCTACATCGAGCGGCTGAAACAGTCCGGTCACCAGGTGCACACCTGGACCGTCAATGAGCCCGACGACGTGGACCTCTGCGTCGGCCTCGGTGTGGACGCGATCATCACCAACCGCCCGCGCGCGGTGCTCGACCAGCTCGGTCGCTGAATCCGCACACCCGGCACACCCCCGCCACCTGCGCACTCGGGCACCACACCGGAGAGCGTCAGCGCAGCGAAACGTCACGGATGCACCAGGATGACGCGCACCTCTTGACCACACCCTTACCTCCGGAGCATCCTCACGTCTCGGCCACACCGAAGAAATCCAGCCATACGATGACGGGGAGTGCTCCGGCGCGTTCGGTGCGTGTTCACTCGTTTCGAGTGCGTCACCGCACACGGATCGGCCGGTTTCCGGTTCAGGCCAATGGGGCATCCACACCGTGGCGTGGGGCAAAGGAGGTCTCGGGGGTGGCGTTGGTGGTGGCACAGGAGGTGCCCGCGTCGTCGTGCATGGCCGTACCCCACGGCCCTGCGGGCGTGGGGGAAGCGCGGCACCGCATGCGCACGCAACTGCGGGCGAGTGGCGTCGCGGACACGGTCATCGACGACGCCGTCCTGATCCTTTCGGAACTGCTGAGCAATGCCTGCAAGCACGGCAGGCCCCTCGGTGACGCCCTGGCGGGCGACGGGGACGTGCGCGCCGCCTGGCGGACGGACCCGTGCGGCCGGCTCGTCGTCGAGGTCACGGACGGCGGCGGCCCGACCCGCCCGGCCCCGTCCACCCCGTCGGTGACCGCGCGCGGCGGCCGGGGGCTGAACATCATCAGCGCGCTGGCCGACGACTGGGGCGTACGCGACGAGATCCCCGGCGAGGTCACGGTCTGGGTGATCCTCCTGGACGCCGTCCGCGACCCGGCCGCCCGGCACCGGCGGGCCGATTTCGCCGCACAGGTGGCGGCCCCCTCGGTGGCCGACATCCCCGGGCTCGGCTTCGCGGACGCCTTCGACGACCTCGACTGAGTGCCGCGGTCCGCACGACGGATGGACGGGCGGACGGGCGGACGGACGGGCGGACGGGCGGACGGACGGCGCAGGGGCGGGCTCGTGGCCCCCTCGGCCCTGCCGTCGTACCCTGCGGGCCTCCCCCGCGCCCTTGGCGCCCCCGGCTCACGGCTCGACCGGCGCGCGGCTCGACCGGCGACCGCTCCGGCGGCCCGGTGCCCCGTCCAACGCGCCGCAACCTCCCCGCCCGACGCCCGCCCGACTCCAGCCCGACGCCCACCCGACTCCGCGCGCACGGACACCCGTACTCCCGCGCGCACGGATACCGACCGGTGCCGGGCGAACGGCTAGGCTCGCGCCCGTACGAGACGAGCCGTAACCGGGAGACACCCACGATGGCCAAGAAGCGCCCCCAGACGAAGGCGGCCAAGCGCCCGCAGCTCACGGACGGGGAGATCCCGGTCGTCGGCGCGCGGGAGCCCTGCCCGTGCGGCAGCGGTCGCCGCTACAAGGCCTGTCACGGACGGGCCGCCGCGCACGCCGTGACGGAGCTGGTGCACCGCCCCTTCGAGGGCCTGGCGGGTGAGTGCGACTGGGTGGCGCTGCGGGAGCTGGTGCCCGCGGCCACCGTCGAGCTGACGCTCAAGGACGGCCTGCCCGAGGGCGTCCCCTCGGTCACCCTGGCGACGGTGCTGCCGATGGCCTGGCCCGCGCTGCGCCGTGACGACGGTTCCGTCCTGCTCGGCCTCCAGAACGACACCTCGTCGGGCGACATCAGCCGCGACCTGGCCGACACCCTGCGGCGCGCCCTGGAAGCCGCTCCGGGCAACCCGGTCCAGGGCCGGCGCGCCCCGGCGGACGCCCCCCGGCTGCAGGACCTGCTCGACCCCGAGGCCGCGTTCGAGCCGGTCGTGCACAGCGGCTTCGAGTTCTGGGTGCCCGACTCCGAGAACGCCACCCCGGACGTGACCGCCTCGCTGGAACGCGCCAACGCCGCCGCCATCCCCACCGTCAAGCTGACGGGCGTGGACGCGGCCTACTGGTGCGAGACGCCCGAGAAGAACCACCTGCGGTGGGTCATGCCGCACCCGGAGGAGCAGCTTCTGGACGCGCTGGCGCGGCTGCACGCGGCCGGACGCTCCTCCCTCGGGGAGGGCACCCGCCTGGTCGGTTCCTTCCGCGCCCACGGACTCACCGTGCCGGTCTGGGACCTGCCCCGTGAGGTCCGCGCCGAGGACGTGGAGAAGCCGGCGGCCGAGTTCGCCGAGCGGCTCGCCGAGGCACTCGCCTCCGAGGCGCCGCTGAGCGCCGACGAGCGCCGGGCGCGCGGCGGTCTGACGAACCGCCAGGTCACGCTGAGCTGACAGCCGTCCCCGGGCTCCGGTTGTGCGGTTGTGCTGACCGACCGATCAGCACAACCGCCCCGGCGGAATCACCCGCTCCATGCGCAACTCCCGGTCACCGCAAGCAAGTCGGTGACCGGAAAAGCTGAGATCGAATTTGCGAACAGCCGATCTCTTGTTACCGTTCCAGTAGCCCGGTTGCTGGTGCATCCCCCGTCGCCAGCAACCGGGTCTTTCCGTGCGGCGGGTTGTTCACAGAACGCGGTCGGGTGTCAACCGACAGTCCGCGCGGGCGAGTTGCCGACGCCGAACGCCCACCCGAGCGGTCCGCACTTCTCCGCGCCATCACGTCTCCGCCGACGCTTCACCGCGTCCCCGCCGGGTGCGCCATCCCGTCTCCGCCGACGTTTCACCGCGTCCCCGCCGGGTGCGCCATCCCGTCTCCGCCGACGCTTCACCACGTCCCCGCGGGTGCGCCCTTCCTACGCCCTGCCGGGACACTCGCCCCCGCCATCCCGCCGGTACGCGCCCCGCCCCACCCCCTTGCCGGTCCCCCCTGCCGGAGCACCTGTCCCACCGCCCGTCGCCTCCACCCCCCTCATCTCCACCACCCGCCTCAGTCGCCGGGCGGATTGCTTCCCGAGCGCAGCAGCAGGGGTCCGTGTCCCGCCCGGCCCGCGAACTCCGTGACCGCCTCGTGGTCGCCGAGGTCTCCCCGTCGCAGGCGGCGCGGCGTCTCGCAGACGGCCGGTTCGTCGTCGGGCTCCATCGCGCAGTGCACGCGCACGCTGCTCCCGTCGGGGGCGATGAGAACGAGGATGGCGGACAGCGCCGTGCCGGTGGCGTTGCGGTAGTAAGTGCGCCCCCGGATCTCGTCGCCCCGCGCGACGAGACAGGTCTGCGCCTCGATGCCCTCGGGGGAGGAGACCTCGGGACCGCAGCGCAGGACCGGGAACGCCGAAGCGTCGGGCGAGGTGCTGCCGGCGCGGCCTCCCGGGGCGTGCACCGCCCCGGACGCCACGGGGCCCCGGTCGCCCGCCGACCCGTCGTCGACGCGCTGTCCGGCGAGGGTTCCGCCGTCCGGGGACCGCGCGCCACCCCAGGCGCCCCGCGTACCCGGTGCGGTCCGCGCCGTCCCGTGCGCCGACGCACCGGGCGTGACGTCACCCGCAGCGCCTCCTCCGCTCCCGGCGCCCCGCGGACCGGCGGCCTCACGCACCCTGCCGCCGCCCGCACCGCCGCCGAGCGCCTCCCGCGCGGCGGTCGTCCCGGACGCGCCCCGTGACGCCGCCGGGGCGTCCGGCGACGCCGGCCCCGCGGCCGGTCGGCCCCACCGTCCCGCCTCGCCCGACGGGCCGGACGGTCCGCCGGACGCCGGGAGCATCGTGGGCGGCAGTGCCGCCACCAGGCACGCCGCGGCGGCGCCCACGAGGGCGAGCAGACGGGCGGGAGTCCGGGCTGTTCGGGGGTCGGTGGCGCGCCCCTCGGCATGACGCGGCATGGCTCCGCAACCTAACGCCCCCGGGCCGCCGCGGTGGGTGCCGCGCCGGGGCGTCTACAGCTCGGGCGCGCTCACACCCGTACGAGTGAGGGTGTCGACGACGGCGTCCACCACGGCCTCGACGTCGGGCACCCAGGGGGAGGCGGAGCCGGGCAGCGGTGCGCGCTCCCAGGTGATGTCGCCCTGGCCGGTCCCGGACGGCGGCAGGGCGAGGTACCCGCCCTCGCCGTGGAAGCGGAGGGAGCCGGGGACGAAGTCCTTGGCGTGGAGCAGCTCGCCGAGCTGTTCCAGGGAGTACGGCTTGACCAGGATCGACCAGCGGGTGGGTGAGGCGACGACCGGGCCGAGGCGCATGCCGAGCCGGTCCAGGGCGGTCAGTGCGCGGGCGGCCGGTTCCGCCGGCAGGGACACCGCGCACGGGGCCTGGCCGCCGGTGGCGAGGATGACGGGAGCGGTCGGCCGGTTGGCCCACCACCAGCGCACCATGCGCGCGTCGGTGGTGGCCGCGAGCAGGCCGGGGTCGAAGGGGTGCGCGCCCGGCACCGTGCAGTCCGGGTCGGGGCAGGCGCAGCGGGACCGGCTGTCCGGGTCCGCCGCCACGCCCGGGAGCACCGGCCACTTCCATTCGGTGGCGAAGGTCAGGGCCGCGCCGATCAGCTCAGACGTTCCGTCGCCTCGCCGGGACAGGAACCTGCGACGCCTTCCGGGGATCTCGCGCATGAGCGCTCGTTCCTTTCCGTTGCACGCCTGGCAACACCGTGGTCCACATCACAACATGTGTCGATCGCTTCACTGTGCGTACCTGTTGGCGCATCACACCCCTGCTCCGGGCAAGGGGAGCCCCTATGGGCCGAGCAAGGGCTGCCTCCGCGGCCGTTCCACCCATACTGCGTCCATCAGGACTGTGGGTACGGCGTGGGGGTGGCGAAGTCTGGCGTTTACCGTCGCGCGTATTTCTCTCCGCCTCCGCCACGGGAGGATGGGGCACGGTCGTCAGTGGTTAAGACGCTCGGGTCCGCCGCCAGGTTCCCGAGTGATTCCCGGCCACCCTGACCTTCTCCGAGTACGTACCCATCACGACCGCTGTGACGCTCCGTCGAGCAAGGCCAGTCGACCGCAATAAGCCTCCCCTTGAGGCAGTTTCAGGCCAATTCCTTCCCCCGGCAAGGGGCCGGGGGGAATTTCCTCTCCCGCCCCACAGACACCAGGAATCCCAGCAGGACAATGCTGGACATCTCCTCACGAGTACGTGTACATGTGGAGACACTGCCGGCGACGCAGAATGACATGGGGGTTTGCGATGCTTTTGAGCAGTACGTACCGGTCGGAAAGCCGGACGCCATGAACGCCCCGCACCCTCCGAAAGTGGCCGGAATCGATTCAACGGTTCCCGCGCCCGCACACACTGTCGCGTCCGTTTCGACGAGTACCTCCCCGGGCGCCCCGCAAAACACGCCTCACCCGCCCGGCGCACTGCTGCAGGACCGTCTCGCCGGCTGGGTGTCGGACCTGACCACCCTCCACGAGCTCACCGAGCGCCTGGTGCGCACGGACACGCTCGACGCGGCCCTCCGGGAGCTGCTGCGCGCGGGAGCCGCCCTGGTCGGTGCGCGCCGGGGCCTGGTGGTCCTGGAGCCCGCGGACGGTCTCGGTCCGGACACCACCGTCGGTCTCGGCCTGGGCCGCGCCGACCTCGGGCACCTCGAGACGGTGCCACGCCGCTCCCTGCCCGTCGGCAGGATCCTGGACGGCCTGCCCGGCACCGACGACGGCGTCGTCACGGCGGACCTGTTCGCCGAGAAGGAGCTGGACCCCCGCCACCGGGACGTCGCCGTCCGGCTCGGCTACGCCGCCAGCTACGCCCTGCCCCTGACCGCCGGTGCCACCACCGACGACGCGCGGCGGCTGGGTGCCGCGGTGTGGCTCTACGACGAGCCGGCCGAGCCGTCGGAGCACCGCCGCCATCTGGCGGGCCTGTACACCCGGTACGCCGCCGAGCACCTCGCCCGGCTCGCGGAGCTGGAGCGCACCCGCGCCTCGATGGCCACCATCGCCGACGAGCTGCTGCCCTCCCGCCTGCCCCGCGTCCCCGGCGTCCGGCTGGCGGCCCGGCACCACACCTGCGCCCGCGGCGGGGGCGACTGGTACGACGCGCTGCCGCTGCCGGACGCCGCGCTCGGCCTGGCCGTCGGCTCCGTCACCGGTTCCGGGCCCAGCGCGGTCGCCGCGATGGGCCGGCTGCGGGCCTCCCTGCGCGCGTACGCCGTGATGGAGGGCGAGGACCCGGTCGCCGTCCTGTCCGACCTGGAGCTGCTGCTGCGGCTCACCGAACCGGCCCGGTCGGCCACCGCCCTGTTCGGCTACTGCGAACCCGCGCTGCGGAAGATCACCCTGGCCGGGGCCGGGCACAGCCCTCCCCTGCTGCTGGGTGAGCACCGCACCGAGTTCGTGGAGACGTCGGTGTCCGCCCCCCTGGGCATGCTCGCCTGCTGGGAGGCGCCGAGCGTGGAGATCCACGCGGAGCGGGGCGAGACCGTGCTGCTCTACACCGACGGCCTGCTGCACCGCACCGGCGACCCCACCGACCGGGCCTTCGCCCGGCTGCACGCGGCGGCCGCCGGCGTCCCGGCGGCCCTGCGCGGCGACCCGGACGCGGTCGCCGACCACGTCCTGCGCACGGTGCTGCCCGACGGTCCGGACCCGGCGGGGACGACCGAGGACGTCGTCCTGCTGGCGGCGCGCTTCGACTAGGCGGGCGCGGGCGGCGGCCCCTGCCCGGGCCCACACCTTCCGGGTCGGCATCCGTAACAGGTCATCGCCCCCGGTGACCGTTTCACCCGGCCGTACGATGGAGGCTGGTCCAGTGCCGTATCGAGGAGGATGACCGCCGTGGCAGAAGAGCTCCCGGAGACCCCGGAGACTGCCGAAGAGGAGCCCGTCAAGCAGCGCAAGAACGGCCTGTACCCGGGTGTGTCCGACGAACTCGCCGAGAACATGCGCAGCGGCTGGGCCGACACGGAGCTGCACGACCTGGAGCCCGTCCCGCAGGCCGACCGGACCGCCGCCCGCCGTGCCGCGCTGTCCGCCCGCTTCCCCGGCGAGCGCCTGGTCGTCCCCGCGGGCAACCTCAAGACCCGCTCCAACGACACCGAGTACGCCTTCCGCGCCTCCGTCGAGTACGCGTACCTCACCGGCAACCAGACCGAGGACGGCGTCCTCGTCATGGAGCCCACCCCCGACGGCCACCGGGCCACGCTCTACCTGCTGCCGCGCTCCGACCGGGAGAACGGCGAGTTCTGGCTGGACGGACAGGGCGAGCTGTGGGTGGGCCGCCGCCACTCCCTCACCGAGGCCGAGAAGCTGTACGGCATCCCCGCCTCCGACGTCCGCGAGCTGGCCGGCGCGCTGCGCGAGGCCACCGGCCCGGTCCGGGTGGTGCGGGGCCACGACGCCGGGATCGAGGCGGCGCTCACCGACAAGGTCACCGCCGAGCGCGACGAGGAGCTGCGGGTCTTCCTCTCCGAGATGCGCCTGGTCAAGGACGACTTCGAGATCGGCGAGCTGCAGAAGGCCGTCGACTCCACCGTGCGCGGCTTCGAGGACGTCGTGAAGGTCCTCGACAAGGCCGAGGCTACCTCCGAGCGCTACATCGAGGGCACGTTCTTCCTGCGCGCCCGCGTGGAGGGCAACGACGTCGGCTACGGCTCCATCTGCGCGGCCGGCCCGCACGCCACCACCCTGCACTGGGTGCGCAACGACGGGCCCGTCCGCTCCGGCGACCTGCTGCTGCTCGACGCCGGCGTGGAGACGCACACCTACTACACGGCCGACGTCACGCGCACGCTGCCCATCAACGGCCGCTACAGCGAGCTGCAGAAGAAGATCTACGACGCCGTGTACGACGCCCAGGAGGCCGGCATCGCGGCGGTGAAGCCGGGCGCCAAGTACCGGGACTTCCACGACGCCGCGCAGCGGGTGCTGACCGAGCGGCTCGTCGAGTGGGGCCTGGTCGAGGGCCCGGTGGAGCGGGTCCTGGAGCTGGGCCTGCAGCGCCGCTGGACGCTGCACGGCACCGGGCACATGCTCGGCATGGACGTCCACGACTGCGCCGCCGCGCGGACCGAGACCTACGTCGACGGCACGCTGGAGCCCGGCATGGTGCTCACCGTGGAGCCGGGCCTGTACTTCCAGGCCGACGACCTGACCGTGCCCGAGGAGTACCGCGGCATCGGCGTCCGCATCGAGGACGACATCCTCGTCACCGAGGACGGCAACCGGAACCTGTCCGCCGCGCTGCCGCGCCGGTCGGACGAGGTCGAGCAGTGGATGGCCGGCCTGAAGGGCTGACACACACGGGCGCGAGGCCCCGAACGGGAGACGGCCGGGCATCAGGTGGTGCCCGGCCGTTGTGCTGCCCGCCCCATGCCCACCGGACCCCCTCCGTCGCGCCGTGCCCCGGCGCTAGACGGCGACGAGCGGGGCGTCCTCGCGCCACTTGAGGATCTTGTCGAAGCTCACCACGGCGCCACTGCGGTCCGGCTTGTTGCCGATGTGCACGTGGTCGGCGAGTTCCCGGATGAGGCAGAGGCCGCGCCCGTGTTCCGCGTCCGACGGTGCCGGGCGGGCCGGGGGGCGTGAGCGTCCGCCGGGGGCGGCCGGGAAGCCGGGCCCCGCGTCGGCCACCTCGATCCGGCACTTCTCGCCGTCGAGGTAGGCGGTCACCCGGTAGGCCTCGGATCCGCCGCCCCGGGTGCCGTCCCCGCCGTGCTCGACGGCGTTCGCGCAGGCCTCGCTGAGCGCGACGGACAGGTCGTAGGAGATGTCGGGGTCGACGCCCGCGGTCTCCATCGCGCCGAGCAGCAGGCGCCGGGCCAGGGGCACGCTCGCAGCGTCGCGCCGCAGATGGAGTGACCACCAGATGCTCATGCTCCAGCCTCCCGGCCGCGGCTCGACATACCGTTACGTATTGCCCTGAGTACCCACTCGTAAGCGCGCAGTCGACGTGATGCCGCCCATATGGCGGGTGCGCCGGGGAGCCGATCGGTGTATGCGGGACGGTGCGGGACGGGCCGTGGCGAAGGTGATCTTCCGGTCGTAGCGCATCTTGCGGACCTGCCGTACGGGGGCCGTGGGGCCAGTGCGATGATGAGGCCGCCATGACTGCCCCCCACCCGCGCACGGCGCGCACCGGACGAGGCCTCCGGGTCCTGCGGGCCGCGGTGTTCGCCGCGGTCTGTGTCGTGCTGGCCGGGGCAGGTCACACGCTCGCCGCCCACGACGCCGTCCCGCTGTGGACCCTCGTCGCGGGCTTCCTCGGCACGGCCGCCGTCGCGGTGCCGCTGGCCGGGCGCGCCCGGTCCGTCCCGGGCGTCACCGCCCTGCTGGCGCTCTGCCAGACCGTGCTGCACACGCTGTTCGGTCTCGGACAGCACGGCGCGTCCGCGGCGTCGGCCGCGGGATCCGCGTCGGCCGCGTCCGACGCCTCCCTCATCGCCCAGGCCGCGCGGCTGGTGTGCGGGACCACGGCCGCGGCCATCAGTCCCGCCGAGGCCCAGCGGATCCTCACCGACGCGCGGATCCCGCCGAGCCCGGGCGGCGGCCACACGGCACACGCCCAGGGGGACGCCGCGGCCTCCGCCGCGGGCTTCTGGGTGACGCTGCTGCCGTCCCTGCCGATGCTGCTCGGACACCTCCTCGCGGCCCTGGCCACCGGCTGGGTGCTGCGCCGGGGGGACCAGGCCCTGCTGCGGCTGGCCGAACTGTCCGCGCACGGGGTCGCCGAGGGCGCCCTCGTCCGGGCGCTCCGGGCGGCGCTCGCCCTGCGCGCCGGGCTCCCGGGGGCGCCGGAAGCGGCCCCCCGCGCGCCGCGCACCCCGCTGCCCGCGCCCCCCGTGCCCCACACCACCGCACTCCAGCACACGGTGATCCGCCGCGGTCCGCCGGCCGACGGCGCCGCCTACGCGCTCGCCGTCTGACGCGACACGACCCGATCCACCCCTCCGCGACCGTCACCGGTCCCACGGCACCCCCCGGTCTCCGGACCCGGCCCCCGGTTCTCCCGGGCCCGGTCCCGGCCCGCCCGGGCAGCCGCCGGGCCCGCGAGGCCGGTTCGCGGGTGAGGGCGGGGTGCCCGCGTGCGGCCTGCGCGCGAGCGGTCCCCGCACGTGCGCGCCGTGCCGCGTCCCCCGGGAGCACCGGCACCCGCGGCGCACGTGTCCCTCACCTCAGCGAACTGAACGAACCTCAACGAACTTCAACGAAGCGGAGTGCTTCTGCCATGAAGGCTTCCCGTCTCACCACCGTCGGCGCCGTCGCCGGCATCGCCGTGCTCGCCCTGTCCGCCCCCGCCCTCGCGCACGTCAGCGTGCAGCCCGAGGGCGAGGCGGCGAAGGGCGGCTACGCGGTCCTCAACTTCAAGGTGCCGAACGAGCGCGACAACGCCTCCACCACCAAGCTGGAGGTGACCTTCCCGGCCGAGCACCCGCTGGCGTCGGTGATGCCGCAGCCCGTCGACGGCTGGGACGTCAAGGTCACCAAGTCCAAGCTGGACAAGCCGCTGGAGATGCACGGCAAGAAGATCGACGAGGCCGTCACCAAGGTCACCTGGACCGCCGACGACGACGGCATCGAGCCGGGCTTCTTCCAGAAGTTCCCGGTGTCCGTCGGCACGCTGCCCGAGGACGCCGACGACCTCGTCTTCAAGGCCCTGCAGACGTACTCCAACAAGGAGGTCGTCCGCTGGATCGAGGTGCCGCAGGAGGGACAGGACGAGCCCGACTTCCCGGCGCCCGTGCTGACCCTGGCGGAGGCGTCCGGTGACGGCCACCACGGCGCGTCGGACGACAAGGCGGCCGACGACGCCGACACCGCCGAGAAGGCGTCCGCCGAGACCTCGGCGGCCTCCGACTCCGACGGCTCCGACACCACGGCCCGCGTGCTGGGCGTCGTCGGCATCGTGGTCGGCGCCATCGGCGTCGCCTACGGCGTACTCGCCGGGCGCAGGCGCACCACCGCCTGAGCCCGCCCCACCTGAAGGCGGCCACCGGGAGGCCCGCGGTTGCTCCGCGGCCTCCCGGTGCCCGCCGGAGCACTCACCCACCGGGACACCCACCTCATGCGCAAGAACACCCTCGCCGCGGCCGCGCTGCTCGCCGCGGCCTCCCTGACCCTGACCGCCTGCGGCGCCGCCGACGACAACGGGGACAAGCCGGTCGCCGTGGTCTCCGAGGAGACCGGAGCCGAGAAGGCGGCCACCCTCCTGGACAAGCCGTTCGAGAAGCCCGACCTCGTCCTCAAGGACACGAACGGCAAGGAGTACGACTTCCGCGAGGAGACCGCGGGCAAGCCGACGCTGATCTACTTCGGCTACACCCACTGCCCCGACGTCTGCCCGCTGACGATGAACAACATCGCCGTGGCGAAGAAGCAGCTGCCCCAGGAGCAGCAGGACCAGCTGCGCGTCGTGTTCGTCACCACCGACCCCGAACGCGACACCTCCGCCGCCCTGGGCAAGTGGCTCAAGGGCATCGACCCCCAGGTCGTGGGGCTGACCGGGGACTTCTCCACGATCCAGGCCGGCGCGCGCACCCTGGGCATCTCCATCAACCCGCCGCGCAAGGACGACCAGGGCAAGACGGTCTCCGACCACGGCACGCAGGTCATCGCGTTCTCCCCGAAGACCGACGCCGGCTACCTGCTCTACGACGACGAGGCCTCCGTCGACGACTACACGGAGGACCTGCCCCAGATCATCAAGGGTGAGGCACCGTGAGGCGCTTCGCGGGAGCCGCCCTCGCCCTGACGGGCGCGCTGGTGCTGGCCGGCTGCTCGGGCTCGGACGCGGACGGGAAGGACTCCGGCGGCACCCCGGACCTGTCGGTCGGCTCCGCCTACATGCCGCAGCCGGTGTCGGACATGGCGGCCGGCTTCCTGGTCATCACCAACAAGGGCGACGCGGCCGACCGGCTGACCTCGGTGGACAGCGACGTCGCCGCCTCGGTCACCGTGCACGAGACGGTGGACGGGTCCATGCGCGAGGTGGACGGCCTCGACATCCCGGCAGGCGGTCGCCTGGTCCTGGAGAGCGGCGGCAACCACCTGATGTTCGAGGACCTGAAGCGCGAGCCGAAGGAGGGCCAGAAGGTCTCCGTCGAGCTGCGGTTCGCCGAGTCCGACCCCGTCACCGTCGACATCCCGGTCAAGGCCGCCACCCACACGCCGAAGCACGGACACTAGGGAGAATCCCCCCGTGACCCAGACCATCGCGCCCCGCGTCCGGATCCTGGTGCTGCTGTTCCTGGCCGTCACCGGTGCGCTGCTCGCCGGGGCCTCCCCCGTCTCCGCGCACGCCGCGCTGACGGACAGCGACCCCCGGCAGGGCTCGGTGGTCGACACGGCCCCGGCCCAGGTGTCGCTCACCTTCTCCGAACCCGTCGCGATCAGTGACGACGCCCTGCGCGTGCTCGACCCCAAGGGCGAGCGCGTCGACCGGGGCGACCCGGACAACCCCGAGGGCACGACCTACACCGTGCGCCTGCACAGCGGGCTGCCCGACGGCACGTACACGGTGACGTACCAGGTCGTGTCGGCGGACAGCCACCCCGTCGCCGGTGCCTTCAGCTTCTCCATCGGCGCCCCCTCCGAGACCACGGTCTCCGTCTCCGGCCAGGGGTCCGACGACGGCGTCGTCGGCGTGCTGTACGGCATCGGGCGCTACGTGGCGTACGCCGGGTTCGTGGTGCTGGTCGGCGGTGCCGCCTTCGTCCTCGCCTGCTGGAGCCGCGGGTCCGGGGTGCGGGCGGTGCAGCGGCTGGTGGTCGGCGGGTGGCTCGCGCTCACCGCGTCCACGCTGGGCATGCTGCTCCTGCGGGGTTCCTACACCACGTCGGGGGCCGTCGGTGACGTCTTCGACCTGTCGCTGCTCGGTCAGGTGCTGCAGACGAAGACGGGTGCCGCCCTGGTCTCCCGGCTGCTGCTGCTCGCGGCGGCGGCGCTGTTCGTCGCCGTGCTGTTCGGTGCGTACGCCCGTCCGGCGGGCGCCGGCGGAAACGAGCACGACGGGGACAGCGGCGACGGCGGGGACGGCGAGAACCACCGGGACCACGGGGGCGGCGGGGGCCACGACGGCCGCGAGGGCCGCGCGGACGCGGTCGTCGGGAGCGGCGACGCGGGCGGGGGTTCCCGCGACGGGTCCGGCCCGGGCGACGACGGGGACGACCGGCAGCGGGACCTCACGTTCGGCCTCGCCATCGGCGGGACCGTGGTGGCGGCGGGGCTCGCGGCGACCTGGGCCCTGTCGGAGCACGCGTCCACCGGGATCCAGACGGGCGTCGCCATGCCCGTCGACGTGATCCACCTGCTGGCCGTCGCCGCCTGGCTCGGCGGGCTCACCACCCTCCTGGTCGCGCTCTACCGGGCGCCCGCGCGGACCCCGGTCGGACCGGAGGCGGTCCGGCGGTTCTCGAAGATCGCCTTCGGCAGCGTGGTCGCCCTGGTGCTGACCGGGATCTACCAGAGCTGGCGGCAGCTCGGCTCCTGGTCGGCGTTCACCGACACCCGGTACGGGCAGCTGCTGCTCGCCAAGATCGTGCTGGTCGCCGTGCTGGTCGGGATCGCCTACCTCTCCCGCCGGTGGACGGCACGTCTCGCGGAACCGGCGGCCTCGACGGCCCAGGTGCCGACCGCGCGCCGGGAGAAGGACGCGGAGACGGGGGCAGGGACGGGCGCGGAGACGGACGCGGAGAAGAGCGGGGGGAACGACCGGGACCAAGGCCGGGCGGAGGACCGGGACCGGGCGGAAGACCGGGCGAAGGTGCCGGTCACCGCGTCCGCCGGCACGACGGCGACGGCGACGGCGGACCCGGACGGTGACGACGGCGAGAACGGCGAGGGGGAGGCCGGCCGCGCCGACGCCGGTGACAGCGACGGCAACCGGAGCGCCGGCGACCGCGACCGCGATCGCCGCGACGGCGGGGCCGAAGCCGCGACCGGCGGCCCGGGGGACGAGCCCGGCGATGCCGGGGCTGCTGGGAATGCCGGGGCCGCCGACCCGGCCCGCCAGGCCGACGCCGCGCGGGCCGCGCAGCTGGCCCGGCAGCGGGCCGCGGTGGAACGGGCCCGGGAGAAGCGGGTGCGGGACGCCGACCCGAACCGGTTCGGGCTGCGCCGTTCGGTGCTCGCCGAGGCCGGCGTCGCCGTCGTGCTGCTCGCCGTCACCACCGTCCTCACCCAGACCGAGCCGGGCCGTACGGAGCAGGCGGCCCGGACCGCCGCCTCGGCCTCGGACGTGCCGTCGGCCGCCACCGGTCAGGGCTCCGGCGCGGTGACCCTGAACATGCCGTTCGACACCGGCTGCGCCCAGGGCAAGGGCGTCGTCACGGTCGACCTCGACCCCGCGCGGGTGGGCGACAACGCGGTGCACGTGTACGTGGAGCGCACCGACGGTACGCCGTTCGACATCCCCGAGGTGAAGATCGCCTTCACCCTCGCCGCGAAGGACGTCGGGCCGCTGCCCGTGGTCCCCGACCGCGTCTCCGCCGGACACTGGTCGGCGAGCGGGGTGCAGATCCCGTTTGCCGGAGACTGGAAGGTCGAGGTGACCGTGCGCACCTCCGACATCGACCAGGTGACCGTTTCCAAGAACGCGCAGATCGGCTGAACGACCATGCCCGACCAGTCCCTTCCCGAGACCCGTACCCCGGAGGCCCCCGAGGCGGCGAGTGCCGTGGGCGCCGCTCCGGACGGCTTCTCCCGGCGTCGTCTGCTCAGCACGGCGGGTGCCGCGGGGATCGTGTTCGGCGCGGCGGGCGGTGCCGTGGGATACGCGACGGCGCCCGCCGATGCGTCCACCCCGCTCGCCTCGGTGGGCGAACGCCGGCTGACGTTTCACGGGAAACATCAGCCCGGCATCACCGAGGGGCTCCGTGCGCGGGGCCATCTCGTCGCCTTCGACCTCGCGCCCGGGGCCGGGCGCAAGGAGGCCGCGGCGCTGCTGCGTCGCTGGTCAGAGACGGCACGCCGGCTGATGGCGGGCGAGCCCGCCGGGCGGGACGACACCGACGTGGCCCGTGACGCCGGACCCTCGTCCCTCACCGTCACCTTCGGTTTCGGGCACGGCTTCTTCGCGCGCACCGGCCTGGAGAAGCAGCGGCCGGTCGCCCTGGACCCGCTGCCGGACTTCTCCTCCGACCGGCTCGACAAGAAGCGCAGCGACGGCGACCTGTGGGTGCAGATCGCGGCCGACGACGCCCTGGTCGCCTTCCACGCGCTGCGGGCGGTGCAGAAGGACGCGGGGTCGGCGGCGCGGGTGCGCTGGCAGATGAACGGCTTCAACCGGACCCCGGGCGCCACCGCCCGCCCGATGACGGCCCGCAACCTGATGGGGCAGATCGACGGGACCCGCAACCCCAAGCCCTCCGACGCCGACTTCGACCAGCGGATCTTCGTCCCGGACAGGGGCGAGCCGGCCTGGATGGCCCACGGCTCCTACGTCGTCGTGCGCCGGATCCGCATGCTGCTCGACGACTGGGAAAAGCTGCCGCTCACCGAGCAGGAGGCGGTCATCGGGCGCCGCAAGTCGGACGGCGCGCCGCTGTCGGGCGGCACCGAAACCTCCGACATGGACCTGGAGAAGACCGACTCCCGGGGCAACCTGGTCGTCCCCTTCAACGCCCACGCGCGCATCACCCGCCCCGACCAGAACGGCGGCGCGGCGATGCTCCGTCGCCCGTTCTCGTACCACGACGGCATCGACGCCGACGGGGTACCGGACGCGGGGCTGCTGTTCATCTGCTGGCAGGCGGACCCGTTGCGCGGCTTCGTGCCCGTGCAGCGCAAGCTCGACCGGGGCGACGCCCTGACCCCCTTCGTCCGGCACGAGGCGAGCGGGCTGTACGCGGTGCCGGGCGGCGCGGCGGAGGGAGAGTACGTGGGTCAGCGGCTCCTGGAGGGGTGAAGCCCCCGCCGTCACTCCGCGGTGGCGCTTCCGGGGAGCGCGCGGGTGCGGGCCCATTAGGGTGAAGGCATGCCAGCGAGCTACGCGTACCTCGGCCCCGAGGGCACCTTCACCGAAGTCGCCCTGCGCACCCTGCCGGAGACGGCCACCCGGGAGCTCGTCCCGTACGTGTCCGTGCAGTCCGCGCTCGACGCCGTACGGTCGGGCGAGGCGGAGGCCGCGTTCGTGCCGATCGAGAACTCGGTCGAGGGCGGGATCACCACCACCCTCGACGAACTGGTCGCGGGCAGCCCGCTGATGATCTACCGCGAGGTGCTGCTGTCGATCACCTTCGCCCTGCTGGTCCGTCCCGGCACGAAGATGTCGGACATCAAGACGGTCACGGCGCATCCGGCGGCCCAGCCGCAGGTCCGCAACTGGATGAAGACGCACCTGCCGGACGTGCACTGGGAGTCGGCCGCCTCGAACGCGGACGGCGCGCGGCTGGTCCAGGAGGGGCGGTACGACGCCGCCTTCGCCGGGGAGTTCGCCGCCGCCCGGTACGGGCTCGTGCCCCTGGAGACCGGGATCCACGACGCGGAGAACGCCCAGACCCGGTTCGTGCTGGTGGGCCGCCCGGCCCGGCCGGCGGCGCCGACCGGGGCCGACAAGACGTCCGTGGTGCTGTGGCAGCGCGACGACCATCCCGGTGGGCTGCGCGACCTGCTGGGAGAGTTCGCCACGCGCGGCATCAACCTGATGCTGCTGCAGTCCCGGCCGACCGGAGCGGGCATCGGCAACTACTGCTTCTGCATCGACGCCGAGGGGCACATCTCCGACCGCCGGGTCGCCGATGCCCTGATGGGTCTCAAGCGGATCTGCCTCCAGGTGCGCTTCCTCGGTTCCTATCCCCGTGCCGACGACGGTCCGCAAGCGGGGCGGCCGACCCTGCCGGGGACCTCGGACGAGGAGTTCGCGGCGGCGGCGGACTGGGTGGCGCGCTGCCAGGACGGCCGTTTCTGACCCCGGTCGGGCGGTCTCACCCTCGTCGGGCGGCCTGACCCGGTCGAGCGGTCGGATCCCGGTCGAGCGGTCGGGGTGCGTGGGTCCGTCGGCCCAGTGCGTCCGACGGGTCTGAGGGATCAGATGGGTCTGAGGGGTCCGATGAGTCCGATGGGCCCGTCCGACGGGTCTGTTGGGTCCGTCCGACGGGTCTGTTGGGTCCGTGAGTTCGGTGCGTCCGGCGGGCCGGACGCACCGACGGGTTGGTGGCTCAGCTGCGTCCGGTGCGCTGCGGGCGTCCGGCCGTGGGCCGGGGTGCCTCACTCACGGGCCGACCGGGACCGGTCCGACCTGCTGATTTTCGCCATCCACAGAAGTTATCCACAGGTCCGCTTCTCGATCTGGGGACAAGTCGACACCAAGGGGTCACACGGTCGACAAATCGCCCATCGCACCATGATCACCCCCACTCCTCGACCTCTCACCCCTCGTCCACGCTTTTCCCTCGATCAACCCTTCAGGGTGATGCCTTTCCCCTCGAAAGTGGGGATAAAAGGAGGTCGCCCCGGGAATCCTCGACGTCGACCGAGCCTTTCGGAGTGATCAATTCCGATGTCCACAGATCTTCCCCACAGCCTGTGGAAAACTTTTCGGGCACTGGGGATCGCTGTGGACAACCAATCCTCAAGTCCCGTACTCCGCAAGGGAATCCAGTCAACCACCACCTGCGCCGCTCCCCCGTTCCAGGGATGCGGCCCTCCGAATTGACCTCCGGAACACTCCGCGCAATTACCCCGTAACGTCATGTATGGGATCCCGGCCGCAATAGTGGGTCGTGGCCCGCGACCGCACACCGGTAGCCTTGACCGCGTGATTGACCTTCGCCTGCTCCGTGAGGACCCCGACCGTGTGCGTGCGTCGCAGCGCGCCCGTGGAGAGGACGTCGCGCTCGTCGACTCCCTCCTGTCCGCCGACGAACGGCGCAGGTCGTCCGGCGTCCGCTTCGACGAGCTGCGCGCCGAACAGAAGGCGCTCGGCAAGCTGATCCCGAAGGCGTCCGGCGACGAGAAGGCCGAGCTGCTGCAGAAGGCCGGCCGGCTCGCCGCCGACGTGAAGGCCGCCGACGCCGAACGCGACGCGGCCGACGCCGAGACCCAGGAACTGCTGCTCCGACTGAGCAACCTCGTCCACCCCGACGTGCCCGTCGGCGGCGAGGAGGACTTCGTCACGCTGGAGACGCACGGCACCGCCCGCGACTTCGCCGCCGAGGGCTTCGAGCCCAGGGACCACCTGGAGCTCGGCCAGATCCTCGGCGCCATCGACGTCGAGCGCGGGGCGAAGGTCTCCGGCTCCCGCTTCTACTTCCTGACCGGTGTCGGCGCCCTGCTGGAGCTGGCACTGGTGAACGCGGCGATCGCCCAGGCCACCGCCGCGGGCTTCACCCCGATGCTGACCCCGGCCCTGGTGCGCCCCGAGTCCATGGCGGGCACCGGTTTCCTCGGCCAGGCCGCGCAGGACGTCTACCACCTCGAGAAGGACGACCTCTACCTGGTCGGCACGTCCGAGGTGCCGCTGGCGGCCTACCACATGAACGAGATCATCGAGGCGGACCGTCTGCCGCTGCGCTACGCGGGCTTCTCGCCCTGCTTCCGCCGGGAGGCCGGCTCGCACGGCAAGGACACGCGCGGCATCTTCCGCGTGCACCAGTTCGACAAGGTCGAGATGTTCTCGTACGTGGCCCCCGAGGACGCGCAGGCGGAGCACCGGCGGCTGCTGGAGTGGGAGAAGCAGTGGCTGACGTCGCTGGAACTGCCGTTCCGCGTGATCGACGTCGCCTCGGCCGACCTCGGCTCCTCGGCGGCGCGCAAGTACGACTGCGAGGCCTGGATCCCCACCCAGGGCAAGTACCGCGAGCTGACCTCCACCTCGGACTGCACCGAGTTCCAGTCCCGGCGGCTGCAGATCCGGATGCGCGAGGACAAGAAGGTGCGCCCGCTCGCCACGCTCAACGGCACCCTGTGCGCCGTGCCGCGCACCATCGTGGCGATCCTGGAGAACCACCAGCAGGCCGACGGATCGGTGCGCGTGCCCGAGGTGCTGCGTCCCTACCTGGGCGGCCGTGAACTGCTGGAGCCGATCACCAAGTGAGTACCGCACCGCCGCCCTTCCCGTACCGGCTCGTCGCGACCGACCTGGACGGAACGCTGCTGCGTGACGACCACTCGGTGTCGCAGCGCACCCGGGACGCCCTCGCCGCGGCCACCGCGGCCGGCGCCGCCCACATCGTCGTCACCGGTCGCGCGGTGCCCTGGACCATGCCGATCCTCGACGACCTCGGGTACCAGGGCCTCGCGGTGTGCGGGCAGGGCGCGCAGGTGTACCACGCGGGCGAGCACCGGCTGCTGACGTCGGTCACGCTGGACCGGCAGCTGGCCGGCGTCGCGCTGGCCAAGATCGAGGCGGAGACCGGCCCGCTGCACCTGGCGGCGAGCCGCGACGGGCTGGACGGCGAGGTGCTGGTGGGGCCCGGTTACGAGGTCGTGGGCGGGCTGCCCGCCACCCCGTTCACCGACGCGTCCGACCTGTGGACGGCACCCCTGAACAAGCTGTACATCCAGCACCCGTCGCTCACCTCGGACGAACTCGCCGACGTCGCCCGGCGCACCGCGGGCGGCTTCGTCACCGTCACCATGGCGGGCGAGGGCATCGTCGAGCTGCTCCCGCTCGGACTGTCCAAGGCCACGGGGCTGTCGCTCGCCGCCCGCAGGCTGGGCGTCAAGGCCGCCGAGACCATCGCGTTCGGCGACATGCCGAACGACGTCCCGATGTTCGCCTGGGCCACCCACGGCGTGGCCATGGCCAACGCTCACGCGGAGCTGCGGGCGGTGGCCGACGAGGTGACGGCCTCCAACGAGGAGGACGGCATCGCCCTCGTCGTGGAGCGCCTGCTGGCCTGACGTACGGCGCGGGGACCGGGACCGCCTGCGACCTGCGCCGGAACCGGCACGGAGGCCGCCGGTGCCGGGCCTCAGGGACCCGGCGCCCCGCTGTCCCGGCGTCCCGGCGTCCCGGCGTCCGGATGCACGGATCGAACGTGCGCGGGCTCGCGCCCGACCGCGGTCCGCCCGCGCCCGGAACGGTGCTTCCGGACCCCCGTGCGAACCGGTGCCGTGCCTCTCGTCCCGTCCTCCGGGTGGGCGGCCCACGCGCTGTGCGGGCGCGTGCTCGAAGCGGCCGCCCCGGGCAGCTCCCGCGTGGGGGCGGACTCGACGGAGCGCTGGAACCGCTTCCGGAGCCCGCCGCGGGCTGCCCCGAAGGGAGCCGGACCGGCCGCCGTGCAGGCGTCGTCCCGCTCCTCTCCCGGACCATGACACCGGACCTTCCCGGCGTTGCGGACACCCCCACTGTGCCCCGCCGGACTGCACGGACGCCACCGAGTAAAGGGCGGGCGGACCGGGCGGGCCAGCGGCCCGGAGCGAGGCCCGGGCGGACGCAGCCAGGACGGAACGCGCCCGGGCGGCACCGGGAACGCACGCGGCGGGCGGCGCGTCCGGCGTCTGCCGGGACGTCACCGCCCGCCGTCGCGGACCGGTCAGGGATGGCCGCCGTCCCGGACGGTCACTCCTCCCCGGCCAGGGTCAGCGCGCGCAGCTTCTGCCCCGCGTACCAGGTGGCCAGCACCGTCACCACGACCAGCAGGACGGTCGCCGTCGTCAGACCGACGTCCGAGGTGACCAGCGTGCCGTCGTCGACCCGCTCGGCGACGGCCAGCGCCCACTGCTGGACGCTCAGGGTGCGCGCCCCGGACACCAGGGAGCCGAACAGCGCCTCCCAGACCAGCGCGTACACCAGCCCGAACACCACGGCGTGCCGCGAGACCGTGCCCAGCAGCAGGAAGATCGCCGCGTAGGCGATGGAGGCGACCAGCGCCGCGACCGTGTAGGCGACGGCGATCTGCTGCCCGTTGCCGTTGAGGATGAAGCCGGCGATCAGCGTCGGCACGGCCGAGAAGACCATGGTGACGGCGATCGCGACGATCAGCTTGGTGAAGATGATGGTGGGCCGCTTGATCGGCTTGGACAGCAGGTACACCACCGAGCCGTCGTCGATCTCCGGACCGATGGCGCCGGTGCCCGCGATGACGCCGATGATCGGCACCATGGTGGCGAGCGCGAGCCCGCCGAGCACGTCGGCGGCCGTCTGGTCGTCCACGCCGGCGAGTGCGCGCACCGCCACGGAGATCACGATCAGCAGCAGGGGCAGCGCGCCGAGGATGAGGGCCCGGCGCCGGCCGAGCAGGGCCCGATAGGTGAGCCGGGCGACAGTGGGGTCGTACATCAGGGCCTCCTACGCCGCGACCAGGTACGAGAACACGGACTCGAGGGACTCGTCCGACGGCGAGACCGTGAGCAGGCGGATGCCCCGCTCCTTGGCGACCCGGGGCAGCAGGGCCGTGAACCGGCCGAAGTCGACGGCCTGGATGAGCAGAGCGCCCTCGCCGTGGTCGACCTCGATGCCGGACGTCGACGGGTCGGCGATCAGCGCGGCGGCGAGCGCCCGGTCGTCGCTGGAGCGCACGAGGTAGCGGTGCGGCCGGTCCGTCATCAGGCGCCGGATCTTGCGGAAGTCGCCGCTGGCGGCGTGCCGCCCGGCGACGACGACCTCGATGTGCCAGGCGAGCTGCTCGACCTCCTCGAGGATGTGGGAGGAGAACAGCACCGTGCGGCCCTCGTCGCCCATCCGCCGGAGCAGGTCCATCAGCTGCATCCGCTGGCGCGGGTCCATGCCGTTGAAGGGCTCGTCCAGCAGGAGCAGGGACGGCTCGTGCACCAGGGCGGAGGCCATCTTCACGCGCTGCCGCATGCCCTTGGAGTACGTGGCGATCTTGCGGTCCTGCGCGTACTCCATCTCGACCGTGGCGAGCGCCTTCTGCGCGGCCCGGGCGCCCAGGCCGTGCAGCTCCGCGTTGGCGAGGACGAACTCGCGGCCGGTGAGGAAGTCGTACATCGCCTCGCGCTCGGGCACGACGCCGATGTGCCGGTAGATCTGCTCGTTGCGCCACACCTGCTGCCCGTCGAGGGTGACGGTGCCGGTGGAGGGGGCCAGGAAGCCGCCCATCATGTTGATGAGGGTGGACTTCCCCGCGCCGTTGGGGCCGAGCAGACCGGTGACGCCCGGGCCGATGGTCATGGTGACGTCGTTGACGGCGACCACGTTGCCGAACCAGCGGGAGACGTGGTCGATGGAAAGAGTGCTCATGAGCGCAGCCCATTCCTTGGAAGCGTGGTGGCGGGTGACGGGCTGGGCGGGGTCACGTTCCCACCTTCTTGTAGCGGCGCACCAGGAGGCCGTAGCAGCCGGCGATCAGCCCCAGCGCGACCAGGACGTACACCACGCCCTCGGCGGTGCCGGGTCCGGTGCCGCCCGGGAAGGTGGACGTGGCGCCCAGGAAGGCGGACTGCACGCCGTCGAGGACGGTGATGGGGGAGAACAGGCCGATCCAGGCCACGGTGGCGCTGCCGCTGCCCTGGTAGTCGGCGATCGCCTGGAGCGTGGAGACGGCGCCGTAGGAGATGGTCAGGACGGCGATCACGGCGGCGATGCCGAAGCCGCGGCGCGGGGTGACCGAGGCGATGACCAGGCCGATGCCGGCGAAGAGCAGCGAGAGCAGTGCCACGGAGACGAGTCCCTGCGCGAATCCCTTGGTCTGGTCGGCGAAGTCGAGTTTGGCGAGCAGCGCGCCGATGTACAGCACCAGCAGCGGGGCCGCGGTGAGGATGAACAGCGCGGACGCGAGCGCCGCGTACTTGGCGCGCACGTAGTCGGACGTCTCGATCGGCCGGGAGAAGTACAGCGGCACGGTCTTGAAGCGCAGGTCGCGCGAGACGGACTGGGGTGCCTGCGAGGCGACGTACAGGCTGATGACGGCCTGCATGATGATCGCGTAGCGGGTGTACTCGACGGGCAGGTCGTTGGCCTTGGTGGTGACGGCGACGGCGACCATGATGGCGGCCGGCACGCACATCACCACGAACAGCAGCATCGGCAGCACCTTGGACTTCACCGACCGGCCGAGGCCGTAGGAGCCGCGCAGCGACTGCGAGTACAGCGACAGCCTCGCGTACGCGCGGCCGAGCCGGGGGCCGTCGTAGGAGCGGTAGCCGATGTTGTGGATACGGGTGTCACCCGATCCGGTGGCGGGTGTGCCCACGGACTGCTCAGCTGCCATGACCGACCGCCTCCTTCCGCGTCTCGTCGCTGCTCTGGAAGACCTCGGCGATGTGGTGGCGGCGCTGCTCCATGCGCACCAGGCCGAGACCGAGGTCGGCGATGACGTCGCGGACCAGGTCGTACGTCTCCTCGCCCCGCGCGGTGAGCAGCAGCACGTGTCCGGCGCCCGGCAGTCCGCTGCCGTCCTGGACGGTCACCCCGCGGGCGTGCAGGGCGTCCCGGACCGCGCGGGTGCCGTCCGGGTGCTCGTCGGTGTCGGTGACCTCGATGGCGAGGGTCGTGGTGCTCTGCGTGAAGTCCCGCGTGGAGCTGGAGCGCAGCAGCCGGCCGCCGTCCACGATGACGACGTGGTCGCAGGTGCGTTCCAGCTCGCCGAGCAGGTGCGAGGTGACCAGGACCGAGATGCCGAAGTCGGTGTGGATGCGGCGGATCAGGCCGAGCATCTCGTCGCGGCCGACCGGGTCGAGGCCGTTGGTCGGCTCGTCGAGGAAGACCAGCTGCGGGTCGTGCACCAGGGCCTGCGCGAGCTTCACCCGCTGCTTCATGCCGGTCGAGTAGCCGCCCATGGGGCGGTACCGCTCCTCGTAGAGGCCGACGTGGCGCAGGGTGTCCGCGGTGCGTTCCCGGGCGGCGGTCGCCGGCAGCCCCGACATGCGGGCCATGTGGACCACGAACTCGGTCGCCGAGACGTCCGGCGGCAGGCAGTCGTGCTCCGGCATGTAGCCGACCCGCTCACGGATGGCGGACCCCTCGGTGGCGACGTCGAGGCCGAGCACTTCGGCGCGGCCCTCCGTGGCGGGGGACAGACCCAGCAGGATCTTGATCAGTGTGGACTTGCCGGCCCCGTTGGATCCGACGAGTCCGGTCACACCGGGCCCGACGTCCACGGAGAGCCGGTCAAGCGCGGTCACCCGGGGGAACCGCTTGCTCAGGCTTTCGGTCGCGATCACAGTCACGACGTAGACGGTAGTGACCCGCGGCACCCCGGTCGTCAGACCCCAGAGCCGTCTTGGTGTCCCCCTGGAGTCGTACGGGCCCGTAGGGGAAGCCCTGCCTGAGGCCCATACGGCGGCCCGGCGCGGCCCCACGGGCGGCACGGGGGAGGCCGGGAAGCGCTGTTGACGGATGTTCTGACGACTGCGAGATTCGCCGGTATGACGGGGATCGAGGGGGCGCGTGAGCGCCGGGTGCACGCGGGTGACGTCGAGTTGTGCGTGGCCGAGCTGGGCACCCCCGGGCGGCCCACGGTCGTCCTGGTGCACGGCTATCCCGACAGCAAGGAGGTGTGGGGGCGGCTCGCGCCGCGCCTCGCCGAGCACTTCCACGTCGTCGCCTACGACGTCCGGGGCCACGGGCGGTCCACGGCGCCGTCGCCCCTGCGCGGCGGGTTCACCCTGGAGAAGCTGACCGACGACTTCCTGGCCGTGGCGGACGCGGTCAGTCCGGGCCGCCCGGTGCACCTGGTGGGGCACGACTGGGGCTCGGTGCAGGCCTGGGAGTTCGTCACCGTGGCCCGCACCGAGGGCCGGATCGCGTCCTTCACCTCGATGTCCGGGCCGTCGCTGGACCACTTCGGCCACTGGCTCGACCGCCGGCTGTCGCGGCCCACCCCGCGCCGGGTCGGACAGCTCCTCGGGCAGGGCGCCAGGTCCTGGTACATCTACCTGCTGCACACCCCGGTCGCCCCCGAACTGGCCTGGCGCGGCCCCCTCGGCAAGCGCTGGCCGCGCATCCTCGAACGCGTCGAGAAGGTGCCCGGCGGCGACTACCCGACCGCCTCCCTGCCGGACGACGCGGCCCACGGGGCCTGGCTGTACCGGGACAACGTCCGGCCCCGGCTCCGGTCCCCGCGCCCCGACGCGTACGCCCACGTGCCCGTCCAGCTGGTCACCCCGCTGGGCGACCGCTTCCTGTCGGAGCGGCTGTACGACCGGCTGGAGCAGTGGGCACCGGACCTGACCCGGCGGACGCTGCCCGCCGGGCACTGGGTGCCGCGCACCCACCCGGACCAGCTGGCCACCTGGGTCACCGACTTCGTCGGCTCCGTCGAGGACGGCCGCACGCGGGCGGCGGCGCCCGCCCCGTACGCCGACCGGTTCGGCGGACGGCTCGTGCTCGTCACCGGGGCGGGCAGCGGGATCGGACGGGCGACCGCGCTGGCGTTCGCGGCGGCGGGCGCCCGGGTGATCGCGGCCGACCGGAACGCCCAGGCCGCCGAGGGCACCGCGCGGGAGGCCCGGCGCGGGGGCGCGGCCGGGGCGTGGGCGGAGACGGTGGACGTCTCCGACGAGGGCGCGATGGAGAAGTTCGCCGAGCGGGTGGCCACCGAGTACGGCGTGGTGGACGTCCTGGTCAACAACGCCGGCGTGGGCCTCGGCGGTTCCTTCCTCGACACCACGCCGGAGGACTGGAGGACGGTCCTCGACGTCAACCTGTGGGGTGTCATCCACGGCTGCCGCCTCTTCGGCCGGCAGATGGCGGAGCGCGGCCAGGGGGGCCACATCGTGAACGTCGCCTCGGCGGCGGCGTTCCTGCCGTCCCGGGCGTTGCCCGCCTACAGCACGTCCAAGGCGGCCGTGCTGATGCTGAGCGCCTGCCTGCGCGCGGAGCTGGCGGAACGGGACATCGGTGTGACGGCGGTCTGCCCGGGCTTCGTCAACACCGGCATCACCTCCACCGCGCGGTTCGCGGGCGTGTCGGCGCAGGAGGAGCAGCGGCTGCGGAAGCGGGCGTCCGCGCTGTACGGCCGGCGCAACTACCCGCCGGAGAAGGTCGCCCGGGCGATCCTGCGGGCGGTGGTGCGCGACGAGGCGGTGGTCCCGGTGACCCCCGAGGCCCGGGGCGGGTACGCGCTGTCGCGGTGGATGCCGGGGACCCTGCGGCGGATCGCCCGGGTGAAGCCGCGGATCTGACGGCCGACGGGGAGCGCGCCGGGGGACTCCACTGGGAGCGGGTCGCACCCGAAGGGCCCGAGGCGCACCTGGCCGACTGCGTGGTGACCACCCGGGGCCCGAACGGGGTACCGAGCAGGCCCGTCGGACGTCCGGGGTGTGCCGTCCCCAGGGGTTTCCGCCGGTCGGCCAAGGGCTCCGGGACACCGGTGGACCCGGCTGCCCTCCGTCGGCACCGGACGCGGGGCCGGGCCCGTGCGGGCCAGGTCCCCGCACCCCCGACTGCGGGGCCGGGTCGCCCGTTCCGGTGATGTCGGCCGTGACTGTCCACAGGATCGTCACTTTTCCTTGTGGATAACTGCCCCTGGCTGTGGATCAAACCTCCATTCGGAAACCCTTCGCGTGATCCTCGTTACGTCCGGCAGTCTGGAGCCATGAACCCACAGCGGACGGTGAAGGTGTCGAAGTACCTCTCCCGGCATCTGCGCCACCGGCCCGGGCAGATCGGCCTCACGCTCGACGAGGGCGGCTGGGTCGAGATCGACGCCCTGCTCGCGGCAGCGGACGCCCACGGTTTCCGGATCACCCGGGACGAGCTCGCCCATGTCGTCGCCACGAACGACAAGCGCCGCTTCGCCGTCGAGGGCACCCGGATCCGAGCCCGTCAGGGCCACAGCGTCGAGGTCGACCTGGGGCTGGCGCCGGCCGTCCCGCCGCGGTACCTCCACCACGGCACGGTCACCCGTTTCCTGGACGCGATCCGCGCCGAGGGCCTGCGTCCCATGACCCGGCACGACGTCCACCTCTCCGCCGACCGGGATACGGCGGCCCGGGTCGGAGCCCGCCGCGGGCGCCCCGTCGTGCTCACGGTGGACGCCGGAGCCCTGCACGACGCCGGCCACGTCTTCCGGGTGAGCGCGAACGGCGTGTGGCTGACGTCCTCGGTCCCCTCCAGCCACCTGCGGTTTCCCCCGGGCGTCGGCGACGCGACATGATCGATCCCATGAACCAGCTGCCCACCACTCAAGCCGCGGTGACCGCCCTGCGCGCACTCGCCGAGACGTACGCGCGCGAGATCGAGGTCTCCCACGACATCGGCGCGGACCAGACCTCGCGGCGCACCGCGGCGGGAGTCGGAGTCGCCACCGACGCGGAGGGCTCCCTGCCGCACGAGGCCCACGTCGAGTTCGGGGGGAGTCCGCGGGTACGGGTGCGGCTCTACCCGGACGACGACGCCCTGATCGACGTCTAGGGCGTCGAATGCCCCGACGTCCCCCGGGACGACGTCCCGGCCTTCCTCCGCTCCGTCTTCGAGGACCGGGCGTGGGTCAGGGCACGGCGTTTCCCCCCGGGCTACTTCCTGATCGTGCCGATGCCCGGGGACCGGACGCACAAGGAGTTCATCCCCATGCTCCTGCTGACTCCCTGGCTCAGCGCGCGGGTGCGCTGACGGCCGACGGGCTCGGCAGCCGGGCAGCGCACCCGGGTCGCCGGCCCGCCGGGCGCGATCTCCGAGGCCGGCGACGGTTTCACGTGAAACACCGGGCGGCACATAGGCTCGGCGGCATGAGTCTGCGTCTGAGCACCGTGATCCTCCCCCACCGCCGCTGGCACGAGGGTGGCCGCGCGGCCTGGGAGCGGGCCGAAGAACTCGGCTTCCACACCGCGTACACCTACGACCACCTCTCCTGGCGCACCTTCCGGGACGGCCCCTGGTTCGGTGCCGTGCCGACGCTGACCGCCGCCGCCGCCGTCACCGGCCGGATGCGCCTGGGCACCCTGGTGACGTCAGTCAAGCGTCGTTCACCCATCACGGCCTGACTTGGGAAGACGCACGTCGGGGCGTGTTGGTCCCGCCCGAAGGCGGATCAGATCGCGATGAGCCGGACGCGGCTACCGCACAACTTGGCCATGTCGTCGACGTCCGACGTGAGCATCGCCACCGGGCCTGGCTGGCGGAGCGCCAGCTCGGCGACGGTGGCATCGATCGCGTACTTGTGGCCGTGGAGGCCGGCCTCTTTCAGCAGCCCGGCGGCGGCTCTGGCCGCCTGCTCGGTCACCGCTTCCACTTTCACCTGGGAGAGGACCCAGTTCAGTCGGGCGGTGTTCACCCGGGCGTGCATGACTTCCACGATGGTGTTGGAGCAGACCACAAGATCGGCAGCCATCGAATGGAAGGACCGGATCATCGCAAGCACGGCCCGGTCCTGCGAGATCCAGGCGGACAGCCCTTGGGAGTCCAGTACGGCGGTCTCGATGCGGTGGTTCACGCGGCGCTCGCCGACTCCTCATGCTCGGCCGTGCCGAAGATTCTGGCCTGGGCCGCGGCCAGCTCCTCGTCGGTGAACGCGCCGCGCTCCTCCTCGTAGCGTCGCAGCTCCTCACCGAGCAGCTGGTGCCTGATCTGGCGGGCAACCGCCTCCGCGACGTAGCCGGAGACGTTGTCCGTGAGCCTCTTCAGCTCCGCCACCTGCTCAGTGGGCAGAGTGACGGTGATGCGGGTCGTATCAGCCATGGAGCCAGCATACTGCAGTATGCGCGCCGTCTGTCGGGCTTCTCCGCGTACGACCTCAGCGTCGTTCCGCGCTGAGCAGTTCACTCAGGCGGTCGCCGATCACGGACACCCCAGGGCGCGGGTCGCTCTCGTAGTACCAGGGCTTGCGCCGGCGCAGCAGCGCGTCGCCGTGCTCGCTCCAGAAGAATCCGGGCCTCCTCAGCAGTTTCCGGAACACGGCGTCCGTTGTCTCCGGGTGAGCGGCGACCAGCCGGCGGATCGGCAGTGGCGTGATCGACTCCTCGCGCAGGTACGTGCGCAGCAGATCCTGGTGCTGGCTGCGGCCTGGAAGGGCGGGGTCCGCGAAGAGGTCCCGCAGCATCCCGTAATCGGCGTAGAAGTTGAGCCCGTCGACCTGGTCGTAGATGACGCCGACGGTGTCCGAGTCCGCCAGTTCTGACGGCAGCTCGAACGAGGGCACGTCCGGGCCGGGGCGCCGCCGGGCTCGGGCATGGCCGGACTGTCCCGCGACGGTGACTTCCTGGCGGTGGCGGTAGTAGGCGTTGAGGAGGTCCTCGGCTTCGGCAGGCGGAAGGACCAGTTCGTCGTCGCCGCAGAACTCGACGAACGCGGCCCGGTCCTCCCTCATCCGCTGCCACCCCTGCTCGATCTTCTCCGCGTTGCGGAAGACCAGTTCGGGGTGGTGCGTGGCCAGTTGCAGAGCGGCTTGGGCGATCTCGGTGGCGCTGGACCTGGGGTAGCTCGTCATCGCTCCGGACACCAGCCACGTCCCGCCGGCCGACTGAACGGGTACGAGGCAGGTGTGGAGGAACCCACCCTTGGACACTCCACGGAACGCCGCCCGCCCGACATTCGAGTACGTGCGGTACTCCAGGTCGTCGACGAGATTGAGCAGGACGACGGCACCCCCGTCCTTGCGCCGGACCTCGAAGATGCCCTCGACCGGGTCACGCCAGCCGAGCAGCATCTCCCGGTCCGACGGGGTCAAGTCCTTCCGCCCGGCGACGAAACGGTCCACCACGGTCAAACCGTCCGGCAGCCGGTACCGCAGGATGAAGTGGTCGGTGACCCGGATCGCCTCACCCTCGTCCAGCTGCCGCGCAGGCCCAGCGACCTCCAGCAGGAGGGGTGTCAACCACCGGTCAAAGCGGGCACTCTGCGCGAAGGTGACCAGCTCCCCCTTCAGCTCGGCGCTGCGCTCGATGAGATCAGCCAATGACAGTTCATGGGCACCCTGATGCGCGCCCTGTGCGGCCTCTGCCACGTTCAGCCCTTTCGTACGAGCCAGTTCCGCGGAAGTGAAAGGTCTCCGGCCTCAACCCGCCCAGTGGCGGTACGCCTCGATCCACTCCGCGCCCTCGGGAGCGGGGCTGGGCAACGGCAGATCCAGGATACCGATCGACTGCTGGACACGGCCACGCGAGCACAAGGCGACGATCCTGCCGTCGGGCCTGAGGTCGATGCCGCACACCGTCACCTCGACGCCGAGAACCGTGGTGGTGAAGGGCAGGTCAAGGTACTCCTCAAGCATGGTGAACAGGCCGATCCGCTGCTCGTCCTCGCCGTAGGCGTCCACCGTCGCCTTTTCGATCATGGCCTCAAGCTCAGCCCTGTCCAGCGTGCCCATGACGCCACGGTAGCTGCCCCCACCGCGATGTCGACGCGGCTTCCCGAATCCGCTCCGCCGACATATCCAGGGCAGCGTGAGGCCCGCGTATCGTCGAGGTCATGCGTCTGAGCACGGTGATTCTTCCCATCCACCGGTGGGCTGAAGGACAGAAGATCTGGCGGCGGGCCGAGGACCTCGGTTTCCATGCCGCGTACACCTACGACCACCTGTCGTGGCGGTCGTTCCGGGACGGTCCGTGGTTCGGCGCGATCCCGACGCTGACAGCGGCAGCGACGGTCACAAAGAGTATGCGTTTGGGTACCCTCGTGACCTCGCCGAACTTCCGGCATCCGGTCACCCTCGCCAAGGAACTCATCTCCCTCGACGACATCTCCGGCGGCCGGGTCACGCTCGGGATCGGTGCGGGCGGCACCGGGTTCGACGCCACCGCGCTGGGCCAGGAACCGTGGACCCCGCGGGAGCGGGCCGACCGCTTCGCCGAGTTCGTCCCGCTGCTCGACCGACTGCTGACCGAGGACTCCGTGTCCTACGAGGGCGACTTCTACGCGGCGCACGAGGCGCGGAACATCCCCGGCTGCGTGCAGCGGCCCCGGCTGCCCTTCGCCGTGGCCGCCACCGGCCCGCGCGGCCTGCGGCTCGCGGCCCGGCACGGGCAGGCGTGGGTGACCACGGGGGATCCGAGGCTGTTCGAGAACGGAACCCCGGAGCAGTCGGTCCAGGCCCTGCGCGACCAGTCGGAGAGGCTGGCGGACGCCTGCGCCGAGCTGGGACGGAACGCGGACGACCTCGACCGGGTCCTGCTCACCGGGTTCACCCCGGACCGCGGCCGGCCCCTGCAGTCGCTCGACGCGTTCGTCGACTTCGCGGGCCGCCACGCGGAGCTGGGGTTCACCGAGATCGTGGTCCACTGGCCCATCCCGGACTCGGACTTCGCCGCCGACGAGAAGGTCTTCGAGCAGATCGCCATGGAGGCACCGGCCCACCTGCGCTGACGGAGGGAAACCCCGTCACGGCTGTCCCGACGGGGTGCCCGGCACCCGGCACCGGGCGCTCCGGGCGTCCCCCGCCGGGCGGCCCCGTGGTGGTGACGGCCCCGGGCCCGGGGTTCGAACGACGGCGTCCGTCGCACGCGGGTCGACACGGCGTTAGCACCATGTCGGCGCAGGTGGGAGGGCCGTCACTCAGATGTGCGGAGTGCCGCACGCCCGTGCGGGCATATGCGGGACAATGGACGCGTGACCTCAGCGACCCGCCGGCCCGAGACTCCGGCCTCCCCCCTCACCCCACCCCGGCTCATCGCCACCGACCTCGACGGCACCCTGCTGCGCGACGACAAGTCGGTGTCCCCCCGCACGGTCGCCGCGCTGGCCGCCGCCGAGGAGGCCGGTATCGAGGTCTTCTTCGTCACGGGCCGCCCCGCCCGCTGGATGGACGTGGTCAGCGACCACGTCCACGGCCACGGCCTCGCCATCTGCGGCAACGGCGCGGCCGTCGTCGACCTGCACGGCGGGCCGGGTGCCCACCGCTTCGTCAAGGTGCGTGAACTCGCGCGGGACAACGCGCTGGACGCCGTGCGCCGGCTGCGCGAGGCCGCCCCGGGCACGATGTACGCCGTCGAGCAGACCTACGGATTCCACCAGGAGCCCGCCTACCCGAAGTTGCACATGGAGATCCCGGACACCCTGGCCCCCGCTGAGGAGTTGCTGGCGCCGGACGCCCGCACCGCCGACGAGCCGGTGCTCAAGATCCTCGCCCACCACCCCTCGCTCGACCCGGACGCCTTCCTCGCCCTCGCCCGGCTCGCGATCGCCGACCGCGCCAACGTCACCCGCTCCAGCCCCAGCGCCCTGCTGGAGATCAGCGGCCCCGAGGTCTCCAAGGCCAGCACGCTCGCCCTGTGCTGCGCCGAACGCGGCATCTCCCACGAGGAGGTCGTCGCCTTCGGCGACATGCCGAACGACGTCGAGATGCTCACCTGGGCCGGGCGGTCCTACGCGATGGGCAACGCCCACCCGGACGCCCTCGCCGCCGCGTCGGGACGCACCGTGGCCAACAACGACGACGGTGTGGCCGTCGTCATCGAGCGGATCCTCCAGGAGCACTACGCGTAGGGCGCCTCAGCACCGGCCGCGCGGGACGAGCAGTGGAGCGCTGGGGGGTCGGACGCGCATTACGCGTAGGGCGCGTTCGCACCGGCTGCGGGGGACGAGGAGCGGAGCGCTCGGTCCCGGACGCCGGCCGTCCCCGGCCGGGCGCCGCCACCTCCCCCGGATCCGCCGCTCGTCGGTGCCACCGGGCCCGCCGCGGCTCACAGCGACACGTCGCGACGGGCCAGCCACGACACCGGGTCCACCGACGACCCCGTCTCGGGGGTGACCCGGACCTCGAAGTGCAGGTGCGGGCCGGTGGAGTTGCCGCTGGTGCCGGACTGGCCGATCCACTGGCCGGTCCGCACCCGCTCGCCCTGGTCGACCGCGGCGGCGGCGAGGTGGGCGTACTGGGTGAAGTACCCGCCCGCGTGCTCGATCACCACCTCGATGCCGAAGGCCCCGTGGCAGGACACCTTCACCACCGTGCCCGCCCCCACGGCCCGCACCGGCGTGCCGATCGGCACCGCGAAGTCCTGACCGGTGTGCCGGTTCGCCCACCGCGCCCCGCCGGCGCCGTACGAGGCGGACAGCGCGTAGGCCTCCACCGGCGCCACCCAGGGGCGGTCGTACCGCGTCTCCGGCTGGTCGAGCCGGACCGCGCCGCGGCAGGCACCCGCCGCGACCGAGGCGTCGGCCTGGCCCTGGAGCTGCCGGCGGGCCGCCTCCAGCTTCCGTTCGATGCCCTTCCTCACCTGGGCGAGCCGCTTGTTGCGCCGCTCCAGCCGCTGCCATGCCGCGGCGGCCTTCGCCTCGTCCCGGGACAGCCGCCGCTCCGCGCGCCGGCTCTCCTCGATCGCGTGGTCGAGGGCCAGGTCCGCCTTCCACAGGGCGCGCTGACCCCGCATCACGCCCTCGGGGTCCTCGGCGAGGATCATGTGCGCGGTGAGCGGCAACCCGCCGCCGCTGCGGTACTGCGACCGCGCGATCCGGCCCAGGTCCTCGTTCAGGTCGTCGACCTTGCGCCGTTCCCCCTCCAGCAGCTTCTCCAGCCGCCGCGCCTGTGCCCGCTGCTTCTCGGCCGCGCGTCGTCCCTCCTCGTAGGTCCGGGTCGCCGCGGCGGCCTCCTCGTACAGCCGCACCACCTCCGCGCCCACACCGGACGCGGTGCCGTGACCCGGCACGTACGCCCCGCCGTCATCGCCGCCACCGCCGTCGGAGGGCCGGGCGGCGAGCACGGCCAGCGCGCACAACGACACGGCGGCGAACAACGGGTGACAGCGGATGAGGCGCATGACTGCCACCCTGTGCCCGGCCCGCCACCCCGTCCTGTTCACCGCGTACGCCCGGGGGAACGGGGCGCCCCGGATGGCCCAGTGGGCCGACTCCGGCGGCGAGTTGACGCGCCTTCACCGCGTCACCGGGTGCTGTCCCCCCGGTGACGCGGTGACCTGTCAGCGGGCGCCGACCAGCAGGTCCGCCTCCTGCTCCCGGCGCACCATCGCCCGCAGCGGCCCGTCGGTCCCGGCCAGCTCCGGGTACGTCCCGCGCTGCACCACGCGCCCCTCGTCCAGCACGATCACCTCGTCCACCGCCTCCAGACCGGCCAGCCGGTGGGTGATGAGCAGCGTCGTGCGCCCCTCGGTCGCGGCCAGCAGGTCGGCGGTGAGCGCGTCGGCGGTCGCCAGGTCGAGGTGCTCGGCCGGCTCGTCCAGCACCAGGACGGGGAAGTCGGCGAGCAGCGCCCGGGCCAGTGCGAGACGCTGGCGCTGGCCGCCGGACAGCCGGGCACCGTGTTCGCCGACGAGGGTGTCGAGCCCGTCCGGCAGGCTCCGCGTCCACTCCAGCAGCCGGGCCCGGCCGAGGGCGTCGTACAGTTCCTCCTCGGTCGCGTCCCGCTTCGCCAGCAGCAGGTTCTCGCGCAGCGAGCTGTCGAAGAGGTGCGCGTCCTGCGCACACAGCCCCACCAGGCGCCGCACGTCGTCCCCGTCCAGCGCGAACGCGTCCACACCGGCCAGCGTGTACCGGCCGGCCCGGGGATCCAGGAACCGCAGCAGCACCTGCGCGAGGGTGGTCTTGCCGGAGCCGGACGGACCCACGACGGCGATCCGCCGGCCCCGTTCCAGCGTCAGGTCGAGGCCGGTGAGGGCGTCCCGTTCCTGCCCCGCGTACCGGGCGGACAGCCCGCCGAGGACGAGCGGGAACGGTGAGGCGGGCGCCTGGCGCGGCCGCTCCGGCTCACGCACCGGCACCGGAGCGTCCAGCACGTCGAGGACGCGCTCCGCGCTGGTGCGCACCCGCTGCCGGTACTGGACGGCGAGCGGCATCCCGAGGACGGCCTCGAACGCGGCGAGGGGCGTGAGCACCACGACGGCCAGGGCCACCCCCGGCAGCCGGTCGGCGGCCACCGCCTGGACGCCGACCAGTGCGGCGGCGGCGACGGTCAGGCCCTGGATCAGCGCGGTGAGGCCGTCCCCGAGGGCGGTGGCGGTCGCGCCCCGCGAGGCGATCCGGGTCAGCGCGCCGTCGGCCCGCCGGGCCGCGGCGGTCCGCTCGGGCAGGGCACCGGCGACGGCGAGTTCCGCGGTGCCGGTGAGCAGGTCGGTCACCCGGGTGGCGAGGACGCCCCGCGCGGGCGCCAGCCGCAGCTCGGCCCGGCGGGCGACGGCCCCGGTGAGCAGCGGCACACCGGCGCCCGCCGCCAGCAGACCGGCCGCCAGGACGGCTCCGGCCTCGGGCAGCAGCCAGGCCGTGAAGCCGACGGACAGGGCGGAGACCAGGACGGCCGCTCCGGCCGGCAGCAGCCACCGCAGCCAGTAGTCCTGCAGCGCGTCCACGTCGGCGACCAGCCGGGACAGCAGGTCCCCGCGCCGTGCGCGGCGCAGCCCGGCCGGGGCCAGCCGTTCCAGCCGCCGGTACACGGCGACCCGGGTGTCGGCCAGCATGCGCAGCACGGCGTCGTGCGACACGAGCCGCTCGGCGTAGCGGAACACGGCACGCCCGATGCCGAAGGCGCGGGTGGCCGTCACCGCCACCATCAGATACAGCACCGGCGGCTGCTCGGAGGCACGGGAGATGAGCCAGCCGGACGTCGCCATGAGGCCGACCGCGCTGCCCAGGGCCAGGCTGCCCAGCAGCAGCGCCAGGGCGAGGCGCCCCCGCCGGGCGCCGGACAGGTCACGGACCCTCGCGAGCACCCCGCCGGCGCCGGAGGGGACCGGCGTACCGGCCGACACCCCCGCGGCCGGCTCGGGTTCCACCGCGGCCGGGGTGGTGACGACACCGGAGGGCTCCCGCGCGGGCCCCGTGGGGTCCCGGTCGGCGGGGGTGTGCCCGGCGGACGCGGTGGCCGCGGGTTCCGCCAGCCGCACCACACGGTCCGCGACGGAGAGCAGCGCGGGGCGGTGCACCACCAGCAGCACGGTCCGCCCGGCCGCCAGCCGCCGGACCGCCGCCACCACCTCGGCCTCGGTGGCCCCGTCCAGGGCGGCCGTCGGCTCGTCCAGCAGCAGCACGGGCCGGTCCGCGAGGAACGCCCGCGCCAGCGCCAGCCGCTGACGCTGCCCGGCGGACAGCCCCGCCCCGTCCTCGCCCAGCGGCGTGGCCGCTCCCCGGGGGAGGGCGTCGACGAACTCCAGGGCACCGGCGTCCCGCAGCGCCCGCCGCACGGCGTCCTCGTCCGCGTCCGGACGGGCCAGCCGGACGTTGTCCGCCACCGTCCCGGCGAAGAGGTGCGGCCGCTGCGGCACCCAGGCGATCCGGCGGTGCCAGTCGGCACGGTCGATCCCCGCGAGGTCCGCTCCCCCGACCAGGACGCGTCCGGCACTGGGCCGTACGAAGCCGAGCAGCACGTTCAGCAGGGTCGACTTGCCCGAGCCGCTCGGGCCGACCAGGGCGACGGTCTCCCCGGGGCGGACGGTGAGGGACACGTCGGTCACCGCGGACGCGGCGCGCCCGGGGTAGCGGACCGACACGTTCTCGAAGGTCAGGTCACCGGCCGGTGCGGGCGCCGTCCCGGACTCCGGGACGGCCGTCTCCAGCACCTCGAAGATCTCCTCGGCCGCGGCGAGCCCTTCGGCGGCGGCGTGATACTGGGCCCCGACCTGCCGGAGCGGCAGGTACGCCTCCGGAGCGAGGATCAGGATGACCAGTCCGGTGTACAGGTCCCCCTCGCCGTGCACCAGCCGCATGCCGATGGTGACGGCGACCAGGGCCACCGAGAGCGTGGCGAGCAGTTCCAGCGCGAAGGAGGAGATGAAGGCGATCCGCAGCGTCCGCATGGTCGCCCGGCGGTAGTCGGCGGTGATCCGCCGGATCGACTCGGCCTGCGCCTTGGCCCGGCCGAACACCTTGAGCGTCGGGAGCCCCGCGACCACGTCGAGGAAGTGCCCCGACAGCCGTGACAGCAGCTGCCACTGACGGTCCATCCGGGACTGCGTCGCCCAGCCGATCAGCACCATGAACAGGGGGATGAGCGGCAGGGTGCCGACGATGATCGCGGCCGAGACCCAGTCCTCGGTGACGATCCGCGCCAGCACCGCCACCGGGACCACGACCGCGAGCCCCAGCTGCGGCAGGTAGCGCGAGAAGTAGTCGTCCAGGGCGTCGACGCCCCGGGTGGCCAGCGCCACCAGCGACCCGGTCCGCTGCCCGCCCAGCCAGGACGGGCCGAGCGCGGTCGCCCGCTCCATCAGCCGTCCCCGCAGCTCCGACTTGACCGCGGCGCTCGCCCGGTGCGCGGCCAGTTCGGTGAGCCAGCCGACCAGCGCCCGGCCCACCCCGACCGCGACCAGGAGCAGCAGGGGAGTGGCGAGGCCCGACACGTCCAGGCCGTCCTCGAAGGCGCCCACCACCACCTCGGCGATGAGCATGGCCTGTCCGATGACGAGCCCCGCGCCGACGGCCCCCAGGGCGACGACCGCCAGCAGGAAGAACCGGGTGGCGCGGGCGTACCGGAGCAGTCGCGGGTCGATCGGTTTCACGTGAAACACACCTCAGTGCACGGGATCGGCGATGTGCTGGGTGCCGATCCGCTTGCGGAACACCCAGTACGTCCAGCCCTGGTAGAGGATGACGACCGGCGTGGCGATCACCGCGAGCCAGGTCATGATCTTCAGGGTGTAGGGGCTGGACGAGGCGTTGGTGACGGTCAGGCTCCAGGCCGGGTCCAGCGTGGACGGCATGACGTTCGGGAAGAGCGTCAGGAAGAGCATCGCCACGGCGGCCACGATCGTGACGCCGGACAGCGTGAACGACCAGCCCTCCCGGCCGGCCCGGTTGGCCGCCAGGGCGGCGACCAGCGAGGCGACCGCCACGACCAGGGCGACGAGGCTCGCGCCGTCCCCGCTGCGCACCTGCGTCCACAGCAGGAAGCCGAGCGCCAGAGCGGCCGTGGCCAGCCCCACGCGCTCCGCCAGGCGGCGGGCCCGTTCCCGGATGTCGCCCAGGGTCTTCAGCGCCGCGAACACCGCGCCGTGGAAGGTGAACAGCGACAGGGTGACCAGACCGCCCAGCAGGGCGTACGGGTTGAGCAGCTCCCAGACGTGCCCGACGTACTCGAACTCGGCGTCGATCTTCACGCCCCGCACGATGTTGCCGAACGCCACGCCCCACAGGAAGGCCGGCAGGAGCGAGGTCCAGAAGATCGCGGTCTCCCAGTTGCGCTGCCATGCCTCCTCCGGCCGCTTGGCCCGGTACTCGAAGGCGACGCCCCGGATGATGAGGCAGACCAGGATCAGGAGCAGCGGCAGGTAGAAGCCGGAGAACAGCGTGGCGTACCACTCGGGGAAGGCGGCGAAGGTGGCGCCGCCTGCCGTGAGCAGCCACACCTCGTTGCCGTCCCAGACCGGGCCGATGGTGTTGATCAGCACCCGCTTCTCGGTCCGGTCACGGGCGAGCAGCCGGGTGAGGATCCCGATGCCGAAGTCGAAGCCCTCCAGGAAGAAGTAGCCGATCCACAGGACGGCGATGAGGACGAACCAGACGTTGTGCAGTTCCATGACGGTGGTGCCTCCCTCGGCCTAGTACGAGAAGGCCATCGGCTTGTCGGCGTCCCGGAGGTCGCCGCCGAGCTTCTTGGGCGGGTTGAGGTCGGACTCGGTGAGCTCCGGCGGTCCCGCCTTGACGTACTTGGCGAGCAGCTTGACCTCGATGACGGCCAGGACGGCGTACAGGGCGGTGAAGACCGACATGGAGATGATGACCTCGGCCTGGGACACCCCGGGGGAGACCGCGTGCCGGGTCTGCATCAGGCCGTAGACCACCCAGGGCTGACGGCCCATCTCGGTGAAGATCCATCCCCAGGCGTTGGCGATCAGCGGGAAGGCCATCGTCCACAGGGCCAGGCGCCAGTAGAGCCGGGTGAGCCGGTCTCCGAGCGGCTTCTTGAGGAGCACCAGGTGCGGCACCTCGTCCTCCCCGGTGCGCAGGGCGGGCGGCAGCATGAACCGCTTCCGGGTGAGCCAGAGCCCCAGCAGGGCGAGCGAGAAGGACGTCATGCCGAAGCCGATCATCCAGCGGAAGCTCCAGTAGGCGACCGGGATGATGGGCCGGTAGTCGCCGGGGCCGAACTCCTTCTGGAGGGCCTCGTTGGTGTCGTTGATGCCCGGCACCTCGGAGTCGAAGTCGCCGTGCGCGAGGAAGGACAGGAGGCCGGGGATCTCCAGGGCGACCTTGTTGTGCCCCTCGTCGACGTCCCCGTAGGCGAAGACGGAGAAGGGAGCGGGGCCCTCGGTCTCCCAGAGCGCCTCGGCCGCGGCCATCTTCATCGGCTGCTGCTCGTACATGACCTTGCCGAGGGTGTCGCCGCTGACGGCGGTGAGCAGGCCGCCGACGGCCATGGTGACGAGGCCGAGCCGGAGCGACGTCCGCATCACGGTGATGTGCTTCTTGTGGATCAGGTGGAAGGCAGCGATGCCGACCACGAAGGCACCACCCGTCAGGAACGCCGCCGCGAAGCTGTGGAAGACCTGGTTGAGAGTGGTGTTCTGGGTGAGCACCAGCCAGAAGTCGGTGAGTTCGGCGCGGCCCTTCTCCTCGTTGATCCGGTAGCCGACCGGGTGCTGCATCCAGGAGTTGGCGGCGAGGATGAACCAGGCCGACAGCAGCGTGCCGAGGGAGACCATCCAGATGCAGGCCAGGTGGATCTTCTTGGGCAGCTTGTCCCAGCCGAAGATCCACAGGCCGATGAAGGTGGACTCGAAGAAGAAGGCGATCAGGGCCTCGAAGGCGAGCGGGGCACCGAAGACGTCACCGACGAACCGTGAGTAGTCGGACCAGTTCATGCCGAACTGGAACTCCTGCACGATGCCGGTGACCACACCCATCGCGATGTTGATCAGGAAGAGCTTCCCCCAGAACTTGGTCGCCCTGAGGTACTTCTCCTTCTCCGTGCGCACCCAGGCGGTCTGCAGCCCGGCGGTGAGGGCGGCCAGCGAGATCGTCAGGGGGACGAAGAGGAAGTGGTAGACGGTGGTGATGCCGAACTGCCATCGCGCCAGGGTCTCCGGCGCCAGAGCCAGATCCACGTCGTGCTCCTTACTTCGCCGTGGTCGTTACGGCCGCTTGCTCCCGTTCGTCCCGGAACATCTCGGGACAACAGGCATACGCTTGTGAACGCGTTCACATTCACAAGCAATTATGACGTACTGCTTTTCGCATCCGGAAGGGGGGTCCCCTGTGATGTCAACCCCTCCGCGTCACCCAGGGCGCCGGACCGCCCCGGCGGCCGTCCGCGCGGGGTGCGGCCGGCTCCCCCGCACACACGCGGGCGGCCGGCGGGATCACCCGCCGGCCGCCCGGACACCGTGTCGTCGTGGAGGTCAGGCCTCCCGGCGGAACGCCTCCGCCGTCTTGAGGAAGATGTCGTTCGCCTCGTTCTCCCCGACCGTCACCCGCACACCCTCGCCCGGGAACGGCCGGACCACGACACCCGCCTGCTCACACGCCTGCGCGAACGGGACCGTGCGCTCCCCCAGCCGCAGCCAGACGAAGTTGGCCTGGGTCTCGGGCACCGTCCAGCCCTGCTCGCGCAACCCCTCGACCACGCGGTTCCGCTCGCACACCAGCGATCCCACCCGGCCGATGAGCTCGTCCTCGGCCCGCAGCGAGGCGATCGCCGCCTCCTGGGCGATCTGGCTCACCCCGAAGGGCACCGCCGTCTTGCGCAGCGCCGCGGCCACCGGCTCGTGGGCGATCGCGAAACCGACCCGCAGCCCGGCCAGCCCGTAGGCCTTGGAGAAGGTCCGCAGGACGCAGACGTTGGGCCGGTCCCGGTAGATCTCGACGCCGTCGGGCACCTCGGGATCGCGGATGAACTCGCGGTACGCCTCGTCCAGCACCACCAGGACGTCCTTCGGCACCCGGTCGAGGAAGCGCTCCAGCTCGGCCCGCCGCACCACGGTGCCGGTCGGGTTGTTGGGGTTGCAGACGAAGATCAGGCGGGTGCGGTCGGTGATCGCGTCGGCCATCGCGTCCAGGTCGTGCACGTCACCCGGCGTCAGCGGGACCTGCACGGACGTGGCCCCGCTGATCTGCGTGATGATCGGGTAGGCCTCGAAGGACCGCCAGGCGTAGATCACCTCGTCGCCGGGGCCCGAGGTGGCCTGCAGCAGTTGCTGGGCCACCCCCACCGAACCGGTCCCGGTGGCCAGGTGCGACGCGGGCACCGCGAACCGCTCGGACAGCTCGGCCATCAGGGACGTGCACGCCATGTCCGGGTACCGGTTGAAGGACGAGGCCGCTGCCGCCACGGTCTCCATCACCCCCGGCAGCGGCGGGTAGGGGTTCTCGTTCGAGGACAGCTTGTACGCCGCGGGACCGCCCTCGGCGGCCGGCCGGCCCGGCTTGTAGGTGGGGATCCCCTCCAGCTCGGCGCGCAGCCTGGGGCTCGTCTCGCTCACCGCAGTCCTCCTCACGAAGACCGGCGGCCCATGACCGCCGCCGACATCCAATACTGCTCACCTTATGAGGATTCCCCTCCGCTGCGTAGGGCCGCAGCGGGGCGGGATGCCCGCACCCCGGCCGGCGCCGTGACCGCCCCGGAGCCCCCGACGCGGCGGCAACGGGGCAAGATCACCCGAAGGCAGACGAAGCGCGCGGCAACAGGGGGCGCGCCTCACATATATCTACGCGCCGGTGGTTCACGCCGTGGCGCGCATCCCTCGTGCAGGTGAGTTGAGACCTCTTCGCAACATCGCACCCTTGGCAGGCACGTGCGCGCCGACACGTCACTTCCGTGAATTGGACGCTTCAACTACCTTGGTTTCCCAGGGGATTGGCCGCTGATGATCTTGCAAAAACGTGCCTGTCAACGCGTGCATATGCGTCCGCCCTACCCCACCGCATGAGCCCTACTATCGGCTCGCCATGACAGCAGCAGGGAAGCACCAGGTGAGCCGCGCGGAAACCTCACGTCGAGGCAGCCGGCCGGGTCGAGCGGGCATCAGGGATGTGGCCGCCGCCGCCGGAGTCTCCATCACGACCGTCTCCGACGCCCTGAACGGAAAGGGCAGGCTCCCGGACGCCACCCGGCGTCATGTGCGCGAGGTCGCCGACAGACTGGGCTACCGCCCCTCGGCCGCCGCCCGCACCCTCCGCACCGGCAAGTCGGGACTCATCGGCCTGACCGTGACCACGTACGGGGATGAACCTTTCACCTTCACGGAGTTCGCGTACTTCGCGGAGATGGCGCGCGCCGCCACCTCCGCCGCGCTCGACCGCGGCTACGCCCTCGTGATCCTCCCGGCGACCTCCCGGCACGACGTGTGGTCCAACGTCGCCCTGGACGGCACGGTGGTGATCGATCCGTCCGACCACGACCCCGTCGTCAGCGAACTCGTCCGGCAGGGCTTACCGGTGGTCTCCGACGGCCGCCCGGCCGGCTCCGTGCCGGTCACCGCCTGGGTCGACAACGACCACGAGGCCGCCGTCCTCGGCATCCTGGACCACCTCGCCGACGCCGGCGCCCGCCGCATCGGCCTGCTGACCGGGACCACCACCGACACCTACACCCGCCTGTCCACCACCGCCTACCTGCGCTGGTGCGAGCGGGTGGGCCAGGATCCGGTCTACGAGTCCTACCCCGCACTCGACCCGTGCGCGGGGGCCGTCGCCGCCGACCGGCTCCTCGCCCGGCCCGACCGCCCGGACGCCGTCTACGGCCTGTTCGACCCCAACGGCACGGACCTGCTCGCCGCCGCCCGCCGCTACGGCCTGCGCGTCCCGGAGGACCTGCTCCTGGTCTGCTGCAGCGAGTCCGCCGTCTACGCCAACACCGAGCCGCCGATCACCACCCTCTCCCTCAAGCCGCGCCGCATCGGCACGGCCGTGGTGCAGCTGCTCATCGACGCCATCGAGGGCGTCGCCTCGGACCAGCCGGTGGAGCAGGTGATACCGACGGAACTGATCGTGCGCACCTCCTCACAACGCCGGCCGCCGCGCACGACGGTCAGCCCGCCCAGGTCCCCCGAGCGGACCTGACACCCGCACGACGGCCGGCCCGCCCGCTCGGCCAGCCCGCCCGGACATCCCGAGCGGACCTGAACACCTCGGCCGCACCACGGGGTGCGGCCGGGGTGACGGGGGACGTCCGCCGGGACGCCGGGGGAGGACCGCACAGCGCTACCGGATGGCCGCGCGCCGCCGGGGCGGGGCGGGGCGGCGGGCGCGCCTCGCGGAAGGGCAGGGGCGGCTCGCGGAAGGGGAGGACGGGACGGCGTTGGCGCCTCGCGGGGGTGAAGGGCGGGCCGCTCCACGCCACTCCTCCGGGGGAATCGGGCCGCCCGCACGGCGCATCAGCGCCCCTTTCCCGCCCACCGATCTCCCGTGCCGAGCGGGCCCCGGGACGGAGAAATGGGGCGTAACCCGGACGAAGAACGCGGCTGGGTGGAGCGTTGCCCTGATTCACCACCCCTGGGTCATCACATGGCGGGATTCGCATTCCTATGATGGGCCCACGACACCGCGGACCGCTGCGACCAGGCAGTCCGATGCGGTGCAGACGCGGCGCGATGGTGGTGGAGGGGTCGATGACTCAGGGGGCCGGTCAGGGACCCGAGGTGCAGCGCACGGCGACGTTGCGCGACTTCCGGGTGCCCGCGTACGTCCACGAGACCGGCCCTTACGTCCACAGCACGCATCCCGGCGACGTCGTCCCGCCGGCCGCGGAGCCCCACCCCGACGGATACACCCCCACCCAGCGGGACCTCCCCGTCATCAATCGGGGGGACACGGTCCAGGTGACCGTCGCTCCCGGGGCCGCCCCCGCCCCGCAGTCCGTCACCGGCCCCGGGCCGCTGTACGTGGTCGGGGACGTCCACGGCTACCTCGACGAGCTGGTGGCCGCCCTCCAGGAACAGGGCCTGATCGACGCCGCGGGCCAGTGGTGCGCCGGCACCGCCCGCCTGTGGTTCCTCGGCGACTTCACCGACCGCGGCCCCGACGGCATCGGCGTCATCGACCTCGTGATGCGGCTGTCCGCCGAGGCCGCGGCCGCCGGCGGCTACTGCAAGGCCCTGCTGGGAAACCACGAGCTGCTGCTGCTCGGCGCCAAGCGGTTCGGCGACACCCCCGTCAACTCCGGGGCCGGCACCGCCACCTTCCAGGCCGCCTGGCTCCTCAACGGCGGCCAGAAGACCGACATGGACCGCCTGCAGGACCACCACCTGCAGTGGATGTCCCGCCTGGACGCCGTCGAGGAGGTCGACGGCCACCTGCTGCTGCACTCCGACACCACCGCCTACCTCGACTACGGCCGCTCCATCGAGGAGGTCAACGACACCGTCCGCGAGACGATCACCCGCAACGACGCGGACGAGGTCTGGGACCTGTTCCGCAAGTTCACCAAGCGCTTCTCCTTCCGGGACGAGGGCGGGGCCGACGCGGTGCGCTCCCTGCTGGATACGTACGGCGGCACCCGGGTCGTTCACGGGCACAGCCCCATCCCGTACCTCCTGGGCGAAGTCGGCTCCGAGGACGGCGAGGACGACCGCGGACCCGTCATCGAAGGGCCGCACGTCTACGCCGACGGACTCGCCATCGCGATGGACGGCGGCGTGACGATGGCGGGAAAGCTGCTGGTCCGGCAACTTCCGCTGCACATCTGAGGCGTCACCGGACCGCCCGGCGCCGGCCCCGGGGCGCGGCGGTCCGTCGTCAATTTCGGTAAACCCCCTGTCACCGCGCGCCGTCACCGCTCTACCATCGGCTTATCCGTAGCAGGCTCCCCTCCGTTTCTGCCCGACGGCTCGTCAGCATGCCGAGCCCCAAGCCCTACGGAGCATCGGGGGATGCACATGAACAGCGTTCCGCAGTACCTGATGAGCGAGGACCGCCAGGAGTACGAGCGGCTTCTCGATGAGGCGCTGCGCACCGCACCACACCGTCCCGAACTGAGCGCTGCCGGACAGCGGCTCAACACCGAACAGCTGCGCACCATGGCGCTCAACGCCACCGCGATCATCGCGGCGGCCGCGGCGACCGAGTACCAGCACTACGTCAAGGTCCGTGAGGAACTGCGCCACCCGCCCACCCGGCCCGCCCCGGCCGCCCGGGAAGCGGGCGCCGAGGAGTCCGGCGGCGCGATGGGCCTCGCCGCCACCATGGGCGAGGTCGCCGAGACCGCCGGCGCGGGAGCCGTCGCCGTGGTCGCGGTCCTGGCCCCCGTCCTGGCCGGCACCGCGGCCGTGATCTTCCTGCTCGTCGGCTACGTCCTGCGGGCCGTCGACCCGGACGCCGGCTTCGCCCGGACCATGCTCACCACCGGCTGGGTGTTCGGCGCGGTGACGGCGGTCGCCATCCTGGTCGCCGCGGTGGGCCTGCTGCTCACGGCGCTGCGCAACAAACCCTCGGCGCGCGGCGGCTCGTACGCGGAAGCCGACGGAGAGCTGGCCCGGGCCCGGGAGGCATGGCGCGAAGCCCTGCTGGAGCGGGGCATCGTGCCGTTCCTGCGCGACGCCCTGGCCGACCCGGGCACCGCCGCCGCACTGCACCCCTCGGCACCCGGTGCCCCGGCCGGGCGCATGCCGCAGCTGGGCTACGACCGGCCGGGTTTCACCAGCCCGGGCGAGGGACGGGCGCGCGGCTCCCGGCCGAGCTACTCGAGCCCGCACTACAGCAGCCCGGACTTCGGCGGCCCGGAACACCAGCCGGAGTGAGCCGCCCTCCGGCCACCGGCTCTCCCTCGGCCGGCCGGGGCGGGCCCGGGCTGAGGCCGGAGCCACGGCCGAGTGCGCCGTGAACACCGCGCCGGTCCAGGCCCGGCGCACGGCGCACGGCGGGCACGGCGCTCGCCGGGCACGCACGCCGGCCGGCGTCCTCGTGCTCGCGATCAGGGTGCGGCGCCTCCTGCGGCGCCTCCTGCGGCGCGTCCCGGCCGTCGCGTCCCGGCCGTCGGGTCCGGCGTCGCGTCCCGGCCGTCGGGTCCGGCCGTCGCGTCCCGGCCGTCTGCCCGGCGGGCGGTGCGGCGCGCAGTGCGGCGCGCAGTGCGGGCCATGATGTTCGACCGCGCCAGGGGGCACGCGCGGGCCGACGGCCCCATGGCGCGCGCCCTTGTCGGCTCGGCCGGCGAGCCCCGGTGGGCTTTGCGGTGCCGCTGCGGTCCGGCGCGCCGCCGCTCGGGCGCCGCGTGCGAACGGCCCCGGGTCCGACGGTGCCCGCGGTCGCCCCGGATGCGCCCGCGGTCGTCCGCGGACACGTACGGAGGCGGGTACGTGCGGACGTGCGGGAGGTGGGTATGAGCGGGCGGGCGGGAGGTGGGTCCGTCGTCCGGTGGTCCTTGCGGTCCTTGCGTCCGTCGGGGGGGGTCAGAGGATGCCCGCCCTGCCCGCGGCCGTGATCCACGACGGGAACTCGGACAGCAGGCGGTCGTACAACTCCGGGTCCGGCACCGTGCTGATGTCGTCGACGGCGAAGAAGCCGACGTTGTCGACGCGTCGGCCGGGCAGCGTGTCGAACCGCTCCAGGACGCCGTAGTCGGCCCGGCCGAGCCCCACGAACTGCCAGAAGATGGGCTCCTCCACCGCCTCACGGAGCTCCCGTTCGATGTCCGCGTTGCGGTAGACGCCGCCGTCGGAGAAGAACAGCACCAGGGTGGGTGCCGCCGCGGGGTGGGACCGCACGAAGGACCGCACCTCGGCGATGACCTTCTGCTCCTCGTTCTGGATGCCGACCTCGCGCATGTCGACCTGGCTCGGGTCCAGTCCCTTCTTGCGGCCCCGTCGGAAGAGGCTCATCTCCCCCACCCGCACGTGGAGCCGCAGCCAGTCGGGCAGTTCGCCGAGGGTCAGGTCGGGCAGCCGGGCCGGACGGGAGGCGAACGTCCACGCCTGCATCTCGCCGTCGTCATCCAGTTGCGCCGCCACCGCCGCCATGCGCTCCACCACGTCGGCCACGATGCCCTTGGAGTACAGGTAGGACATCGACCCGGAGGCGTCCAGGACGAGCACCACGCGGGCCGTGATCCCGGCCGCCCCGTGCTTGCGCAGGCTGACCGCCACCTGCTCCTTGCGCAGCGACAGCCGCTTGCGCATGTCCACCGGCAGCCGTTCCTCCCCCTTGGTGAGCCGGGGAGCCGCCGGGCCGGGCGGCGGCGCGGACGCGGTGAACGGTGCGGGGGCGGGTGCGGGCGGGGGTACGGAGGGGGGCGCGGGGTGGGGCGGGGGCACCGCGGTCGGCGGCACCGGCGCCGAGGGGTACGGCGGCTGCGCGGCCGGGGCCGGGGAAGCGGCGGGCGGAGCCTGCGGGGGCGCGGCGGTGGCAGGAGTGGCCGGGGCATCGTCGTCCACCGAGATGCCGAAGTCGGTGGCGAGTCTGGCCAGCCCGGAGGCGTAACCCTGCCCCACGGCCCGGAACTTCCACGCCCCCTGCCGCCGGTACAGCTCGCCTCCGATGAAGGCCGTTTCCGTCCCGGCCGCCATGTCGAAGCGGGCCAGTTCGGCTCCGGTCCCGGCGTCCAGGAGCCGCAGCACCAGTCCCGGCACCTGGCCGAAGGTGCCCCCGTCCGCCGACGCGCACAGCACGATGCGGTCGACGGCGGGTTCCACCGAGCGGAGGTCGACCTCCAGGGTGTCGGTCGTGCCCCCGTCGGCGGAACGCTTCCCGCGGTGCGTCACGGCGTTGGACGAGTGACGCGGCTGGTTGTAGAAGACGAAGTCGCCGTCGTCCCGCACCCGGCCGGCCTCGGTGAGCAGCAGGGCCGAGGCGTCGACATCGGGCACCCCGGGACCGGTCCCCCAGGCCAGTTCGACGCGCACCACGGGGGCATCGACCGGGAGGTTGGAACCCTTGCTCATCGGTGTCGCAGTCATGCGGCCAGTCTGCCTCCCCACGTGTCCGAAACCCACCGTGCCGAGTACGGGGAGCACCCGGTTGTGCCAACCGGCCGGCCAGGACCCGCCGGCTCCGCCGCCCGCGCGGCGCCACCCTCGGACGGGCGGACGCGTTCCCTCGGACCGCACGCAGGGGCCCGAGGGACGTCCGCGCACCGCGCCCAGGGCCGTGGCGCCCGTACGTCGCCCGGCGGTCACCACCACGACGTGATACCCGTCCCGGCAGCACCTCCCTCCCACACCCCTGGTGGCTTCCCGCTCACGCACACGGCGCCGCTCTCCCTCATCCACATCCGTCCGGTGGGATCCACTCATGCGACCGCGCACGACAGGACCAGGACGAACCGCCGCGGCGGCGGTCATCGGTCTGTGCCTCACCTCGGGGTCGCCACCTGCCGTTCGTACGAGGGAGAAGGCCGGTGGGGCCGTACACGGTGCGGGTGAGGACGGAGACCGCCCCGCGGGTCGGTGACGAAGCCGTGGCCCACCGGGAGACGGACGCCTCCGGGCCGGAGAACGACCGCCGCAACCGGCAGTACGTCGTGGTCCGCACGGGAAACACCATCGCCGCGTTCAGCGAGCTCAGCACCGGCGAGGACCTCTCGTTCCCCACCGAGCTGATCAGCCGCCAGGTCGAACGCCTGCGGAATACCCAGCGGCCCTGATCACGTCTCGCCGACAGGAACCTGCCGGATGGCCTACGGGCCCCTGTCGGCGCCCGCCGCCCGCCCGCCTGCCCGACGGTCCGACGGTCCGACGGCCCGACGGCCCGTCAGTCCATCGGTCCATCGGTCCGGTCCGAGGTCCGAGGGCGGGGCCCGGACATCCCGCGTGCTCCCCGGCTGCCCACCGGCCCACTCACCGTGCGTCCCCCCGCGGGCACGAGGGGGGACGCACGGCGCCGGCTGCCCCGCAAGGCAGCGCAGCGCCGTGCCGTGCCGTGCACGCGCGTCAGTCGGCGATCGGCAGGTACACCCGGTTACCGCCCGCCGCGAACTCCTTCGACTTCTGCAGCATGCCCTCGGCGACCTCTTCGGCGGAGGCACCGTCGGCCGCCGTGCCTCCGAACCGCTCGGTGATGTTGTGGCTGATCTTCATCGAGCAGAACTTCGGCCCGCACATCGAGCAGAAATGAGCCGTCTTGGCCGGCTCCGCCGGGAGGGTCTCGTCGTGGAACTCCCGCGCCGTGTCCGGGTCGAGGGCCAGGTTGAACTGGTCCTCCCACCGGAACTCGAAGCGGGCGTCGGACAGGGCGTCGTCCCACTCCTGCGCTCCCGGGTGTCCCTTGGCCAGGTCGGCGGCATGCGCGGCGATCTTGTACGTGATCACGCCGGTCTTGACGTCGTCGCGGTTGGGCAGACCCAGGTGTTCCTTCGGGGTGACATAGCAGAGCATCGCCGTGCCCCACCAGGCGATCATGGCGGCGCCGATGCCGGAGGTGATGTGGTCGTAGGCCGGCGCGACGTCCGTCGTCAGCGGGCCGAGCGTATAGAACGGAGCTTCATCGCAGATCTCCTGTTGCAGGTCGATGTTCTCCTTGATCTTGTGCATCGGGACGTGGCCCGGGCCCTCGATCATGGTCTGTACGTCAAAACGCCTGGCGATCCGGTTGAGTTCCCCGAGCGTGCGCAACTCCGCGAACTGCGCGTCGTCGTTGGCGTCCGCGATCGAGCCGGGCCGCAGGCCGTCGCCCAGCGAGTACGTGACGTCGTAGGCCGCGAGGATCTCGCAGAGTTCCTCGAAGTTCTCGTAGAGGAACGACTCCTTGTGGTGCGCCAGGCACCACGCTGCCATGATCGAACCGCCCCGCGAGACGATGCCGGTCTTGCGGCGGGCGGTGAGCGGCACGTACGCCAGGCGCACGCCCGCGTGGACCGTCATGTAATCCACGCCCTGTTCGGCCTGCTCGATGACCGTGTCCTTGTAGATGTCCCAGGTCAGCTCCTCGGCCCGGCCGTCGACCTTCTCCAGGGCCTGGTAGAGCGGGACGGTCCCGATCGGTACGGGCGAGTTGCGCAGCACCCACTCCCGTGTGGTGTGGATGTTGCGGCCGGTGGACAGGTCCATCACCGTGTCCGCGCCCCAGCGCGTCGCCCAGGTCATCTTCTCCACCTCCTCCTCGATGGAGGAGGTGACCGCCGAGTTGCCGATGTTGGCGTTCACCTTGACCAGGAACCGCTTGCCGATGATCATCGGCTCGGTCTCCGGGTGGTTGACGTTGGCCGGCAGCACGGCCCGTCCTGCCGCGATCTCCTCGCGCACCACCTCGGGAGCGACGTTCTCCCTGAGGGCGACGAACTCCATCTCCGGTGTGATCTCGCCGCGCCGCGCGTAGGCGAGCTGCGTGACCGGCCGGCCGGGGCGCCCCCTGCGCGGCTGACGCGGCCTGCCGGGGAAGACCGCGTCGAGGTTGCGCAGGCCGCCCCGGGGCGAGGTGTGCCTGATTCCGTCGTCCTCGGGGCGCACCGGCCGTCCCGCGTACTCCTCGGTGTCGCCCCGGGCGACGATCCAGTGCTCCCGCAGGGGTGCCAGTCCCCTGCGCACGTCCGTGTCGACGTGCGGATCGGTGTACGGGCCCGAGGTGTCGTACAGGGTGACCGACTGGCCGTTGGTGAGATGCACCTGTCGGACCGGCACCCGCAGATCGGGGCGGGTGCCTTCGACGTACGCCTTGTGCCAGCCGATGGACGGCGGGGTCTCCCCGTTCTCGCTCACCGACGCATCCGTCGGGTCCTGCGTGGAGACAGGCGTGCGTGCGTCCTTGTTGGTCATGAGACCTACTCCCTACGCCGGCATTACCCGGTAACAGGTTCGGCGGTCGACGCAGCGGCTTCCGTCAGTCGGCGTTTCGTGTGCAACATCACTCGGACTCGGTGATGTTTCCTGTGAAACGTCGCTGGAACGGAGGTCAGCGCCCTCTCAGCCCGGTGCTCCGAGCTCCCGCGTGTACAAAGTTGCCCCCACGCTAGCCTCCGTTCTGGCGCGGTGACCAGAGGGCCCTCCCCGTTCTTGCGATGATCGGGCGGTGACCTCGACGCACCATCCTCCGTACCCCCCGCCCGAACCACCCCACGGATCCGGCGCCGGAAACGGCGGTGTCCCCGGCCAGGGACCCGGGACCGGCCCCGAGCCGGGCCACGGACACGCAGGGCCGGGCGGCGGCCACTCCCACAGCCACAGCCACGGTCCGGCGGCTCCCGTCTCGCGGCACCTGCGCAAGGTCATCGCGGCGATCCTGATCCCGTTCGCCGTGGCCGTGCTGGCCGGCCTGGTGGTGCTGTGGCCGGGCGGTACCCCCGGGCACGAACGCACCGGTGTGGGTTTCGACCGGCAGACCCAGCAGGCGACGGTCACCGAGGTGGTCGAGGTCAGCTGCAGGTCGGTCAACGCCTCCGGGGGCGTGCCGACCGGCGACACCTCCACGGCGGAGGGCTCGTCGGCCCAGCAACAGGCGGACGGCACCTGCAAGAAGGCCACGATCCGCGTGGACTCCGGCAAGGACAAGGGCCGTACGTTCACCGAGATCGTGCAGCCCGACCAGTCCCGTCAGCTGAGCCGGGACCAGGAAGTCGTCGTCGCCTACGAGCCGTCCGCGCCGAAGGACCTGCAGTACTCGGTCACCGACGTGAACCGGCGCTTCCCCCTGGCGCTGCTGGCCGGCGTCTTCGCGCTCGCGGTCGTGGCCGTGGGACGGCTGCGCGGGGTCATGGCGCTGGTCGCCCTGGCCATGAGCTTCGTGGTGCTCAACTTCTTCATCCTGCCCGCGATCCTGCAGGGGTCGAACCCCCTGGCCGTCGCCGTGGTCGGGGCGAGCGCCATCATGCTGATCGCGCTGTATCTCTGTCACGGGCTGTCCGCCCGCACGTCGGTCGCCGTCCTGGGCACCCTGATCTCCCTGCTGCTGATCGGCATCCTCGGCTCGGTGTTCATCGGCTGGGCGGCGCTGACCGGGAACACGGACGACAACACCGGTCTGATCCACGGGCTGTATCCCGGGATCGACATGAGCGGCCTGCTGCTGGCCGGAGTGATCATCGGCTCGCTGGGTGTGCTGGACGACGTCACCGTCACGCAGACGTCCGCGGTGTGGGAACTGCACGAGGCCAATCCGCTGATGAGCCGGCGCGCGCTGTACCGCGCGGGGATCAGGATCGGCCGTGACCACATCGCCTCGGTGGTCAACACACTCGTCCTCGCCTACGCGGGTGCCGCCCTGCCGCTGCTGCTGCTGTTCTCCATCGCGCAGAGCGGCGTCGGAACGGTGGCCAACAGCGAACTGGTGGCGGAGGAGATCGTGCGGACCCTCATCGGGTCGATCGGACTGGTCGCCTCCGTGCCGGTCACCACGGCACTGGCCGCCCTGGTCGTCTCGGCGGACCGTCCGACGGGCGGCGGCCGGCCGAAGGCAGCCACGCCGGCCGGGGGCGGCGGGACGGTTACGGAAGCCCGGTCGGCCTCCCCGCGCGGGGGGCGGGGGAGGCGGCGCAAGCGCTGAGCCTCGCCGGGCCGGGCGGCCCGGTCCCGTGGTGGAACAGCCCGCGCCGAGGTGACGCGCCGGTCTCGGGGTTCGACGGGCGCTCACCAGCCCCCGGCGAGCCCTCCGCCCCCACCGGCTGCCCGGCGCTGCGGCGCCCGTGACGGCCCCGCTGCGGCACCCGCGTTCCGCCGCGCGAGGGAGCCGGTCCTCGTCCGCCGCGGTGACGCGAGCCGGTCGGCGGGAGGTGACCGCCCCAACGTGGCTGCCGGGAGGTGGCGGAGCGTTTCTGCGCATCGTGGGCGGAACGCTCAGGAGCGCGTCCGCCCGCCCGGGCGGCCCGCGGGGGCGTCAGCCGGCGCTCTGTTCCGCCAGGATCCGGTCCAACGCGTTGTCCAGGTGGGCGTCGAAGTCCGCGAGCGCGCCTTCCTGGCCCAGCGGGACCAGCTTGTCCGTGCGGTCGAGGAACGCCACCAGCGGAGCCGTCGAGGAACGGAACAGCGCCTGGTCGCTGCCGACCTGGAGCCGGATCATCACCTCGCCCAAGGCGTCCGGTTCCACGGGAGAAACCCGTACGTCGCCCTCACCGCACGGTCGCCCCACGCCGTCGACCAGAAGCTCCCGACCGAACGCCCAGGTCACCGGCGCATCACCCGGAAGATGGAACGTCAGCCGCACGGCATAGGGATCACAGGTGTCGTAGCGGAGTTCCACCGGGATACGGAAGGACAGCTCCTCCGACACGAGAAAGCTCATCATGACCTCTGCCTGCACGGATTCGCGCATCGCCTACCCCGTCATTTGCCGTCGACTGGCCGGGAATGGACCACCTGACACCTGATGGAATCTTGCTGAAAGTACACAGCAGATCACAAGGAGTAAGTTTTCAGATACTGATAGAGAGTGCGAGCGACCCGACGAGACGCGCCCCCTCCGTCTGCAGACGCTGTGCCGCCGGGACCAGGCGGTCGGCCTGGTGTGCGGGCAGCGAGATCGCGATCGCCGCGGCCGTACTGCCGACGGTGACCGGGATTGCCGCACAGACCGTCCCGACGGCGTACTCCTGTCGCTCCGTCACCACGTCCGTGCGGCGGGAGCGTTCGAGGCGCCGGAGCAGACTGTGCCCGTCCCGCACCGTGTACGGCGTGACGGGCCGGACCGGATGGCGGGCGAGGTGGTCACGGCGGTCCTCCTCGCCCAGCTGGGAGAGCAGGCACTGCCCGATGGCGTGGGCGTGACCGGTCTCCCGGAAGGCGGCCCACTCCTCGACCGCGGGGTTGCCGGGGGTGTCCGAGACGCACAGGACGTCGATCTCGCCCTCGCGGTAGACCGCGTAGTACACGGGCGCGCCGAGGGCGTCCCTCCAGTGGGCGAGGGCCTCGAGGAACGCGGTGCGGCGTTTCTGCCGCGCTCCGCTGCTGCTCAGCCTCTCGGTGGCCTCTCCGAGGAAGAACAGTCCCTTGTCCCGGCGCAGATAGCCCTCGTGGACCAGGGTCCGCAGCAGGTGATACGTCGTGGGAAGGGCGAGCCCGGTCTCCCGGGCCAGCTGCTTGGCCGGAGCCCCGTACGTGTGTCCCGACACACACTCCAGCAGCCGCAGCGCGCGCTGCACCGAGCCGATGAGTGTCGCGGTCGGCAGGGCCGCGGCGGACTCCGGTGCGCTGGGCTGCGAGGGGACGGAGGCCACGTGGGCAGGGGCGGTGTCGGCCGGGGCCAAGGATCACTCCCGAGGGCGAGGGGCGGCCCGTGCGGGGAACACGGGTGGGCGTGCGGGCCGCTCGCGGGGATGCGCCGTCCCCACGCCGCGTGTCGGACTCTAACCGTCCGTCACCATCCGTGGCCCGTCCACCGGCGAAGTTCCCCCGGCCGAGGGAACCGGTGACGGGCCGTGCTGCCGCCCCGGTTCCCGGCCGGCTCACCAGTCGCTGCGCGAGGTGGAGCCGGTCATGAACTTCCGCACGACGTAGATGAGTCCGCCGATCAGGGCGACGCACACCAGCAGCTTGAAGAGGAGGCTGATCACGAAGCCGACCACGCTCGCTATCAGGCCGCCGAACACGACCAGGGCGATGACCGGCACCGCGATCCACTTCACCCACCACGGCAGTCCCGTGAAGATCTCTCGCATGGCCCTCGTCCTTACCTCTCCGCCCGCCGGTTACGGGTCGTGTCGATGATGTCCTGCACTCGATGCTAGGACGGCCGGAGGTCCCACGGGGGCCGCGGACCCCTTGTCCTCCCCTGAGCGAACCCCTAGGGAACCCCGAGACCCCGGCTCAGCTCTCGGGCGGGGAGAAGACGACCAGAACCCGCAGGTCCTCGCTGATGTGGTGGAACTTGTGCGGCACGCCCGCCGGCACGTACACGACGCTGCCGCGCGCCACCTGCGTGGTCTCCGTGCCCACGGTGATCGACGCCCGGCCGCTGACGACGAAGTACACCTCGTCCTGCCGGTGCGGCTGCTGCGGGTCCTGAACCCCGGCATCGAGCGCGTAGAGCCCGACCGACATGTTCCGCTCCCGCAGGAACTGCAGGTACGCACCGTCGTTGGCGGCCCGCTCGGCCTCCAGTTCGTCCAGCCGGAATGCCTTCATGGCGATGCCCGCCCCCACCTCACTGCCCAGGTCCGATCGTGTCTGCCACGATCAGACACATGATGAATTTCCTAGTCAAGACGATCGCCAACGCGGGCGCCCTCGCCGTCGCGGTGTGGCTGGTCGACAACATCACCCTCACCGGGGACAGCACGGGCAAGAAAGCCGGCACCCTGATCCTCGTCGCGTTGATCTTCGGCGTGGTGAACGTCCTGGTCAAGCCCGTCGTGCAGCTCCTCAGTCTGCCGCTGCTCGTCCTGACGCTCGGTCTGTTCACCCTGGTGGTGAACGCGCTGATGCTGCTGCTGACCTCCTGGCTCGCCGAGGTGGTCGACCTGAGCTTCCACGTGGAGGGCTTCTGGACCGCGGTGCTCGGCGGGCTCATCATCTCGGTCGTCTCGTGGGCGCTCAACCTCGTCCTGCCCGACGGGGACTGAGCACATGACCTACCGCGTCTGCTTCGTCTGCACCGGCAACATCTGCCGCTCCCCGATGGCCGAGTCCGTCTTCCGCGCCCGCGTGGCGGAGGCCGGGCTCGGGGGCCTGATCGAGGTCGACAGCGCCGGCACGGGCGGCTGGCACGAGGGGGACGGCGCCGACCACCGGGCGGTATCCGTCCTCCGCGAGAACGGCTACGACGGCGACCACACGGCCCGGCAGTTCGATCCGTCGTGGTTCCCCCGTCTCAACCTCGTCGTCGCGCTCGACACCGGCCACCTGCGGGCCCTGCGCCGGCTCGCCCCCACCGAGCAGGACGCGGCCAAGGTGTGTCTGCTGCGGTCGTACGATCCCTGCGCGGTCGACGATCCCGACGTGCCCGACCCCTACTACGGCGAGCGGGACGGATTCGAGACCTGTCTGGCCATGGTGGAAGCGGCGAGCGACGGACTGCTGGCCGCGGTGCGCGCACAGGTGGAAGGACGGGCGGCATGAGCGGTCCCACGACGAACGGTCACCCCGCCGCTTCCGGCCCCGGGGACGGCACGCGCGCGGTGCGGGCCGGGCTCCCCGAGCCGGTCAAGCACGAGCCGACCCTGCCCGGGCCGGTGTTCGCGGCCCATTTCCACCTTCCCGGAGACCCCACCGGCCCGTACACCTACGGCCGGGACGAGAACCCGACCTGGACCCTGCTGGAACGAGCCGTCGGCGAGCTGGAGGCACCCAGCCAGGACGGCGTCGAGACACTGGTGTTCGCCTCCGGCATGGCGGCGATCTCCGCGGTGCTCTTCTCCCAGCTGAGCTCCGGGGACGTGGCCGTCCTGCCGGACGACGGCTACCAGGCGCTGCCGCTGGCACGCGCCCAGCTGGAGGCGTTCGGCATCGAGGTGCGCACCGCGCCGACGGGCGGTGACGCCCAGCTCGACCTGCTCGACGGAGCGAACCTGCTGTGGATCGAGACACCGTCCAACCCTGGGCTGGACGTGTGCGACATCCGGCGGCTGGTCGCCGAGGCCCATGCCCGCGGCGCCCTGGTCGCCGTCGACAACACACTGGCGACCCCGCTCGGGCAGCGCCCCCTCGAACTCGGCGCCGACTTCACGGTGGCGAGCGGAACCAAGCAGCTCACCGGTCACGGTGACCTCCTCCTCGGCTACGTCGCCGGACGGGACGGCCGGGCCATGGCGGCCGTGCGGCGCTGGCGCAAGATCACCGGTGCGATCCCGGGCCCCATGGAGGCATGGCTGGCACACCGTTCCCTCGCCACACTGCAGCTGCGCGTGGAACGGCAGAACGCGACCGCGCTCGTCCTCGCCCGTGCGCTGCGGGAGCGTCCCGAGGTGACGGGTCTGCGCTACCCCGGACTCGTCGACGACCCGTCGTACCCGGTCGCCTCACGGCAGATGCGCGGATACGGGTGCGTGGTGTCCTTCACGCTGCCGACGCACGCCCGCGCGGAACGCTTCCTCGACGCGCTGCGTCTCGTGGACGGGGCGACCAGCTTCGGCGGTGTCCGCTCCACGGCCGAGCGACGGGGGCGGTGGGGCGGGGACGCCGTGCCGGAGGGTTTCATCCGCCTCTCGGTCGGCGCCGAGGACGCCGAGGACCTGGTGGCGGACGTCCTGCACGCCCTGGACGTGTCGGCCGACTGACCTCGCGGGCCGGCAGCCTCCACCGGTCCGGCGACGGGCGGTCCGAGCCTCCCCCCTCGTGGCTCGGACCGCCCTCGGTTCTGCGCGCGAAGAACCGCGCGACCAAGGCTAGTTGACTCACTGTCAGTGTCCAATCACACAAACGACAGCGACCTATCGACTTATTTATAGTGGGACGCCGCCGGGGGCGTCAGCCGGTGCCGACGAGGGGGAGTGCCTGCCGTGGATCTGGCCTTGCTGCGGACGTTCGTCACCGTGCACCGGGCCGGTTCCTTCACCCGCGCCGCCGCGCTGCTCGGTCTCTCCCAGCCCGCCGTCACCTCGCAGATCCGGACGCTGGAGCGCCAGGTCGGGCGTCCGCTGTTCCTGCGGCAGGCCCGCGGTGTGACACCGACCCCTGTCGGGGACGAACTCGCCCACAAGGCCGCACCCCACCTCGACGCCCTGGTGGAGATCACCGGGACGGGCCTGGAGGAGTCCTCCTCGTCGCGCACCCTGCACCTGGCCGGACCCGCCGAATTCGTCGCCGAGCGGGTCCTTCCCGCCCTCACCGGTCTGACCACGGAGGACCGACGGAGCCTGGACCTGCGCGCCTCCTTCGGTACCGCGGATGACGTCCTGGACGGGCTGGCCGCCGGGCATCACGATCTCGCCATCAGCACGATGCGGCCCCGCGGAGCCCTGCTCTCCGCGACCGCGCTCTGCGACGAGGAGCACGTCCTGGTCGCCGCACCGCGCTGGGCCGAACGCATCGGCGACGGCGCCCTGCGCCACACCGGAACCTCCGTCCTGGAACAGGTGCCGGTGATCGAGGTGCACGAGTCGCTGCCTTTCGTGGCCCGCTACTGGGCCTCGGTCTTCGACTCCCGCCCGCCCTCACCGGGCTCCGTCGTCGTCCCCGACCTGCGCGCGGTGCTGGCCTGCACCGTCGCCGGCGCCGGGCTGGCGGTGCTCCCCCGCTATCTGTGCGCCACGGCCCTGGAACGGGGCGCGGTGCGGGCCCTGTACGAGCCGGCGGTCCCGCCCCTGCGCACCTACTTCCTGGTGGTGCGCACGGGCACCCTGGCGTTGCCGCACGTGGCACGCGCCCACGACCGGTTACAGCAGGCGGCATCGGACTGGTGCTGATCGGGGCGGCGAGGCGCCGGTTCCGCCGCACCGGCCCTACGGTGGCGTGGTCGGCCCTGCGGGATGGCGTGGTCGGCCCCTGCGGCGTGGTCGGCCCTGCGGGGTGGCGTGGTCGGCCCTGTGGCGGCGTGGTCAGCGGACAGGCTGCAGAGCCGACACTGAGGTCGCTGGGGCTGGACGAGCGCGGCTCGCGTCGGCCGACGGGGTGAGCCGGGTTGCGGACCGGAGAGACAACACCGCAGCGCACGGGGGAGCGCCGAAGGCGACCGGCGATGTTTCACGTGGAACCAACCGGGCCACATTTCCACCATGACCGTCCGCCCCGTGGTCAAGCGCACCGCCCGTGCGGTTCTGCTGGACGACGACCATCTGATCCTGATCAAGCGCACGAAGCCCGGCGTCGATCCCTACTGGGTGACGCCCGGAGGCGGGGTCGAGCCGGGAGACGCGACCGTGGTCGACGCCTTGCACCGGGAGGTCCACGAGGAGCTCGGAGCGAAGATCTCGGACGTCGTGCCGTGCTTCGTGGACACTGTGGAGCACATCGGGGAGGACGGCGGCGCCACCGGCGTGAAGGTGCAGCACTTCTTCGTGTGCCGTCTCGCATCCATGGATCCCTCGCTGCGACACGGCCCGGAGGTCGAGGAGCCCGCCGGTGAGTACGAGATCGTCCGCGTGCCGTTCACCCGGGTCGGGATCGCCTCCGTCCACCTCGTGCCGCTCTCCCTCCGCCACTTCCTGGACGGCAACACCGAAGGGGTACGTGCCCTGCACGCATCCGACCTCGGCTGACCTGCGGGATCAGGCGGCGCGCACCAGCTCGTAGACCTCCGAGAGGTCCCGCCCGGAGTAGCAATGGGTCGCCAGCCCGTCCACGTGGTGGTCCGCGTTCACCGCGACGGAGACAGGCACCGCACCGAACAGGTCGAGGTCCGAGTGCGAATCGCCATAGGCCACACAGTCTGCCCGCGTCACACCGAACTCCGCACACAGCCGGTCGGCGATCCTGACCTTGGCCGCCGCGCTGAGAACGCCCGTCGGATCGACCGGCTCGGTGAACGGCACGGCCGGGAAGACGGAGCCGTGCGCAGCATGAGCTCCCCAGTCGCGGAGCCGCTCCACGAAGAAGGACGGCGACAGCGAGATCACCGCGCAGTACTCGCCGCGCCGCGTGATCTCCGCCCAGACCTCACGGATGCGAGTCAGCCAGGGTGCCGCGTCGAAAGCCGCTGCCACATGCGCCTCGGTGAGGCCCGCCCAGAGCGCGTGTACCCGTGTCGCGTACTCCGTAGGTCCGATCAGGCCCGTCGAGATCGCCCGGTCCAGCGCCACTGTCTCGGCCTCCAGACCGAGCTGGCGGGAGATCTCCACCGGAGCCGTGGTGCCGTGCAGCAGTGTGCCGTCCAGATCGAACAGATGCAGCCGAGTCATGAGGCACGAGGCTAGCGAGGACGTTTCACGTGAAACGTCCTCGACCGCCGACGAGAGGGGAACTCAGCGCTGCCTGTCCGAAAGCCTGCCGGTCCCCAAGCCTGCCGGTCCCGAGGTCTGCCGGTCCCGGCGTCAGCCGGTCCCGCATAACGAGTGGACGGCCGCGGCCGAGGTCGGCCAGGGTGACCTCCGTGCCTACTCCATCCCCCGTCTCACGGCCGATCCGCCGTCTGACGCTCCGCGATCTCACCGCATGCGCCAACCTGTCCGAGAACCGCGGCTGGCCACGCGAGGAGCACAAGTGGGGACTCCTGCTCTCCGCCGGACAGGGATACGGCATCGACGACCCCGACGGCGGACTGATGGCCGGCTGCGTCGTCACCGAGTACGGCCACGGGCCCCGCCCCGAGCTGGGGGCCATCGGCATGGTCCTGGTCGCCGAGCGGTACGCCCGGCAGGGAATCGGGCGCTGGTTGATGCGCCATGTCCTCTCCGTCATGGACACCACTCCGCTGACCCTGCACGCGACACCCCACGGTCGTCCGCTGTACGAGGAGCTCGGCTTCCGGCTCGTCGGCAGGGCGGAGATGCTGCGCGGACGGTTCCGTCCGGGCGGGGGCGACCCCGCGGTCGCCACCCGGCCCGCGACGGCCGACGATCTGCCCGCCCTTCTGCGACTGGACGAGGAGGTGTTCGGCGCGGACCGCACCCCCCTGCTCACCCGCCTCCCCTCATTCGCCGACCAGGTGCGCGTCGCCGAGGACGACGGACGGCTCACGGGGTACGCGGCTGCGTGGCCCAACATGGACACCCACGTCGTGGGTCCGCTGATCGCCCGCGACACATCGACCGCGCAGGCGCTCGTCAGCTCCCTGGCCGCGGGCACCGACCGCCCACTGCGCACGGACATCGACGTGCGTCACGGGGCGTTCCTCGACTGGGCCAAGAAGCACGGTCTGGCCTCGGTCGCCTTCAACGCCGTGATGACGTACGGCATCACGGACCTGCCCGGGGACTGGAGCCGCAGATTCGCGCCGTTGACGGTCGCCGCGGGCTGACCCCGGCCGATCAGCAGGGCGGCCCAGCGGGCCTGACATAGCACCCGAACCCGCAGGAGTGCGGGGATCGCGGCCTCGCCGTCACAGGAGCGCGTCCACCGCGGTCGTAGCGAAGGCGTGGTCCTGCTCGGGCGCGCCTCCCCCGACACCGATCGCCCCGATCAGGCGCCCGTCGCGGTGGACGGGGACACCGCCGGCGATGAACAGGAGAGGGCGGTCGAGCGCGGTGGGCAGGGTGTGGAACGGGGCGCCGGGCTGCACGGCCAGGACCAGGTCGACAGTGGCCGCGTTCAGTTGCAGGGCCGTGTACGCCTTCCGGGTGCTGGTCTCGCCCGAGATCAGCACGGCGCGGTCGTCCCTGCGGAAGGCGAGCAGATGGCCTCCGGCGTCCAGCACGGTGATGCTCACCGGGACACCCGAGGTGTCGGCGGCGCGGCGTGCGGCGGCGACCAGGACTTCGGCGTCCGACGTGGTCAGCGGGTTCACGGCAGTGGTGGTGCTCATGCGGGGTACTCCTGGAAGCAGAGGGATTGGATGGGGGCGGGGTCGTGCGTGACCGGGTGCTCCTGCCGGTCGGGACGGCCCGTTCTTCGCGGCCGCCGGTTCGTGGACGTCAGAGCCGCGCGGTGACCGGCTGCTCGACGGGCGCGGCCGGACCGGCGGCGGCCGGGACGTCCGTGTCACGGCGTTCCAGTGCGGCCGAGACGACGGCCAGGACGAGGGCGCCGGCGGCCAGGAGGGCGCCCACCCCGTTGGGGGCGGTGTAGCCGAGACCGGCCGCGATCACCGCGCCACCGAGCCAGGCCGCGAGAGCGTTGCCGAGGTTGAAGGCACCGATGTTCACTGCCGAGGCCAGCGTGGGGGCGCCCTTCGCCTGGTCGAGCACCCGCTTCTGCAGCGGCGGCACCGTCGCGAATCCGAGGGCACCGATCAAGGTGATCGTCACGGCGGACGCGACCTTGTGGTGGGCGGTCACGGCGAACAGGGCCAGCACGACGGCCAGCGCCCCCAGGGACACGTAGAGCATGGGCATCAGGGCACGGTCGGCGAACCGGCCGCCGAGGAGGTTGCCGCCCACCATGCCGAGGCCGAAGAGGACCAGGAGCCAGGTGACGGACCCGGCGGCGAAGCCCGCGACGTGGGTCATCATCGGCGCGATGTAGGTGATGGCCGCGAAGACGCCACCGAAGCCCAGCACGGTCATCGCCATGGCCAGCAGGACCTGGACGTTCTTGAAGGCGGCCAGTTCATGGCGCAACCGGACGCCTTCGGGCCTGCTCACCTCGGGAACCAGGACGGCGATACCCGCCAGACCGATGACGCCCAGGGCCGCGACGATGCCGAACGTCACCCGCCAGCCGAGGGACTGACCGACGAGGGTGCCCAGAGGGACTCCGACCACGTTGGCGACGGTCAGTCCGGTGAACATCAGGGCGATGGCGCCGGCCTTCCGGTCGGGGGCGACCAGATCCGCCGCGACCACGGAGCCGATGCCGAAGAAGGCACCGTGAGCCAAGGACGCGACGACCCGGCCGGTCAGCATGAGGCCGAAGGAGGGAGCCAGGGCCGAGACGACGTTTCCGACGACGAACAGGCCCATCAGCAGCATCAGCATCCGCTTGCGGGACACCCTGGTGCCGAGCACGGTCATCAGCGGGGCGCCGAACACGACTCCCAGCGCGTAGCCGGTGACGAGCAGACCGGCCGTGGGGACGGAGACACCGAAGTCACCGGCGACCTCGGGCAGCAGGCCCATGATCACGAACTCCGTCGTACCGATCCCGAAGGCTCCGATCGCCAGAGCGAGCAGGGCGAGAGGCATGGGAGGACCTTCCACATGATTGCAGCAGCGCTTTACGCTTCGAGACAATAATTGCAGACGCTGCCTATTTGCAAACGCGGGCTATTGCGTCCGTGCTCTACGCTGGAAAGGAGCAGTTCCTGGACGGAGGACACCGCCCCATGACAGCCACGGACCCCAGCCTCACCGCTCTCGCCGAGGGCTGGTGGGCTCTCTCCCTGCTGCACGGGAGAATCGAGCCGCACGTCGAACGCGCCCTCCAGGCGGGACACGGCCTCAGCGTGCGCGAGTACTCCCTGCTCAACGTGCTCAGCCGCCAGCACGACGGCGAGGGAGGACATCTGCAGATGAAGCAGGTGGCCGACGCCGTCGTGCTCAGCCAGAGCGCCACCACCCGTCTGGTGACCCGGCTGGAGGACCGCGGCCTGCTCGAGCGCTATCTCTGCCCCACCGACCGACGCGGCATCTACACCAATGTCACCCGCGCCGGCCTGACTCTCCTCGACGAGGCGCGTCCGACACATGATCAGGCCCTTCGCCAGGCCCTCGACGAGGCGGCGGAGAACCCGGACCTGGCGCCCCTGGTCCGGGCGGTGGAGACACTCAAGGCTCCGGTTCCGGCCTGACCGCCCTCTGGTCCGATCATCTCGGGCCGGACCACCCCGCCCCCGCCCACATAGGGTGCGGGCATGACAGATCTTGAGATACGCGCCGTGGTCGCCGACGACCTCCCCGCGATCGTCGGCATGCTCGCCGACGACCCGTTGGGCGCCCAGCGCGAATCGCCGGACGACCTCGGCCCGTACCTGACCGCACTGGAGCGGCTCCGTACTGATCCGCATCAGCACCTGGTGGTGGCAGTGCGCGGCGACCGGGTCGTCGGCACCCTCCAGCTCACCGTGATCCCAGGGCTCTCCCGACGTGGCGCCACCCGGTCCGTCATCGAGGGTGTCCGCGTCCATGCCGACGAGCGTGGCAGCGGACTGGGAACCCAGCTCATCGAGTGGGCGATCGACGAGTCCCGTCGGCAAGGATGCCAACTGGTCCAGCTCACCTCGGACGCCACACGCACCGACGCACACCGCTTCTATGAGCGGCTGGGCTTCACGGCCTCCCACGTCGGCTTCAAGTTGGCGCTGTAGCGGGACGCGCCGGACGTTTCACGTGAAACACCCACCGTGAGAGAAGGTGGCGTGGGCTACCCGACCCCACGCCACCCTTCGGGATCCACGCCTCCGGGCACCGGCGCACCGGCGTCGTAGGGCCTGCGGGTGAACACGAAGGATCCCAGGTCAAGGTGCCCCACCGCCCCGTCGGGCCGGCGCACGGGCTTCAGGACCTCTCCCGCGTAGTAGCCCTCCAGTCCCGTCCAGGTACCGTCGCCGTTCGGCCGGAAGCGTGAGCGGCGTCCGGCACCGGACAAGGGCTCCAGCGAGAGAAGACCGTCGGCAGACAGGCGCAGGGCACAGGACTGCGTCCCCCAGTACCACGGGCCCACCAGCTCCAGCAGATCCGGATCCGTCTGCCGCACGGGCTTCCAGGGCGCCGGGAGGCGGGGCTCCGCCTCGGCGGTGATGCGCACCAGATCGGCGGCGAGGGAGAACACCGGGATCCCGGACGTACAGTTCGCCAGCACCACCACGGACACGTCGTCCTCCACCCCGACCGTGAGACAGGCGAGGAAGCCCGGCAGCGAACCCGTGTGCCCGACCAGAGCCCGCCCGTTGTGGTGCCGCAGCTCCAGGCCGAGGCCGTACGCGTACCCTCCCGCCACGTCCGCCGCCTCGGCCGGGGCCGCCGGAGCCCTCATCTCACTCACGGACGCGGCGCTCAGCACCTGCTCCTCGCCCTCGACGAGGAAGGCCGCGAAGCGCGCCAGGTCCCCCGCCGTGGACCACAACTGGCCCGCCGGTGCCATGCGTCCGAGATCGGCGGCGGGTTCCGGCAGCAGCACATCGGCCCAGGGGTGTACCGCCCAGCCCTGCGCGTACGGAGCCTGAGGCCGCACACCGGTCCGCTCCAGCCCCAGCGGTTCGAGCACCTCCCGTCGCAGCACCTCCTCCCACGGTGCGCCCCGCGTCTGTTCCACCAGGGCACCCAGCAGGGCGTATCCGGGGTTGGAGTAGTGGAACCGCCGCCCTGCCGGATGCACCGAGGGACGCTCCCCCAGCACATCGGCCAGCTCCGGGCGCAGAGACCCGGGAGTCCGCTCCCACCAGGGGCCCGGTGTCTCGGCGGCCAGGCCCCCGGCATGGGCGAGCAGTTCGGCCACGGTCACCTTGCCCACGCCGGTGCCCGGCAGATGCTTCTCCAGAGGGTCCTGCAGGTCGAGCAGGCCCTCGTCCCGCAGCCGGAGCGTCAGCACGGCAGTGAAGGTCTTGGTGATCGAACCGATGCGGTACTGCGTGTCCGCCCCCGGCACCGACTCCTCGGACGAGGCCCGCGCTCCGGTCCACACGACCCGCCCGCCCCGCGCCACGGCCGCCACCACCGACGGGGCCCGCCCCTCCGCCTGGGCGACGGCGACCCGGTGCAGCAGCGCCCTGCGAGTACCCGGCAGCAGTTCTTCCTGAGATGACGTCATGCCCCCAGTCCAGCACGTGCCCAGGCCACGACCGTGCCGACCGGCGACGGCCCGGCCGACGGTGCGTCCCGGGGATCGTCCGAGGGGCCGCACGTTCCGTCCCCGTACCCGATCGGGATACGACGCCCCGGACGAGGACACGCGCAGGGGCAACGGGCCCAGCCCGCCGGCCCGGCCCCGTGCCCCGGGCGCTGCGGACATCCGCCCCGCCCTTCTCAGCACCCGCCCCTCTCACTGCCCCGAGATCCGCCGACAGAACCGACGAAGCCCCGTGAAGCCCTGCACCCGCCCCGCGTCAGGTCTGGGCCATGTCCACGAAGCGCGAGTAGTGGCCCTGGAAGGCGACCGTGATGGTGGCGGTGGGGCCGTTGCGGTGCTTGGCCACGATCAGGTCGGCCTCGCCGGCCCGGGGGGACTCCTTCTCGTAGGCGTCCTCGCGGTGCAGCAGGATGACCATGTCCGCGTCCTGCTCGATGGAGCCGGACTCACGCAGGTCGGAGACCATCGGCTTCTTGTCCGTGCGCTGTTCGGGACCACGGTTGAGCTGAGAGAGCGCGATGACCGGAATCTCCAGCTCCTTGGCGAGCAGCTTCAGGTTCCGGGACATGTCGGAGACCTCCTGCTGACGGCTCTCGGCGCGTTTGGAGCCACCGGACTGCATCAGCTGGAGGTAGTCGATCACGACCAGTTTCAGGTCGTTGCGCTGCTTGAGCCGACGGCACTTCGCGCGGATCTCCATCATCGACAGGTTCGGGGAGTCGTCGATGTAGAGCGGCGCCGCGGACACGTCCGGCATCCGGCGTGCCAGCCGGGTCCAGTCCTCGTCGGTCATCGTGCCGGATCTCATGTGGTGCAGGGCGACCCTGGCCTCGGCGGACAGCAGGCGCATCGCGATCTCGTTGCGCCCCATCTCGAGGGAGAAGACGACGCTCGGCAGGTTGTGCTTGATGGATGCCGCGCGCGCGAAGTCCAGGGCGAGGGTGGACTTTCCCATGGCGGGCCGGGCGGCGATGACGATCATCTGACCCGGATGCAGACCGTTGGTGAGCGAGTCGAAGTCCGTGAACCCGGTGGGGACGCCCGTCATCTCCCCGCTGCGCGACCCGATGGCCTCGATCTCGTCGAGGGCACCCTCCATGATGTCGCCCAGGGGCAGGTAGTCCTCGCTGGTGCGCTGCTCGGTCACCGCGTAGATCTCGGCCTGGGCGCGGTTGACGATCTCGTCGACGTCGTCGTCGCCCGCGTATCCCATCTGGGTGATGCGCGTGCCGGCCTCGACCAGGCGGCGGAGCACCGCGCGCTCGTGGACGATCTCCGCGTAGTAGGCCGCGTTGGCGGCGGTCGGCACCGTCTGGACGAGGGTGTGCAGGTACGAGGCCCCGCCGACCTTGTTGATCTCACCGCGCTTGGTCAGTTCGGCGGCGATGGTGATGGGGTCGGCCGGCTCCCCCTTGGCGTAGACGTCGAGGATCGCCGTGTAGATGGTCTCGTGCGCCGGCTTGTAGAAGTCGTGGCCCTTGAGGAGTTCCACCACGTCGGCGATGGCGTCCTTGGACAGCAGCATGCCGCCGAGCACCGACTGCTCGGCCTCCAGGTCCTGGGGCGGTACCCGCTCGAACGGCGAGCCGCCGGCGTCCCACCCGTCGGTGTCCCGGCCGCGGTCGTGGCGCTCGTCGCGGCCTCGACCGCCCTCGTCCCGGCGACGGGAGGCAGGCAGACGATCACTGGGACCGCTGTCGGCCCACGGATCGTCCAAGGGCTCGGAAATGCTCACCGAGCCACCTCCTCCCGTCCGCGAGCGGACCTCACCGTGCCCCTCTTTCTACGGCACGGCACTGACACATAAGAGGCCCGACTCCGGTAGTCGCGCGCCGGATATGTGGCGATTCCGGAATCGGCGGAAGGAGCGGGACGCCGGACCACCGTAGGCCCGTCGGCACCGTCAGCCAATCTGGTTATCCACAGGCCATGTGGACGACCGGCCCAATGCTGTGGAGAACTCCGCCAAACCTGTGCACGACACCGTGGACAGCGCTGTGAACAAGCTCCGCCGGCCCCGGCATGAAGCGGCTTGACCTGCAGGTTTGCCGTCCACCGGCTGTGCAGAAGAAAAACTTCCCCAGTCGGCCCAAGATCACGTCGGACGGTGTACGCAACCACACACTCTGCGGGAACAAGTAAGGGACGCAGGGGCTTTGCATCTCTTACCTGTGGACGATTAGATTGGTGCACATGACACAGGCCCCTCCGAGCCCCCGGACCAGTCGGCGCCGGCACGACCGAGAGATCGTCCTGCTGGCCGTCCCGGCGTTCGGTGCACTCGTCGCCGAGCCTCTCTTCGTCATGGCCGACAGTGCCATCGTCGGCCATCTGGGCACGGCGCAACTGGCCGGGCTGGGAGTCGCCTCGGCTCTGCTGATGACCGCCGTCAGCGTGTTCGTCTTCCTGGCCTACGCCACCACGGCCGCCGTTGCCCGGCGCGTCGGGGCAGGAGACCTTCCGGCGGCCATCCGGCAGGGCATGGACGGTATCTGGCTCGCTCTGCTGCTGGGTGCGGGCGTCATCGCCGTGGTCCTGCCCACAGCACCCGCGCTCATCGACCTGTTCGGTGCCTCCAGCACGGCCGCTCCCTACGCCGTCACGTATCTGCGGATCTCCGCCCTCGGCATCCCGGCCATGCTGGTGGTCCTGGCGGCCACTGGTGTCCTGCGCGGGCTCCAGGACACCAAGACCCCTCTCTACGTGGCCACGGGAGGCTTCCTCGCCAACGGCATCCTGAACGTCGCCCTCGTCTACGGCGCCGGCTTCGGCATCGCGGGCTCCGCCTGGGGCACCGTCATCGCCCAATGCGGTATGGCCGCGATCTACCTCGTCGTCGTGGTGCGGGGGGCCCGCAAGCACGGTGCCTCCCTGCGTCCGGATCCGGCCGGTATCAGGGCCTCGGCCCAGGCCGGTGCGCCCTTGCTGGTGCGTACGCTCTCCCTGCGGGCCATTCTCATGATCACCACGGCCATCGCCGCCCGTCTCGGGGATGCCGACATGGCGGCCCACCAGATCATCCTCTCCCTGTGGAGCCTGCTCGCCTTCGCTCTCGATGCCATCGCCATCGCGGGGCAGGCCATCATCGGCCGTTATCTCGGAGCCGGTGACGCCCAGGGGGCCCGGGAGGCATGCCGCCGCATGGTCGAGTGGGGCATCGCGGTCGGCGTGGTTCTCGGCGTGCTCGTCGTGATCTCGCGTCCCCTCCTCCTGCCCCTGTTCACCAGCGACTCCACGGTCACGGACGCCGCACTGCCCGCGCTCGTGATCGTGGCCCTGTCGCAGCCGATCTCGGGGATCGTCTTCGTCCTGGACGGGATCCTCATGGGAGCGGGCGACGGCCCCTACCTCGCCTGGGCCATGCTGGCGACGCTGGCGGTGTTCACCCCCGTGGCCCTGCTGGTGCCGGTGGTGGGCGGCGGACTGACCGCCCTGTGGGCCACGATGACGCTGATGATGAGCGTGCGTCTGCTCACCCTCGCCGTCCGCACCCGGTCGGGCCGTTGGATCGTCACCGGAGCGACCCGCTGACGCGCTCCTGTTTCACGTGAAACGGACCGGGCCCTGCGGGTCGGACAACTCGGCGCACCACCGGGACATGAGAGGGGCCGCACCCCGGAGGGTGCGGCCCCTGCTCACTGCCTCAGCCGGCGCGGCGATCAGGCCGCGACGACCTCAATGTTGACCTTGGCGTCAACCTCGGGGTGCAGACGCACGGACGTCTCGTGAGCGCCCAGCGTCTTGATCGGCGCACCGAGCTCGATGCGGCGCTTGTCCACCTCGGGACCACCGGCGGCCTTGATCGCGGAGGCGATGTCGGCCGGGGTGACGGAACCGAAGAGGCGGCCGGCGTCGCCGGAGCGGACAGCCAGACGGACCTTGACGCCTTCGAGCTGGGCCTTGACCTGGTTGGCCTGCTCGATGGTCTGGATCTCGTGGATCTTGCGAGCACGACGGATCTGCTCGACGTCCTTCTCGCCACCCTTGGTCCAGCGGATCGCGAGCTTCCGCGGCACCAGGTAGTTGCGAGCGTAGCCGTCCTTGACGTCGACGACGTCGCCCGCGGCACCGAGGCCGGAGACCTCGTGGGTGAGGATGATCTTCATGAGTCGGTCACCCTTCCCTTATCGCGCGGTGGAGGTGTAGGGCAGCAGCGCCATCTCACGGCTGTTCTTGACGGCCGTGGCGACGTCACGCTGGTGCTGCGTGCAGTTGCCGGTCACGCGGCGGGCACGGATCTTGCCGCGGTCGGAAATGAACTTCCGCAGCATGTTCGTGTCCTTGTAGTCCACGTACGTGACCTTGTCCTTGCAGAACGCGCAGACCTTCTTCTTAGGCTTGCGCACAGGCGGCTTCGCCATGGTGTTTCTCCTGTGTGATCAAGAAGTGTGGTGCGGCCCCGCCTAGAAGGGGGGCTCGTCCGAGTAGCCGCCACCGCCGCCGGAGCCACCGCCCCAGCCGCCGCCGCCGCCCTGCTGGCCGCCGGCGGTAGCACCGGTCGCCCACGGGTCGTCGGCGGGAGCACCGCCGCCCTGCTGGCCGCCGCCGGGGCCACCGCCCCAGCCGCCGCCGCCCTGGCCGCCACCGCCGCTGTAGCCACCCTGACCGCCTCGGCCGGTGGTCTTGGTGACCTTGGCCGTGGCGTTGCGCAGGCTGGCGCCGACCTCGTCGACGTCCAGTTCGTAGACCGTGCGCTTGACGCCCTCACGGTCCTCGTAGGACCGCTGCTTCAGCCGGCCCTGCACGATCACGCGCATGCCTCGCTGAAGCGACTCGGCGACGTTCTCCGCCGCCTGACGCCAGACCGAGCACGTCAGGAACAGGCTCTCGCCGTCCTTCCACTCATTGGTCTGACGGTCGAAGGTGCGGGGGGTCGACGCGACACGGAACTTCGCGACGGCCGCACCGGACGGGGTGAAGCGCAGCTCGGGGTCATCGACAAGGTTGCCGACGACCGTGATGACGGTCTCGCCTGCCATGGGGGAACCTCTCGGCGGGTGTGCTGCTGGCTGCTTGTGCTGCTACTCGGATCCCGGAACAGCTGAGCGGAAGCTCAGTGGTTCTCGGGACGGAGGACCTTGGTCCGGAGGACCGACTCGTTCAGGTTCATCTGGCGGTCGAGCTCCTTGACGACCGCAGGCTCGGCCTGCAGGTCGATGACCGAGTAGATGCCCTCGGGCTTCTTCTTGATCTCGTACGAGAGACGACGACGGCCCCAGGTGTCGACCTTCTCGACCTTTCCGCCGCCGTCACGGACGACAGAGAGGAAGTTCTCGATCAGCGGGGAGACAGAGCGCTCCTCGAGATCGGGGTCGAGGATGACCATCACCTCGTAGTGACGCATGTGGAACCCACCTCCTTTGGACTCAGCGGCCACGGTCGTTCCGTGGCAGGAGGGTCGTGATGCGTTGCGCAACGATGCCTGTCAGTAAAACAGCCGCCACTGACAACGGAGGTCGGGCGGCGGCCCCGGGCCGGCGGCGGAGGACCGTGGTCCGTTCCGCGCCGTCCTGCTTCTGTCCGGACAGACACCGGTGCAGACGATACAGGGTACCCGGACAGTGGCTTCCGGTTGAAATCAGGCCGGGAACCCCGTCAGTCTGTACACATCGGGTGTGTATGGCGCTACGATGCGCCGCCTTTCGCAGGAGGTGCCCCATGGCACAGGCAATGCGACCCAACACCGCCGGAGGGCTGTTCGCCACGGACGGAAAACCCCACCCAGTCCAGGACACCCTGATGGTGGTGACCCTGGTGCTGGGTATCACGTCCTTCGTCACAGCGATGTTCCACCATCTGCACCTGCTCAGCTCCTGGACCGGCCTGGTGGGCATCCTCACCGGCGCGTACGGCCAGTGGATCTCCGAGACGACGCGGCAGCGCTTCGGTCTCATTCTCGGGCTCGGCGCCTCGGCGCTCGGCTTCTTCCTGGGCATGGCACACGGTGGCCTGTTCGGCGGCGTCTTCGACTGACGTCCGGCACCCCCACCGCCGTACGGCGGTCCGCCCCGGCCGGTGACCGGCGGGGGCGGACCGCCCGTGCGCCCCACCGGGCCGCTCCCCGGGCGCAGTAGGCTTCGCGCGAGAGCCGGAGCCCCTGACCCCATGGGGACACACCAGCCCGAGGAGCGCCCCGAATGAGCCTGACCCTGAGGACCATCAGTCGAGAGCAGCATCTGGCATACATCCAGAGCCTGCCGTCGGCGAGTCACATGCAGGTCCCGGCCTGGGCGGACGTCAAGGCGGAATGGCGCGCGGAGAACCTCGGCTGGTTCGACGAGCGGACCGGTGAGATGGTCGGGGCCGGGCTGGTCCTGTACCGCCAGCTGCCGAAGATCAAGCGCTACCTCGCCTACCTGCCCGAGGGGCCGGTCATCAACTGGTTCTCGCCGAATCTGCAGGAGTGGATCGAGCCGATGCTGGCGCACCTGAAGCAGCAGGGCGCCTTCTCGGTGAAGATGGGTCCGCCGGTGGTCATCCGGCGCTGGGAGGCGCCGACGATCAAGAAGGGCATCCAGGACCCGGACGTGAAGCGTCTGCGCGACCTGGAGGCCGACTTCATCGAGCCGCGCGCGTTCGAGGTCGCCGACAAGCTCCGTCGCATGGGCTGGCAGCAGGGCGAGGACGGCGGCGCCGGCTTCGGTGACGTCCAGCCCCGGTACGTCTACCAGGTGCCCCTGGCGAACCGGTCCCTCGAAGAGGTCCACAAGAACTTCAACCAGCTGTGGCGCCGCAACATCAAGAAGGCCGAGAAGGCGGGTGTCGAGGTCGTCCAGGGCGGTTACGAGGATCTGGCCGAGTGGCAGCGCCTGTACGAGATCACGGCCGTGCGCGACCGCTTCCGGCCGCGCCCGCTGTCGTACTTCCAGCGCATGTGGACGGCCCTCAACTCCGAGGACCCCAACCGCATGCGGCTGTATTTCGCCCGCCACAACGGCGTGAACCTGTCCGCCGCGACGATGCTGATCGTCGGCGGGCACGTCTGGTACTCCTACGGGGCCTCCGACAACATCGGGCGCGAGGTCCGGCCCTCGAACGCGATGCAGTGGCGGATGCTGCGCGACGCCTACGCCCTCGGGGCCACCGTCTACGACCTGCGGGGCATCTCCGACTCGCTGGACGAGACGGACCACCTCTTCGGTCTGATCCAGTTCAAGGTCGGCACCGGTGGCCAGGCCGCCGAGTACCTCGGCGAATGGGACTTCCCCCTCAACAAGCTGCTCCACAAGGCGCTCGACATGTATATGTCGCGCCGCTGACTCCTCGGCCGTCGTGCCGACGGCATCGCCTCCTTCCACACCTCTGATACACCGCAGCCACGAGAAAGGTTCCGGTCCGGCCATGGCGCTCACCCTCTACGTCGACACCGCGCGCTGGCGGGCGCACCACAAGCACGTGCAGGAGCAGTTCCCCGGGCTCGTCCCGGTCTGCAAGGGCAACGGCTACGGCTTCGGCCACGAGCGGCTGGCCGAGGAGGCCACCCGCCTGGGTTCCGACGTCCTCGCCGTCGGCACCACGTACGAGGCCGCCCGGATCAAGGACTGGTTCGGCGGCGACCTGCTGGTGCTGACCCCGTACCGGCGGGGCGAGGAGCCGGTCCCGCTGCCCGACCGGGTCATCCGCTCGGTCTCGTCGGTCGACGGCGTCTACGGCCTCGTCGGCGCCCGCGTGGTCATCGAGGTGATGTCCTCGATGAAGCGGCACGGCGTCAGCGAGCAGGACCTGCCCCAGCTGCACTCCGCCATAGAGAACGTCCGCCTGGAGGGCTTCGCCATCCACCTGCCGCTCGACCGCACCGACGGCTCGGACGCCGTCGAGGAGGTCATCGGCTGGATGGACCGGCTGCGCGCCGCGCGCCTGCCCCTGCACACGATGTTCGTCAGCCACCTCAAGGCCGACGAACTGGCCCGGCTGCAGCAGCAGTTCCCGCAGACCCGGTTCCGCGCCCGGATCGGCACGCGGCTGTGGCTCGGGGACCACGAGGCCACCGAGTACCGCGGCGCCGTCCTGGACGTCACGCGCGTGGCCAAGGGGGAGCGGTTCGGTTACCGCCAGCAGAAGGCCGCCTCCGACGGCTTCCTGGTCGTCGTGGCGGGCGGAACGTCGCACGGGGTGGGGCTGGAAGCCCCCAAGGCCCTGCACGGCGTCATGCCACGGGCCAAGGGCGTCGCCCGCGCGGGCCTCGCCACGGTCAACCGCAACCTCTCCCCGTTCGTCTGGGGCGGCAAGCAGCGCTGGTTCGCCGAGCCCCCGCACATGCAGGTGTCGATCCTCTTCGTGCCCTCGGACGCACCGGAGCCGAAGGTCGGCGAGGAGCTGGTCGCCCATCTGCGCCACACCACCACGCAGTTCGACCGTCTCCTGGACCGCTGAGTCTGCTGTGGTGCGGTCAGGCGGGATCGCCGTCGCCGCACAGCGCTTCCGGGGCCGTGCACGGAGCTTCTCCGTGCACGGCCCCGTCGTCCGTTCCGAGACGGTGAGGACTCGGCCGGCCCGGCCGTGCCCGTTCGCTCAGAGTGAACGCCCGGCTCCCGCGGCCCTGCCCCACTCCACCGTCACTCTCTCCACGGCCACGACGTGCCGCGCCGGACGGGCGGCCGGCCCGAAGGCCGCGACGTCCTCGGCTCCGTCCAGCACACCGCCCGACGGATCGTCCCCACCCGACCTGCGGACCGGGTCGCCCTCCGGCTGGAGGATGTCGCGCACGACCATGACGCACAGGTAGAGGGTGCCGAGCAGGTGGAGCGCGATGGCCCAGTGGTAGCCGTCGGCGGGCAGTCCCTTGTGGGCGTCCCCGCTGGTGGTGTACGCGAGGTACATCCAGATGCCCAGGAAGTACGCCACCTCGCACGCCTGCCAGATGAGGAAGTCCCGCCACTTCGGCCGGGCGAGTGCGGCCAACGGCACCAGCCACAGGACGTACTGGGGTGAGTAGACCTTGTTGGTGAGGATGAAGGCCGCGACGATCAGGAAGGCGAGCTGGGCGAACCGCGGCCGTCGCGGCGCCATGAGGGCGAGCGCCGCCACGCCCAGGCAGCACACCAGCATCAGCACGGTGGCCAGTGTGTTGACGGTGTCCGTGCTCAGCGGATCGGACGAGTTCTGCGCCAGGATCAGCCAGAAGGAGCCGAAGTCGACGCCCCGTTCCTGGCTGAAGGTGTAGAACTTCGACCAGCCGTCGAACGCGAACAGCATCACCGGCGCGTTCACCACCGCCCAGGCCACGGCGGCCCCGCCGAGGGCCTTTGCGAACTCCCGCCGGCGACCCGCACGCCAGCACAGCACCAGCAGAGGGCCGAGGAGCAGGAACGGGTACAGCTTGGCGGCCGTGGCGAGCCCCAGGAGGACGCCGAAGGCCAGGGCCCGCCCTCGCGACCACATGAGCATCGCCGCGGCCGTCAGAGCGACGGCCAGCAGGTCCCAGTTGATCGTCGCGGTCAGGGCGAAGGCCGGCGCCAGCGCGACCAGCAGGCCGTCCCAGGGCCGGCGGGCGTGGGTGCGCGTCACACAGACGGCGATGACCGCGGCGCAGGCCATGAGCATCCCGGCGTTGACCATCCAGTACCACTGTTCCTGGTGCTGGATGCTGCCGCCGTCCGTGGTGAGCCAGGCCGCGACCTGCATGAACACACCGGTGAGCACCGGGTACTCGAGATACTGCATGTCACCGGGCAACTGGTCGAAGTACGGCACGAGCCCGTCGGCGAAGCCCCGCCCCTGGTAGAGGTGCGGGATGTCGGAGTAGCAGGCGTGCGTGTACTGGGCGCTGGCTCCGAAGAACCAGGCCCCGTTGAAGCACGGCGCCTTCTGGACCATGCCGAGGGCGAACATGCCGATCGCCACCAACGCGATCACCCTGACCGGGGTCCACCAGGACCTGCCCGGCCGGACACGGCGTCCGAGCGGGCCGCCGATCAGCTCACTGCCGGCAGCAGCGACCTCGTCCTCCCTCGTCGGCCCCACCGCGTCGGGTTCGTGAACGCTCGCGCGCGTCGATTCTCCACTGGGCATGGCGCACATCCTGCCGTACGCCGCCGTGAAGGGCCGAGGGCCGCCGCACCGGAGAGGTGCGGCGGCCCATGTTTCACGTGAAACGCCCGGAACGGGCAGGAGTCGGACTAACCTGCCGGGCCTCCGAAGAAGCCAGGACCCCCGTTGTTCCCGTTGCCTCTGTTGTTGCCGACGCCGTCGGACTGTGTCGGCGTCGGCGAGGTGGGCACTCCTCCGTCCGTTCCGCCGTCGTCCGCACCGCCCGGTCCGTTGCCACCCGAGTCGTCCTCGTCCTCACAGTTGAAGTCGAACGGCCGGCAGGTGTTGCTCGGCTGCGGGGGCGTCGGAGTGGTCTGGGACGGCGTCGGGTCGGGCGACGCGGAAGGCGTCTCCGACTCCGTCTCGGTGGGCGTGGGCGTCGGGCTCGGCTCGGGGTCGTCGTTCACGACCGTGCCGATCGGCTGGGGGGTCGGGAACGGCTGGGGCGCCTTCCCCTTGAGCGCGTCCTCCATGTAGTCCGCCCAGATCTGCGACGGGAAGGACGCGCCGTGGATCTTCTTCTCGCCACCGGTTCCGAACATCTCCAGGAACTGGCGGTTCTTGATGGACTCGTCATCCGGGTACCGGAACATGCTGATCGCGGTCGACAGCTGCGGGGTGTACCCGACGAACCAGGCGGACTTGTTGCCGTCGGTCGTACCCGTCTTCCCGGCCACCTGACGGCCCGGAAGCTGCGCGTTGGTACCGGTGCCCTCCTCCACCACGGTCTTCAGGATGTCCGTGACGTTGTCGGCGACCTGGGCGGTGAACGCCTGCTTGGTCTCGGTCTTGTGGGTGTAGACCGTGCCGTCCTTGCTCGTGACCCTCTTGACGGAGTACGGCTCACGCTGCTTGCCGCTGGCCGCGAAGGTGGCGTAGGAGCCCGCCATGCGGATCGCACTGGGGCTGGAGGTGCCGATGGAGAACGACGGGTAGTCGGTTCCGGCCAGGCTGGACTTCAGGATGCCGGTGTCGATCGCGGCCTCCTTCACCTTGTCCAGGCCGACGTCCATGCCGAGCTGGACGAAGGAGGAGTTGATGGACTCGCGCATGGCCTCGCGGAGGTCGACCTTGTAGTCGGGTGGCGTGCCGTAGGACTGGTCACCGTCGTTGACCTGCAGCCACTCCTCCCCCTTCTCGTTCCGCCAGATCGACCCGTCGTAGTTCTTGATCTTGAGCTTGTTCTTGCCGTTGTACAGGCTCTTCGGCGAGACGATGGTGCGCTCGTCCTGGGCCTGGCTCGGGTCACGCTCCGGGTCGCGCACGCCCCACTTCATGGCCGCCGCCAGCACATAGGGCTTGAAGGTGGAGCCGACCTGGGCCCCGGTCGCGTCGGCGTTGTTGGTGAAGTGCTTGGTCGCGTCCTCACCGCCGTAGATGGCCTCGATCGCGCCGGTGGCCGGGTTCACCGAGGCACCACCGAACTGCACATGGGTGTCCGTCTCCGGGCGTTCCTTCGGTCTGATCTTCGCCTTGTAGACCTTCTGGACCGACTTCTCGAGCTCCTTGACCTTCTTCTTGTCGAAGGTCGTGTAGATCGAGTAACCGCCCTGCTCCAGCTTGCTGGCGGTGATGCCGGTCTCGTCGCTGTTGTTGACGATGTAGGCCTTGGCGAGGTCCACGAGGTAACCGATCTGGCCGCTCAGCGCGGTGTTCGACCGGGGGTTCTGCACCTTGGGCAGCTTGGGGTACTTGGCCCTGGTCTCCGGGTCGAGCAGGTCGTACTCGACCATCTTGTCCAGCGTGTCCTGCATCTGGGTCAGCGCACGCTTCTTGTTCGCCGCGGCGGTGGCGTTGACCGGGTCGATGGACGGGGAGCCGTTCGGGTCGTAGTAGGTGGCTCCCTTGAGCACGGCGGCGAGGAGGGCGCATTCGCCCTCGTTCAAGTCGATGGCTTCCTTGTTGAAGTAGGCGCGGGCGGCCGCCTGGATGCCGTACGCGCCCCGCCCGTAGTAGGCGGAGTTCAGGTAACCCTCGAGGATGGTGTCCTTGTCCTCGGTGGTGCCCACCTTGACGGCGACGAAGATCTCCTTGAACTTGCGGGAGAGCGTCTGCGACTGGTCGTCCAGCATCGCGTTCTTGACGTACTGCTGGGTGATGGTGGACCCGCCCTGCGTCTCGCCACCGCGCGCCATGTTGAACACGGCGCGGGCGATGCCCTTCGGGTCGATGCCGCTGTCGTCGCGGAACGTCTTGTTCTCCTGGGCGATGACCGCGTTCTGCATCGCCTTGGGGATCTGCGTGAGATTGACGATCTGGCGGTTGCGTTCACCACCCGTGGCAACCATCTGCGAGCCGTCGGACCAGTAGTAGACGTTGTTCTGGGCCTTGGCCGTCAGCGCGATGTTGGGCACGTCGACCAGGGCGTATCCGACTCCGGCGACGGCCACCAGACCACCGAAGAAGGCGATGCACAGACCGGTCACCAGCCGCCACGACGGCATCCACCGGCGCCAGCCGTACTGGTCGTGCCGGGGATAGTCGATGATCCGCTTCTTGGCGGGCGGTGCCGCGCGTCCCCTGCCCCGGCCGGGCCCGGCGGCCGGGGCGGCCCGGCGCCGGCTGCCTCCACCTCGTTGTGCCGCACGCCGCGCCTCGGCGCGGCTGCCGTACGTACGCTCCTCACCCCGTCCGCCCGACCCATGGGAATCGGACGGAGACCCGGTGGCGCCTCGCGGAGCCGCGCGGCGGCCGGAGGACGAGCCGGACTGACCGCGTCGGGCCGCGGCACGTCCGCCTCCCTGCGGCTGCGGCGGTTTGCGACGGTGCTCGCTCATCGAACGACTACTCCTAGGGCAGGCGCACCTGTGCGCCTGGAAACGGCGGCTGGTTTCCGGTCCCCCCGAAGTACGGATGTGACGCGCAGCGCATTCACCCGTACGGCACCGGGGACGACGACGCTCACGGACGTCACTCGGTTCCCGGTGGTGTGCATGGCGCACAGACTACGCATCGCCAAACCGTGCCGAGGACAGAAGTTCACCTCAAACCAGGCAACTTGCTCTCCTCGAAGCGGGGATGTGATCCCGTTCACGCCACCCCCTCTTGTCGCGACCGGGAGGCCGTTCTATCGTCGTGATGTATCGAGTCGATACATCAGCTCGGCATAAGGTGTCGCTGAGCCGGACCCCGCTCCGGCGCCAGGCGACCGTGGAGGGGAGGAGGCGACGATGAGCCGGCGTTCCGGGATCCTCGAGTTCGCTGTCCTCGGTCTGCTCCGCGAATCACCCATGCACGGCTATGAGCTGCGCAAACGACTCAATACATCACTGGGTGTGTTCCGTGCGTTCAGCTACGGGACGCTCTACCCGTGCCTCAAGACGCTGGTCGCGAACGGCTGGTTGATCGAGGAACCGGGGCACACCACCGAGGACGCCCTCGCCGCTCCGCTCACGGGCCGTCGCGCCAAGATCGTCTACCGGTTGACGGCGGAGGGGAAGGAGCACTTCGAACAGCTCCTCTCCCAGACGGGACCCGACGCGTACGAGGACGAGACCTTCGCCGCGCGCTTCGCCTTCTTCGGGCAGACGTCGCGTGACGTGCGCATGCGGGTGCTCGAGGGCCGCCGCAGCCGGCTGGAGGAGCGCCTGGAGAAGATGCGCGTCTCTCTGGCGCGGACCAGGGAACGCCTCGACGACTACACACTCGAGCTCCAGCGCCACGGGATGGAGTCCGTGGAGCGCGAAGTGCGCTGGCTGAACGAGCTCATCGAGAGCGAGCGTGCCGGACGGGACCTCAAGGGTTCCGTCTCCGGGGGGACCGCTCAGCAGGACACCACATCTGGAGCGACGGGCGGCCTGCCCCGGCCGGAGGACGACCTCCGGCCGGATTCGCCCGACGACACCGCCACGTGAGTCCCAGTCAGGGCCTCACTCGTACTACACAGGGAGCAACCGGAATGGGTTCGGTTCGCGTAGCCATCGTTGGCGTGGGCAACTGCGCCGCATCGCTGGTGCAGGGAGTCGAGTACTACAAGGACGCCGACCCGGCGTCCAAGGTGCCGGGCCTGATGCACGTCCAGTTCGGCGACTACCACGTCCGCGACGTCGAGTTCGTCGCCGCCTTCGACGTGGACGCCAAGAAGGTCGGCCTCGACCTGGCGGACGCCATCGGCGCATCCGAGAACAACACCATCAAGATCTGCGACGTCCCCCGCACCGGTGTGACGGTCCAGCGCGGCCACACCCTCGACGGTCTCGGCAAGTACTACCGCGAGACGATCGAGGAGTCCGCCGAGGACCCCGTCGACGTCGTGCAGGTCCTCAAGGACCAGCAGGTCGACGTCCTCGTCTGCTACCTGCCGGTCGGCTCCGAGGACGCGGCGAAGTTCTACGCGCAGTGCGCCATCGACGCCAAGGTCGCCTTCGTCAACGCGCTCCCGGTCTTCATCGCCGGCACCAAGGAGTGGGCGGACAAGTTCACCGAGGCGGGCGTCCCGATCGTCGGTGACGACATCAAGTCGCAGGTCGGCGCGACGATCACGCACCGCGTGATGGCGAAGCTGTTCGAGGACCGGGGCGTCATCCTGGACCGCACGATGCAGCTGAACGTCGGCGGCAACATGGACTTCAAGAACATGCTCGAGCGGGACCGCCTCGAGTCCAAGAAGATCTCCAAGACGCAGGCCGTCACCTCGCAGATCCGCGACCGGGAGCTCGGCGAGGACAACGTCCACATCGGCCCGTCCGACTACGTCGCCTGGCTGGACGACCGCAAGTGGGCCTACGTCCGCCTCGAGGGCCGCGCCTTCGGCGATGTCCCGCTGAGCCTCGAGTACAAGCTGGAGGTCTGGGACTCCCCGAACTCCGCGGGTGTCATCATCGATGCCCTGCGTGCCGCGAAGATCGCCAAGGACCGGGGCATCGGTGGCCCGATCCTCTCCGCGTCCTCGTACTTCATGAAGTCGCCGCCGGTGCAGTACTTCGACGACGAGGCCCGTGAGAACGTCGAGAAGTTCATCCAGGGCGAGGTCGAGCGCTGATCACGCCCGACCGGGGCAGGTGAGAGGTCTCCGGGTCGCACGACCCGGAGACCTTTTTTCTGTGTGAGGCTGTCCCCCATGGCCGTCGTCCGTGACCTGCGCGTACTCCTGCGTTTCCAGGGTTTCCGACGTCTGCTCGCGGTCCGGCTCCTCTCCCAGGGCGCCGACGGCGTCTTCCAGGTGGCGCTCGCCGCCTATGTCGTGTTCTCGCCGGAGCGGCAGACGTCGGCCGCGGCGATCGCCTCGGCGATGGCGGTGCTGTTGCTGCCGTACTCCCTGGTGGGACCGTTCGCCGGGGCGTTCCTGGACCGCTGGCGCCGACGGCAGATCTTCCTGTACGGCAACCTCCTGCGCGCGCTGATGGCCTGCGCGACCGCTCTCCTCATCTTCGGCCGGGTCCCGGACGGCTTCCTCTTCGCCGCCGCGCTGTGCGTCACGGCCGTGAACCGGTTCGTCCTGGCCGGGCTGTCGGCGGCTCTGCCGCGGGTGGTCGACGCCGAGCGGCTGGTCGTCGCCAACTCCCTCTCCCCGACGGCGGGGACCCTGGCCGCGACCGCCGGCGGTGGGCTCGCCTTCCTGGTCCGCCTGTTCGTCGCCGACTCGGACGCCGCGGTGGTCCTGGTGGGTGCCGCGCTCTACCTCTGTGCCGCTCTGGCCTCCCTGCGGATCGCCAAGGACCTGCTGGGCCCGGATCGCGCCGCCGCTCCCTCGCGTCTGGCCACCGCCCTCCGGGAGTGCGCCCGCGACCTGGTGGCGGGCGTCCGCCACCTCGCCGCCCCGGAGCGCAGGGAGGCGGCCCGGGCTCTGACGGCGATGGCTCTGATGCGGTTCTGCTACGGCGCCATGCTCGTCATGGTGCTGATGCTCTGCCGGTACGCCCTGACCTCGTCCACGGAGGAAGGGCTCGCGCTGCTCGGGACGGCTCTGGGGGTCTCCGGCGCCGGATTCTTCGCGGCGGCGGTGCTGACTCCCTGGGCCGCGGGGCGCCTCGGGCCGGGGCGATGGATCCTGGTGTGCTCCGCGGTGGCCGCGGTCCTGGTGCCCGCCCTCGGCCTTCCCTTCGCCACGGGCCCCCTGCTGGCGGGAGCGTTCGTCCTGGGACTGAGCACTCAGGGAGCGAAGATCGCCACGGACACCATCGTGCAGTCGACGGTCGAGGACGCGTTCCGTGGCCGGATCTTCTCGGTCTACGACGTGCTGTTCAATGTGGCGTTCGTCGGCGCCGCCGGCGTGGCCGCCCTGATGCTCCCACCGGACGGCAGGTCGGTCCCGCTGGTGGTAACGATCGCCGTTATCTACGGCACAGTTGCTGCGTCTATCGCCCGTTTTGACCGTCAGTAAGTGTCACATCAGTGCCACAGAGCCCCACAGAACTCTTGGGATGTCAGTGCGGCCAGGTAGCTTACGGGCGTCTTGACTCGCGTGCAGTTCACGCCACGCGAGGCTTTTTCGAGTTCGAGGGGGACCCCCAAGTGACCACTCCGCCGCCCCAGGGCAACCCGTTCGCCCAGGGCCAGCCGCCGCAGGGCCAGGCTCCGCAGCCGCCCCAGGGCGGATTCCCGCAGCCGGCCGGTCAGCCGGGGTTCCCTCAGGGCGGTCAGCCCGGGTTCCCGCCGCCTGGAGCACCCGTTCCGCCGCCGCCCTCGGGCGGCCGGTTCAACAAGAAGCTGCTGCGCGTTGTCGCGGTCATAGCCATCGCCATCGTCATCGGCGTGGTCAAGTGGCAGTGGAACAAGTCCGACGCCGAGACGACCTCGGTGGGCAGTTGCATGCAGAACGAGGGCACCCAGTTCAAGCCGGACCTCAAGTCCGTCGACTGCTCCTCCGGTGACGCCGAGTACAAGGTCGTCGAGAAGTTCGACGGCACCAGCGACAGCGACAAGTGCAAGACGGTTCCTGACGCGCCCATCGCCTACTACCAGACCGGCGGCGGCCACGAGGTGGTCCTCTGCCTCAAGGACATCAAGTAGGACAGCCAACGCTCTCCGTGGGTGGTGATGTTTCACGTGAAACATCACCACCCACGGACGCGAGACCTACCTGAAGGTGGTCGTGTTTCACGTGAAACACGACCACCTTCCGCGTTCAGCCCTGCTGAGCGGCCCACCATTCCTTGAGAGCCGCGACGGCGGCCTCGTGCCCCATGGGCCCGTGCTCCAGACGCAGCTCCAGCAGGTGCTTGTACGCCTGCCCCACCGCCGGCCCCGGCTTGAGGTCCAGGATCTGCATGATCTGGTTCCCGTCGAGATCCGGCCGGATCGCGTCCAGCTCCTCCTGCTCCTGCAACTGGGCGATCCGCTCCTCCAGACCGTCGTAGGCGCGCGACAGCGCGGCGGCCTTGCGGCGGTTGCGCGTGGTGCAGTCGGAGCGCGTCAGCTTGTGCAGTCGGTCCAGCAGCGGCCCGGCGTCGCGGACGTAGCGACGGACGGCGGAGTCGGTCCACTCTCCCGTGCCGTAGCCGTGGAAGCGCAGGTGGAGCTCCACCAGTCGCGACACGTCCTTGACGAGCTCGTTGGAGTACTTGAGTGCCGTCATGCGCTTCTTGGTCATCTTCGCCCCGACCACCTCGTGGTGATGGAACGAGACCCTGCCGTCCTTCTCGAAACGGCGCGTGCGGGGCTTGCCGATGTCGTGCAGGAGAGCCGCCAGGCGGAGTGTCAGGTCGGGGCCGTCGTCCTCCAGCGCCATCGCCTGCTCCAGCACGATCAGCGTGTGCTCGTAGACGTCCTTGTGCCGGTGGTGCTCATCGCTCTCCAGCCGCAGAGCCGGCAGCTCGGGGAGGACGTGACCGGCCAGCCCCGTGTCGACGAGCAGGGTCAGTCCCTTACGGGGATGGGGGGAGAGGATCAGCTTGTTCAGCTCGTCCCGCACCCGCTCGGCGGACACGATCGTGATGCGGTCGGCCATCTCCGTCATGGCCCCGACCACCTCGGGGGCCACGTCGAAGTCGAGCTGGGCGGCGAACCGGGCGGCCCGCATCATCCGCAGCGGATCGTCCGAGAAGCTCTGCTCCGGGGTGCCTGGCGTCCTCAGCAGCCGCTGGGCGAGATCCCCACGTCCGTCGTGCGGGTCGATGAAGGTCCGCTGCGGCAGAGCGAGCGCCATCGCGTTGACCGTGAAGTCGCGGCGGACGAGATCGTCCTCGATGGAGTCGCCGTAGGACACCTCCGGCTTGCGCGAGGTCCGGTCGTACGCCTCGGAACGGTATGTGGTGACCTCGATCTGGTAGCCGTCCTTCTGCGCGCCGACCGTGCCGAACGCGATCCCCACCTCCCAGACCGCGTCCGCCCAGGGCCGGACGATCCTCAGCACGTCCTCGGGACGGGCGTCGGTCGTGAAGTCCAGGTCGTTGCCGAGCCGTCCCAGCAAGGCGTCCCGGACCGATCCGCCGACCAGGGCCAGGGAGAATCCGGCCTCCTGGAAACGGCGGGCGAGGTCGTCGGCGACAGGGGCGACCTGCAACGGATCGGGCGACCCGGGACGCGGCACCTGACTCAGGACACTGGTTTCTTCATTGGCGTTCGGCACAACAGAAAAGAGTACGTGGCCAGGGCTGCCGGGGGCGCCCCCATCGGCGTGCGGTCCCGGACACCTCGCACCGAACCCGTACAAGCATCGCTCCGGCGACGCCGGGACACACTCCGGCCATACGGCGGCACAGCGGACGACAGGGTAACGCCCGCGATCTTGGAGGTCGATCCGCGGCACCTCCTCTCAGCGCGCATCGTTACCATGCGGGGACGCACATTCCGACGACCACTGACGACGAGGGACGGGCGAGCGCGTGGCCGAGGCGGCAGACTTCCAGGGGACCCCTCCCTCACCTGCCCGCCACCGGCGGCGCACCGGGGTCCTCCTCGCCACCCTGCTCGTGCTGACCGGGCTCCTGCAGTGGGCCTCACTGCCTTCCGCGCATGCCGCGGGCCGGGAGGCCCCACGGGCCGCCACGGACACCGGGTCGGTCGCGGTCGCCGTGGACGGGCTCACCCCCAGCGTGCCGGGGGAGGGCGACACGGTCACCGTGACGGGCACCGTGACCAACAAGGGCCGTCAGGCCGTCACCGACGCTCACGTGGGGCTGCGGGTCGGCCCGATGCTCAACACCCGCTCGGGCATCGAGACCGTCGCCAGGAACAGCACGGACATCCTGAGCCCGGCCGGACAGGAACTCGGCGGCAAGTACACCGCGAAGCTGTCCAAGCTCACGCCCGGTGTCTCGCAGCCGTTCCGCATCTCCGTGCCGGTCGACAAGCTCGACCTCGAAGAGAACGGCGTCTACCAGCTGGCCGTGTCGCTCACCGGCGAGACGTCCGCACAGCCCTGGCAGCGCATCCTCGGCATGCAGCGGACATTCCTGCCCTGGCAGCCGGAGGAAACCGACCCCAGGACGCGGACGACCGTGCTGTGGCCGCTCATCTCGTCGACCCACATGACCGCGGAGACCGGGTCGGACGAACAGCAGACGCCCGTCTTCCGCGACGACGACCTCGCCAAGGAGATCGCGCCCGGCGGCCGCCTCGACCGCATGGTGGCGCTGGGCGAGGACCTGGACGTCACCTGGGTCGTCGACCCCGACCTGCTGGCCTCGGTCGATGCCATGACCGAACGGTACGAGGTCCGGGGAGAGGGCGACACCACCGTGCCCGGCCGCAACCAGGCGGTCGCCAAGCGGTGGCTGGCCGCGGTGCAGAAGGCCGTGGCCGGAGACGAAGTGGTCGCACTGCCCTTCGGCGATCCGGACCTCGCCTCGCTCGCCCACAACGGCACCTCGGTCGGCGGCTCGCTGAAGCACCTCAAGGAGGCCACCGACGTCGTCGTGAACACGGTCGAGCCGATCCTGCACGTGAAGCCGACCACGGACTTCGCCTGGCCCGTCGACGGGGCCGTCGACCCTTCCGTCATCAAGGTCGCGACGTCGGCCGGCGCCGACAAGATCATCACCCGCAGCGACAGCCTCAAGGAGTCCGCAGGCCTGTCGTACACCCCGTCCGCGGCCCGCCCCATCGGCGGCGGCACCACGGCGGTCGTCGCGGACGCCACACTGTCCACGGCCTTCCGCGGCGATCTGACCAAGGCTTCCGCCTCGACCCTCGCCACCCAGCGCTTCCTGGCACAGACCCTGACGCTCGGCCTCCAGACCGGCAAGGACCGCAGCATCGTGGTCGCCCCGCAGCGCATGCCGTCGGCGAGCCAGGCACAGACCATGGCCGAGGCCGTGAAGGCGCTGCAGGAGGGCACCTGGACACAGGCCCAGGACCTCACCACCGCTGCCCGGGCGAAGCCGGACCCGGCCGCCTCCACCCGGGTCCCCCCGGCCGGCGCGTACCCCTCCTCGCTGCGCAAGCAGGAGCTGCCGCGCGCCGCCTACGAACAGATCGCACGGACACAGGGCAAGCTCGACAAGTTCAACGTGATCCTCTCCGACCGCTCCAGGGTGGTGACCCCGTTCGGACGCGCCCTGAACCGGGCCATGTCCGCCTCGTGGCGCGGCCGGGTCGCGGAAGCAGCCACGTACCGGAGCGGTGTCGAGGCGTACCTGGACGTCCTGATCGACCAGGTGAAACTGATCGACAAGTCGGAGACGAAGCTCTCCGGCCGCAGCGCCACCATCCCCGTGACCGTCCAGAACAACCTGGTGCAGGGCGTCGAGAACCTGGTGCTGCGGCTCAGCTCGACCAATCCGACGCGTCTGGAGATCGGCGGGGACGCCTACCAGGAGCAGCCCGTCACGGTCTCCGGGGGCCACAGCCAGTCCGTGAAGTTCACCACGTCCGCCAACGCCAACGGCCGGGCCACCGTGGTCGCCCAGCTGTACACCGAGGACGGCCGGCCGTACGGCGGGCCCGTCGTGTTCGATGTGAAGGTCACCGAGATCACCGCCACCGTGATGCTGGTCATCGGCGGCGGGGTGCTGCTCCTCGTGCTGGCCGGATTCCGGATGTACACCCAGCGCAAGCGGGCAGCCGCCCGCGGTGCTGAGGGCGGCGGAAGCGACGGCCCGGATGAGGACGGGGACGATCCGCAGAACCCGACGGCACCCGAGGTGCGTCTCACGGAGGAGCCGGACACCGGCCCGGGGGCAGACGCCCCGCAGGCGAGTGACCCCGCCCCGGACACCGCATCGGAAAGCCAGGACCCGTCCGGCACGGGTGAGAGAGTGGACCGTTGAGGATGTCGTGGCCGGTGGGCCCGGGACGATGAGGTGGGGTAACCATGAACGCGCCGTACGACGGTGACCGCGGCGGTGCCGCGGGCAGCTCGGGCCATCCCGAGCCGGACCGCTTCGAAGGTCCGCCGCCCGGGCACGACCAGGCGCCGCAGGCATCCGCGGACACCTACCTCCAGGACGCCTACGACCAGGATCCCTACCGGGCGCGGGACATCGCCGCGCAGGACCCCGTCGACGAGGCGCTCTACGACCGCGCCGCGCACCCGCCGCCCCCTCCGGGCAGCTACCCGCCGCCGCAGCCGCTGTACGGGCAGCCGCCGCAGCCGCCGCACGCGCCCGACCCCCGGGTGTGGGCGCGGACCCCGGCGCCCGAGCCGGACGGCCCCACCCAGTTCCTGCCGCACGGCGACGACCCGCGCACCACGCAGTACGTGGGCGTGGACGACCTGGTGGGCGGGAGCCGGGAACGGGACCAGGGATCCGACGCGTTCGCGCATCTCTTCCGCGATCAGCAGCACAGCGGTTCCGTCCCGGGGCAGTACGGCGCCGCGTACCCGCAGGAGCCGCGGCACGACCACGCCGCCTACCCGGCGGAGAGCAGCCACCGCGTCGAGCAGCCCGCCGGAGTGCCGGCCGCAGTCTCGGCGCCGGGTCACTACGCCGGCGCCACCCCTCCGCCGGCCGCCGAGGCACCCCAGTCGTCCGAGACGCCCGAGCCCGCCCCGAAGAAGGCGGGCAAGGCGGGAGGGCTGCTGAAGTCCAGCGCCGTGATGGCGGCGGGCACCATGGTGTCGCGGCTGACGGGCTTCGTCCGCTCGGCGCTGATCGTCTCCGCGCTGGGACTGGGCCTTCTCGGTGACTCGTTCCAGGTCTCCTACCAGCTGCCGACGATGATCTACATCCTCACGGTCGGCGGTGGACTGAACTCCGTGTTCGTGCCGCAGCTCGTGCGGGCCATGAAGGACGACGAGGACGGTGGCGAGGCGTACGCCAACCGGCTCCTGACCCTCGTGATGGTGGCTCTGGCCGCCCTGACCGCCCTCGCCTGGTTCGCCGCGCCCCTGCTGGTGCGCGCCCTGTCGAACCCGGTCGCGACGGACCCGGCGGCCAACGAGGTCGCCGTCACCTTCACCCGCTACTTCCTGCCCTCGATCTTCTTCATGGGCGTGCACGTGGTGATGGGTCAGATCCTCAACGCCCGCGGCCGGTTCGGCGCCATGATGTGGACCCCGGTCCTCAACAACATCGTCATCATCGTGACGCTCGGCGTCTTCATCTACGTCTACGGCACCGCCGCCGACTCCCGGATGAACGTCTCCAACATCCCCCCGGAGGGCCAGCGCCTCCTCGGCCTGGGCGTCCTGCTCGGCCTCGTCGTCCAGGCCCTGGCCATGATCCCGTACCTGCGGGAGACCGGTTTCCGCATCCGCCCCCGGTTCGACTGGAAGGGCCACGGCCTCGGCAAGGCCGCCATGCTCGCCAAGTGGACCATCCTGTTCGTCCTGGCCAACCAGGCCGGCGCCCTGGTCGTCACGCAGCTGTCCACCGCGTCCGGTCTGGACTCCGGGGTCGAGGGAACGGGCTTCGCCGCCTACGCCAACGCCCAGCTCATCTGGGGACTGCCGCAGGCCATCATCACCGTCTCCCTGATGGCCGCCCTGCTGCCCCGGATCTCCCGCTCGGCAGCCGAGGAGGACGGCGGCGCCGTCCGTGACGACATCTCCCAGGGCCTGCGCACCACCGCGGTCGCCATCGTGCCGATCGCCTTCGGGTTCATCGCCCTCGGCATCCCGATGTGCACCCTGATGTTCGGGTCCTCGGGCACCGCCGAGGCCACCAACATGGGCTACATGCTGATGGCCTTCGGCCTCGGCCTGATCCCCTACTCCGTGCAGTACGTCGTCCTGCGTGCCTTCTACGCCTACGAGGACACCCGAACCCCCTTCTACAACACCGTGATCGTGGCCGCCGTGAACGCGGCCGCCGCGGTGGCGTGCTTCCTGGTGCTCCCGGCCCGCTGGGCCGTGGTCGGCATGGCCGCGTCCTACGGCGCCGCCTACGCGGTCGGTGTGGGAGTCGCCTGGCGGCGGCTGCGCCCGCGGCTGGGCGGGGACCTCGACGGCGCCCGCGTGCTGCGCACCTACGCGCGCCTGTGCATCGCCTCGGTCCCGGCCGCCCTGCTCAGCGGTGCCGTCTGTTATGGCATCAGCCAGGCGATCGGCCAGGGCGTCGCTGGTTCGTTCGCCGCCATCCTGGCCGGCGGGGCCGTGCTGCTGGGCGTCTTCTTCGTCGCGGCCCGCCGGATGCGCATCGAGGAACTCAACTCGCTGGTCGGAATGGTCCGCGGACGCCTGGGACGCTGAAGCGGGGGGTAGGCGCACAACCATCGTCGTCCGCCGTGTGTCGTGCATAGCGGCGGACTGTGGGCACAATTGGTGTCGGCGTCGGATGCGCGCGACGGACGCCGACCGACGCGCAATGAATGGGGAGGCAGGGAACGACGGTGGCGGATCGGAGCACAGCTGCCGTCGACGTGGCAGACAACAGCGGCGAGGAGTCGCTGACCGCGCAGGCGGACCAGTCCACGGCCGACGGGGTGGCCAAGAACCGGGAGCAGGACACGGACAGCGACGAGGCACAGGAGAGCACCGGGACCGACGGTTCCGGGAAGACCTCGCCGCCCGAACTGCACAGCGGTCACAAGCTGGCCAGGCGCTACCGCCTCGAGGAGTGCGTCACCCGTCTGGACGGGTTCAGCAGTTGGCGCGCCGTGGACGAGAAGCTCCGCCGGGCCGTCGGCGTGCACATCCTGCCCGCCGACCATGCGCGAGCCCGCTCCGTCCTGGCCGCGGCCCGTTCCTCCGCCCTGCTCGGTGACCCTCGCTTCGTGCAGGTCCTGGACGCCGTCGAGGAGAACGACGTCGTCTACGTCGTCCACGAATGGCTCCCCGACGCCACCGAGCTGACCACCCTGCTCGCCGCCGGCCCCCTGGAGGTGTACGACGCCTACCAGATGGTCAGTCAGGTCTCCTCCGCCATGGCCGCCGCCCACCGCGAGGGCCTGTCCCATCTCCGTCTGAACCCCAACTCCGTCCTGCGCACGTCCACCGGTCAGTGGCGCATCCGCGGCCTCGCCGTGAACGCGGCGCTGCGCGGCGTCTCCTCCGACACCCCGCAGCGCACCGACACCGAGTCCATCGGTGCCCTGCTCTACGCCTCGATCACCCAGCGCTGGCCGTACGAGAGCGATGCCTACGGCCTCACCGGACTGCCCAAGGACGTGGGTCTGCTCCCGCCCGACCAGGTGCGGGCCGGCGTGCATCGCGGCTTGTCCGAACTGGCCATGCGCGCGCTGGCCAACGACGGGGCCACCGCCTCCCGTCACGAAGCCGCCTGCACCACCCCCGAGGAGCTGGTGAAGGCGATCGGCGAGATGCCCCGCATCCGTCCCCCGGAGCCCGCGTTCACGACTCCTCCGGGCTACCAGCGCACGACCTACCAGCAGGGCACCTACGGTCGTCCCGCTCCGCACCCGCACGCCACGCAGCCCGTACCCACCCCTCCGCCCCCGCTGCAGAGCCGCACCGGCAAGGCCCTGAAGTGGGCCGTGTCGGCCCTGCTGATCGCCGCACTCGGGCTGGGCAGCTGGCAGCTGGCGGACGCCCTGATGGACCAGGGCAGCGCGTCCGACGACCCGAACAAAACCCAGACGACCGACGGCGACGAGAAGGGCGGCCGTCAGCCCCGGCCCGTCAAGCCGCTCGCCATCCAGGGGGCCCAGGAGTACGTGGCCAAGGGCGCGGCCCAGGCACCCGGAGACGTCGGCAACACCTATGACGGCGACAGGTCGACCTACTGGCGCACCAAGACCTACCGGGAGGGGCCGGACATGAACCCGGCCTACAAGCCCGGCGTCGGGATCGTGTACGACCTCGGATCCGAGCAGTCGGTGACGTCGTCCTCGATCGGCCTGCTGCACCAGGGCGCTCACACCACGATCACCCTCTACGCGACGGACTCCCCGGGCTCGTCCACCCCGATCAGCTCGATGACGAAGCTGGGGACCGAGACGACGAGCGGCGGTGAGGCCACGGTGAAGGTCGACAAGCCGGTCAAGACCCGCTACGTGCTGGTCTGGCTGACCGCCCTGCCGTCGGCGCCCGGAGACGCCTACAGTGAGCCCGGTTACAAGCAGGCCATCACCGATCTCAAGTTCACCGGCTGACGTCTCACCGAGGGGGAGGGGTCCGATGGCGGACGGCACCGCGTACCGCGAAGCGAGCGACCAGGACCTGCTCTCCCGCCACGTGAAGGGCGACCCCGATGCCTTCGGTGAGCTGGTGCGCCGGCACCGCGACCGGTTGTGGGCCGTGGCGCTGCGGACCCTGGGCGACCGTGAGGAAGCCGCCGATGCCGTCCAGGACGCCCTCGTCTCCGCCTACCGGGCCGCACACTCCTTCCGGGGCCAGTCGGCGGTCACCACCTGGCTGCACCGGATCACGGTCAACGCCTGCCTCGACCGCGTCCGCAAGGCCGCCTCGCGCAAGACCTCACCCGTCGAGGACACCGAGCGGCTGGAGCAGCTGCTGGAGCCGCACGAGTCCGCCTCGGCCCCCGCGGAACGCAACGACCTGCACCGTCAGCTCATCGAGGCGATGGCCACTCTCCCGCCCGATCAGCGGGCGGCTCTCGTCCTCGTGGACATGCAGGGGTATCCGGTCGCCGAAGCCGCTCGCATCCTGGATGTCCCCGCCGGCACCGTGAAGAGCCGCTGCGCCAGGGGCCGGGCCAGGCTGCTACCGCTGCTCACCCACCTCCGCTCCGACACGACCGGTGAAGGCGACACGACCGGTGAAGGCGAGAGCAGGACCCGCGGAGGGAACCGGACGCGAGGTCCGTCCGTCCCATCCTCGGCGGAGCCGCGGCAAGCGGTTCCGCCGGAGAGCGGACCGAATGATCCGGCTGCGGTGAAGGGCGGAGGTGGGCGAGCGTGACGTCGAAAGCGGACAGGATGGAGCACCCGGACGTCGCGGAGATTGCCGACCTCACCGAGGGCCTGCTTCCGCCGGACCGCACCACCACCGTGCGGCGCCACGTGGGCGAGTGCGAACTCTGCGCTGATGTGCACGCCTCCCTCGAAGAGGTCCGGGGCCTGCTCGGTGCGCTGCCCGAGCCCGCTCGCATGCCCGATGACGTCGCCGAGCGCATCGATGCGGCGCTTGCTGCCGAAGCCCGGCTCAGTGCCACGGGCACGGGACGCCGGACGCCCGGTGGAGAGGCCGGTGGGGCGATCCCGTCGCCCGACAGCCACGGCGCTGATGTGTCCGACGCTGATGTTTCACGTGAAACATCAGCCGCACCGTCCGACCGGCCTGCCGGAAAGGCCCGGCTCTCGACGACCGGACCGGGTCGCGGCAGCCGTCGCCCCGGCAGCGCACGCCGAGGACGGCGCCGGATCGCCGTACTGGGCACCGCGTTCACCGTCGCCGCTCTGGGCCTCGGCTCGGTCCTCCTGTCCTCACTCGATGACACCGGAAGCGCTGAAGGGGACCAGCGGGTGACCGCTGCCGACACCTTCGCCGCGGGGGAGCTGGAGCAGCAGGTGACGGAGCTCCTGGGCCGGAGTGCTCCCTCCGACGCCGGGTCCCGCTCACCGAACACCTTCGGGCTCGAGTCGGAAGCGAACGGGACGAGCCCTCGGACCCTCAGGCAGCCCGCCGTCCCGGAGTGCGTCCGTGAGGGCCTCGGGACGGACGACCAGGCCCTCGCGACCGAGACCGGCGTCTTTCAGGGCAAGGAGGCGCTGCTCGTGGTACTTCCCGAGTCCGCCGACGAGCGCCGGGTCACGGCCTACATCATGGAAGCGACCTGCGTGGACCGGCCATCGGCCGGCCCGGCCCAGCTGCTGCTCAAGGAGTCCTACACCCGGCGTTGAGCGCCGACTGCGCCTGGTGGCCACCCAGGCCCCTGACGCTTGTGTTCACTTCCCGGGGCTCGCCCCCGGCGGCGCTTCCGTGTGCCCTGACACGGCGGGAATGCCCGCCCCGTAGGATCCGTTGGACGGGGTGAGAGTCCCGCGAGAAGCTCCCACCACCGGTCGACCGAAGCAGACAGAGACGAGGAAACACGCCGTGAGCGACGTCCGTAACGTGATCATCATCGGCTCGGGGCCCGCCGGCTACACGGCAGCGCTCTACACCGCCCGTGCGTCGCTGAAGCCCCTCGTGTTCGAGGGTGCCGTCACCGCCGGTGGTGCCCTGATGAACACCACCGATGTCGAGAACTTCCCCGGTTTCCAGGACGGCATCCTGGGCCCCGAGCTCATGGACAACATGCGGGCCCAGGCCGAGCGTTTCGGCGCCGAGCTCATCCCGGACGACGTGGTCGCCGTCGACCTGTCCGGTGAGATCAAGACCGTCACCGACACGGCGGGCACGGTGCACCGGGCCAAGGCCGTCATCGTCACGACCGGCTCCCAGCACCGGAAGCTGGGGCTGCCGAACGAGGACGCCCTCTCCGGCCGCGGTGTCTCCTGGTGTGCCACCTGTGACGGCTTCTTCTTCAAGGACCAGGACATCGCCGTGATCGGTGGTGGCGACACCGCGATGGAGGAGGCCACCTTCCTCTCGCGCTTCGCCAAGTCCGTGACGGTCGTCCACCGCAGGGACACCCTGCGCGCCTCCAAGGCGATGCAGGAGCGGGCCTTCGCCGACCCGAAGATCTCGTTCGTCTGGGACAGCGAGGTCGCCGAGGTGCAGGGCGACCAGAAGCTCTCCGGGCTGAAGCTGCGCAACGTCAAGACGGGCGAGCTGTCGGACCTGGCGGTGACCGGCCTGTTCATCGCCATCGGCCACGACCCGCGCACCGAGCTGTTCAAGGGCCAACTGGAGCTCGACGAGGAGGGCTACCTCAAGGTCGAGGCGCCTTCCACTCACACGAGTCTTCGCGGCGTCTTCGGTGCCGGTGACGTGGTCGACCACACCTACCGCCAGGCGATCACGGCGGCCGGTACGGGCTGTGCCGCCGCCCTCGACGCCGAGCGTTACCTCGCCGCCCTCGCGGACGGCGAGAAGGCCGAACCCGAGAAGACCGCCGCCGTCTGATCACCCACCACGCATCAACCAGTTAAGGAGCCCGCCGTGGCAGGCACCCTGAAGAACGTGACCGACGCTTCCTTCGAGCAGGACGTCCTCAAGAGCGACAAGCCCGTCCTGGTGGACTTCTGGGCTGCCTGGTGCGGCCCCTGCCGCCAGATCGCTCCGTCCCTCGAGGCGATCGCCGCCGAGTACGGGGACAAGATCGAGGTCGTCAAGCTGAACATCGACGAGAACCCGGGTACGGCCGCCAAGTACGGCGTGATGTCCATCCCGACCCTGAACGTCTACCAGCGGGGCGAGGTCGCCAAGACCATCGTCGGCGCCAAGCCGAAGGCCGCGATCGTCCGCGACCTGGAGGACTTCATCTCCGAGTGACGCCGATCCGCCCTCGCGGCGGCATGTTTCACGTGAAACACAAGAGGGTCGGCCCGTTTCGGGTCGGCCCTCTCGCACGCGTCGCTCAGGAAGGGAGCCGTTGCCGGCTCAGAGCGGCCGAAGGACGGGTTCCTTCTGCACCGCACCCAGCAGACGGTCGAGCGCCATCTCCACATCTTCCTTCCAGGAGAGCGCCGTCCTCAGTTCGAGCCTCAGCCGCGGATGGCGTGGGTGCTGCCGCACCGTCTTGAAACCCACCGCCAGCAGATGGTCGGCCGGCAGGACACAGGCCGGCTCCTTCCAGCGGGCGTCACCGAACGCCTCGATCGCCTTGAAACCCCGGCGCAGCAGATCCTTGGCCACGGTCTGCACCATCACCCGTCCCAACCCCTGCCCCTGGTATCCCGGCACGATGATCGCCGTCATCAGCTGAACCGCGTCCGGTGACACAGGGCTCGTGGGGAACGCGGTGGAACGGGGAACATACGCGGGCGGGGCATAGAGCACGAACCCCACGGGGACGTCGTCCACGTAGACGACTCTTCCGCAGGAGCCCCACTCCAGGAGCACGGCCGAGATCCACGCCTCCTTCTCGAGCGCGGACTTACCCGCTTTTACGGCTGCCTCACCGCTGACGGGGTCGAGTTCCCAGAAGACACATGAGCGACAGCGCTGGGGGAGGTCCTGAAGGTTGTCCAGCGTGAGCGGTGCGACCCGACGCCCCATGAAGGCTGTTCCTCGCTTTTCTCGCCTGCTGCCTCACAGGCGGCTGCCAGAGCGTTCCGTTCCCTGAGCAAGCTGCCGACGAATCCGCCCACGGCCCCCACTCCCAGCCAAGCGCTCACCATCCGGGTGCGGCTCGTCATGCGCATGGCTCCTGCCTTGGTCTCGGACGTGCTGCCGGGTGAGTGCGCCATATACGAACGCATCGTATCCATGATGCGTTTCCGTCGATACCGGCAGAAAGCAAAGGGCGGACCGTGTTCCGGTATACACCGGACAAGGTCCGCCCCAGTCGGCTGCGTCACGGCAACCGGTGGCTGCTCAGGACTCCGGCTCGACCGAGTCGTCGTCGACCAGACTCCTCTGCAGGACAGGTCCCTCCCCCGGTGCCAGCGTGCCGAGGATGCGCTCGAGGTCCTCCATGGAGGCGAACTCGACCGTGATCTTGCCCTTCTTCTGTCCCAGATCGACCTTCACCCGGGTCTCGAAACGATCCGAGAGACGTGTGGCCAGGTCGGTGAGTGCGGGTGAGACCCGGGCGCCGGCGCGCGGCCCCTTGGCCTTCGGGGCCTTCTGGGGCCGCGAGCCCATGAGGTTCACGATCTCCTCGACCGCTCGCACCGAAAGGCCCTCGGCCACGATGCGGTGAGCCAACCGGTCCTGCTCCTCGCTGTCCTCCACGGAGAGAAGAGCACGCGCGTGCCCCGCGGAGAGCACCCCGGCAGCCACCCGGTTCTGCACCCTGGGGGAGAGTTTCAGCAGCCGCAGTGTGTTGGAGACCTGCGGCCGGGAACGGCCGATGCGGTCCGCCAACTGGTCGTGGGTGCAGTTGAAGTCCCTCAGCAGCTGGTCGTAGGCGGCCGCCTCTTCTAGTGGGTTCAGCTGGGCACGGTGCAGGTTCTCCAGCAGCGCGTCCAGAAGGAGCTTCTCGTCCTCTGTGGCACGGACGATCGCCGGAACCTTCTCCAGGCCGGCCTCCCGGCACGCCCGCCAACGCCGCTCACCCATGATGAGCTCGTACTGACCGGGACCGGTCTGCCGTACGACGACCGGCTGGAGGAGCCCGACTTCCTTGATCGAGGTGACGAGCTCCGCGAGAGCGTCCGGGTCGAAGACGGTCCGCGGCTGGCGCGGGTTCGGCGTGACCGAATCCAGCGGGATCTCGGCGAAGTGCGCACCGACGGGCGCCGCGACTCCGTCAGCGGCCGAGCGCGCCGGCGTCGCCTCCGTTTCACGTGAAACGGGCGGCAGGGTGGCCACCTTCGCCGCGGCGACACCTCGCTCGTTCGGCAGCACTGACGCTGCCCCGCCCGTCGCACCCGATGCGCCGCCCCCCACCGCGGGCGGCGGCACGGTCCGCTCCGTCGGGGCAGCAGGAATCAGGGCACCGAGACCGCGGCCCAACCCCCTCCGTCGCTCGCTCACTGGACGCCCTCCACCATGTTCGGATCGTTCTGCTGTGCGCCGACATGGGCATGCGACGCGTCATAGCTGATGCCGACGCCCCTCAGCGCGATCTCGCGTGCCGCCTCGAGGTACGAGAGAGCACCGCTCGATCCAGGATCGTAGGTCAGCACCGTCTGCCCGTAGCTCGGTGCCTCGGAGATCCGGACCGAACGCGGAATGCTGGTCCGGAGCACCTCCTCACCGAAGTGGCTGCGCACCTCGTCCGCGACCTGGGAGGCGAGCCGGGTCCGGCCGTCGTACATGGTGAGCAGGATCGTCGACACGTGCAGAGCGGGATTGAGATGTCCCCGCACCAGGTCGACGTTGCGCAGCAACTGGCCCAGCCCCTCGAGCGCGTAGTACTCGCACTGGATGGGGATCAGGACTTCCTCCCCGGCCACCAGCGCGTTGACCGTGAGCAGTCCCAGGGAGGGCGGACAGTCGACGAGGATGTAGTCCAGTGGCTGCTCGTAGGCCTGGATCGCCCGCTGCAGCCGGCTTTCCCGCGCGACCAGGGAGACCAGCTCGATCTCTGCACCGGCGAGATCGATGGTGGCCGGGGCGCAGAAGAGTCCTTCCACATCGGGGACGGGCTGAACGACGTCAGACAGGGGCTTGCTCTCCACCAGGACGTCGTAGATCGACGGGACCTCTGCGTGGTGATCGATGCCGAGCGCGGTGGACGCATTGCCCTGCGGGTCGAGGTCGACCACCAGGACGCGAGCACCGTGCAGGGCGAGCGAGGCGGCCAGGTTGACGGTGGTCGTGGTCTTACCCACCCCGCCCTTCTGGTTGGCCACCACCATGACGCGGGTCTGCTCGGGCCGTGGCAAGCCCTCACCGGCGCGTCCCAGTGCCTCCACTGCCAGTTGAGCAGCACGACCGATGGGAGTGTCGTCCATAGGCGGCGGTGTTTCACGTGAAACATCCGCCCCCATCGACTCGGTACGGGGACCGGGGACCGGATCGGTCATCGGTCCCGCGATGTTGGCGTCGGACCGCAAGGATTCACTCTCCTCGACTTCAGGCTCGCAATGAACAGAGCCTCCCATGCCTTCGGGGTCGTGAACCAGTGAGGCCTGGCGTTCTGTGGAGAAATCCACCTCTGTGGACATGTCCGTGCCCCTCACGGGGGACGGAGCGGTGTCCGGAACGGGACTTTCTCCGAGTGAACCGAGAGGCTTGCGGTCGCGGGGTTCGGCCGCAGCGCGGCCGCGACTGATGATGCCGTGCAGCAGTGAGCGACGTTTCACGTGAAACACGATGCACAGCGCCATGAGCCGTATCGGCGCGACACTCCGGCGGACGCCGGTTCGGCAGCTGGGGTGGAGTCCTTCTGGCCCCGTACGGACGGGGCGGTGTGTTTATCCGCGCCGACGGCGGGTGCGACCCGTCCGTGCGGCCTTGGCGCGCTTCGCCGCGAACCGCACGCCTCCGGGACTCTCCCCGACTTCCACCCGCACCACCGTCGACAGCGGGTCCACCACGCCGTCACCCACGTGCACGATGGACGTCGTCACGGCCCCCAACTTGTTCAGCGCACTCGCCGCGCTCTTCAGTTCCTCCTCGGCGGTGTCCCCCTTGAGGGCCAGCATCTCCCCGTACGGCCGCAGCAGGGGGATCCCCCAGGTGGCCAGTCGGTCGAGAGGCGCCACGGCACGCGCGGTCACCACATGTACGGGAGGGATCTTGCCCATGACCTCCTCCGCCCGACCCCGCACGACCGTCACATGATCCAGCCCGAGCAGTTCCACCACCTCGGTCAGAAAGGTGGTGCGCCTGAGCAACGGCTCCAACAGTGTGATCTTGAGGTCTTCCCGGACCAGCGCCAGGGGAATGCCGGGCAGGCCGGCGCCCGACCCGACGTCGCACACCGTCACTCCCTCGGGGACGACCTCGGAGAGCACGGCACAGTTCAGCAGGTGGCGCTCCCAGAGACGGGGCACCTCTCTCGGGCCGATCAGACCACGCTGGACACCCGCCTCGGCGAGCAGCTCCGCGTACCGGACCGCGTCCGCGAAGCGGGCACCGAACACCTCACGTGCCTGCTCGGGCGCGGGGGGAAGCTCCGCTGCCTCGGTCACGGGGGAACCGTCCTTCCGTACCGTGCCGACATCGAGCGCCGACACCAGAACCACGAACTATCAGGCTGACAACATCCGGCCCCGCCTGCGCAACAGACGGGGCCGGTGAAGCATGCATCCGATCAGGCGGGAAGCACAACGACGAAGCGCTGCGGCTCCTCGCCCTCGGACTCGCTGCGCAGTCCGGCGGCCTTGACCGCGTCGTGCACGACCTTGCGCTCGAACGGCGTCATCGGGTCGAGCCGCACGGGCTCGCCACTGCTCTTGGCATCCGCCGCGGCCTTCGCACCGAGCTCGGACAGCTCGGCCCGCTTCCGGGCCCGGTACTCGGCGATGTCGAGCATCAGGCGGCTGCGGTCGCCGGTCTCCCGGTGCACGGCCAGCCGCGTCAGTTCCTGGAGTGCCTCCAGTACCTCACCGTCCCGGCCGACCAGCTTCTGCAGATCACGGCTGCCCGTGTCGCTGATGATCGATACGGAGGCGCGGTCGGCCTCGACGTCCATGTCGATGTCACCGTCGAGGTCGGCGATGTCGAGCAGACCCTCCAGGTAGTCCGCAGCAATTTCACCCTCCTGCTCCAGGCGGGTCAGGGTGTCTGTGCCCTCGGCAGCGGTGGAGATGGTGCCTTCCGTCACGGATGGACTCCTTCTTACTTCTTGGACGGGGACTTGGGCCGCTGCGGGCCCTTGCGCTGTCCGGACTGGGCCTTGCTGCGGGTACCGCTGCCGGGCTGCTTGCCCGTGCCCTTCTTGGCACCGGCGGTGGACTTGGCGTTGCTCCCGGCCCGCGGTTCGTCGGACTTGGTCAACGAGGTGGGCTCGCCGGCGGCCTTGGCCGCGCCGGACTGGCGCTGCGACTTGCTCTGCCGCTTGGGCTGCTGGCGCTTGGGCGCCGTCCCGCCCTGGGCGCCGTCCTCGGCGTGCTCCGTGGCCTCGCCCTTGATCACGGAACCGTCGGTCTGGGCCACCAGACCCGACTTGCCCAGACCGTTGATGAACCTGCGCTCGTGCTCGTTGCGGTCCCGGCCCTTGGCGACGATGGCCTTGACGATGGCGCGCTGGCGACGGTTGCGGGTGCCGTCGTGCTTCACGAGGTGCTTGGCGAGGCGCTCCAGGTAGGCGGCCTGGGCCTTGGAACCCGGCGTCGGGTTGTTGTGGATGACGTACATCTGCTGGCCCATGGTCCACACGTTGGTGGTCAGCCAGTAGACCAGGACACCGACCGGGAAGTTGATGCCGAAGACGGCGAAGATGATGGGGAAGACGTACATCAGCATCTTCTGCTGCTGCATGAACGGCGTCTTCACCGTGGTGTCGACGTTCTTCGTCATCAGCTGGCGCTGCGTGTAGAACTGCGACAGCGACATCAGGACGATCATCAGCGCCGTGACGACGCGCACGTCCGTGAGCGAGGCGCTGAGCTCCTGGACCTTCTCCGCGCTGTCCGTGAACTTCGCGGCGAGCGGGGCGCCGAAGATGTGGGCCTTCTGCGCGCTCCGGAGCAGGGTCTCGTCGATCACGCCGACGGTGTTGTTCGACGCGATGCTGTTGAGCACGTGGTACAGCGCGAAGAAGAACGGGGACTGCGCCAGGATGGGAAGACACGAGGACAGCGGGTTGGTACCCGTGTCCTTGTAGAGCTTCATCATCTCTTCGGACTGGCGCTGCCGGTCGTTCTTGTAGCGCTCCTGGATCTTCTTCATCTCCGGCTGGAGCGTCTGCATCGCGCGCGTCGCCTTGATCTGCTTCACGAAGAGCGGGATCAGGCAGATACGGATGAGGATCACCAGGGACACGATGGACAGGCCCCAGGCCCATCCGGTGTCAGGGCCGAAGATGGCGCCGTACACCGTGTGGAACTGGACGATGACCCAGGAGACGGGTGTCGTGATGAAGCTGAAGAAGCTGGCAATCGTGTCCACTAATCATGCTCCTTGGGCATGGGACGAGGTCTCGGCGGCCGGGCTCGAAGGACTCGTCGGACCTGTGGGGGAAGTCTGTCCCTCGGTGGCCGGTTCGGCGGCGGAGGGCCCGCCCTTGCGTGCACGCCAGGCGCTTCGCAGCATCTCGTGCCATCGCGGGCGCTTGCGCGGAGGGACATGGTCCACACCACCGAGCGACCACGGATTGCACCGCAGGATGCGCCAGGCCGTGAGTGCTGTGCCCTTGATGGCACCGTGCCGGTCGATGGCCGTGTAGCCGTAGTGGGAACACGATGGGTAGTACTTGCAGACCGGGCCCAGCAGCGGACTGATCGTCCACTGGTAGAGCTTGATCAGGGCCAGCAGTGGGTACTTCATCGGGTGCCCCCTCCCAGGAGCCGCTGCAGGGCGGCGTCCAGGTCTCGGGCCAGTTCTGCGTGGTCGGCGTCGCCCGCGCCGGGCAACGCTCGTACGACTACCAGGCTACCGGGGGGCAGCCGGCCGATTCGCTCGCGCATCAGATGGCGAAGCCTGCGCTTCACCGTGTTGCGCACCACCGCACCGCCCACGGCCTTGCTCACGACGAAACCCGCACGCGTCGGAGGAGCGCTCTCCCCAGGCGCGTGCGGGTCCGTGGCACCGCTACGAAGGTGTACGACGAGGTGCTGGCGCCCGGCCCGGCGTCCTCGTCGTACGGCGTTCGCGAAGTCCTCGCGCCGCCTCAGCCGGTGGTCGGTGGGCAGCACGACGTCATGACCTGATCGGGATCAGGCGGACAGGCGGGCGCGACCCTTGCTGCGGCGGGACGCGAGGATCGCGCGGCCGGCACGGGTGCGCATACGCAGCCGGAAGCCGTGGGTCTTCGCGCGACGACGGTTGTTCGGCTGGAAGGTGCGCTTGCTCACTCGGGGGCTCCAGAAAAGATCGGGGTCTGCGGGATGCCGTCCTGGCTGTCACCGTGCGCCCACGAGTAGCTCGCGTTACGCCCGAGTGCACCGCTGACCGATCACCTTGTGCGATCTGTGCCCATCGGAGGCAGGCGGCAGCAGCCATCGACAACTCGACCTCGTCACGGTACGCGCGGCTGCGCCATTCGGTCAAACCGCTGCTCGCCGGGAGACACTTGTCCACAGCCTGGGGACAACAACTTGAACCGTACCGGCCGCGCTGACTACCGTGACGGGACTTCGACTCGTTCCCTTGTGTCCCTTCACCACCCCTTGATCCACCGACCCGTCCCCGAATCACACCTTCGAGGGACCTGTGAGAGAGCGTGCCCTGTGGCTGACGTACCTGCCGATCTTGCCGCAGTGTGGCCACGCGTTCTGGAACAGCTCCTCGGTGAGGGCCGGGGGCACGGGGTCGAGGGGAAGGACGAGCACTGGATCAGGCGCTGCCAGCCGCTGGCCCTCGTCGCCGACACCGCGCTGCTGGCCGTGCCGAACGAGTTCGCCAAGGGCGTGCTCGAGGGACGCCTGGCACCCGTCGTCAGCGAGACCCTGAGCCGCGAGTGCGGCCGCCCCATCCGGATCGCCATCACCGTCGACGACTCCGCCGGCGAACCTCCGTCCGCTCCGGCGCCCTCCCCGCCCCGCGCCCAGCCCCGGTACGAGGAGCCCGAACTCCCCACGGCCCGCCCGGAACGCGACCCGTACGAAGGCGGATACGACGGGTACGGCCGCCGCCGCTCCGAGCAGCAGCCCGGCCCTCCCGGTGACCAGCTCCCCACCGCCCGTCCCGCCTACCCGTCCGAGTACCAGCGGCCGGAGCCCGGGTCCTGGCCCCGGCCCACGCAGGACGAGTACGGCTGGCAGCAGCAGCGCCTCGGCTTCCCCGACCGGGACCCGTATGCCTCACCCTCGCAGGACGCCTACGGCGACCGGGAGGGTTATGGGGGCCCGGACGGCTACGGCGGTCCGCCTCCGCAGGACTACCGTCCGCAGCCGATGGAGCGCCCCTCCTACGACCAGCCACGTGCCGACTACGACCCGCCCCGCGGTGACTACGACCGCGGCGATTACGACCCGCGCGACTCCGGACGGCGCGAGCGGCCCGAGCCCCCGACCGGTTCCGGCCACGTCCACCGCGGCGGTCCGGTCGGCCCGAACCTGCCCACCACCGGCGCGCCCGGCCCGCTGGCCGCACAGCCCGCGCCGGCCACCGGCCCCGGCGAACCGACCGCGCGGCTCAACCCGAAGTACCTCTTCGACACGTTCGTGATCGGCGCGTCCAACCGGTTCGCGCACGCGGCCGCGGTCGCCGTCGCCGAGGCACCGGCCAAGGCGTACAACCCCCTCTTCATCTACGGGGAGTCGGGGCTCGGCAAGACGCACCTGCTGCACGCCATCGGGCACTACGCGCGCAGCCTCTACCCGGGCACCCGCGTGCGGTACGTCAGCTCCGAGGAGTTCACCAACGAGTTCATCAACTCGATCCGTGACGGCAAGGGCGACAGCTTCCGCAAGCGGTACCGCGAGATGGACATCCTCCTGGTCGACGACATCCAGTTCCTGGCGGACAAAGAATCGACGCAGGAGGAGTTCTTCCACACCTTCAACACCCTGCACAACGCGAACAAGCAGATCGTGCTCTCCAGCGACCGGCCGCCGAAGCAGCTGGTGACGCTGGAGGACCGGCTGCGGAACCGTTTCGAGTGGGGCCTGATCACCGACGTCCAGCCGCCCGAGCTGGAGACGCGCATCGCGATCCTGCGCAAGAAGGCGGTGCAGGAGCAGCTCAACGCGCCGCCGGAGGTCCTGGAGTTCATCGCCTCGCGGATCTCCCGGAACATCCGTGAGCTGGAGGGCGCGCTGATCAGGGTGACGGCGTTCGCGTCGCTCAACCGCCAGCCGGTGGACCTGGGGCTGACGGAGATCGTCCTGAAGGACCTGATCCCCGGTGGCGACGACTCGGCGCCGGAGATCACCTCGACGGCCATCATGGGCGCCACGGCCGACTACTTCGGGCTCACGGTCGAGGACCTGTGCGGCACGTCCCGCGGCCGGGCGCTGGTCACCGCGCGGCAGATCGCGATGTACCTGTGCCGGGAGCTCACGGATCTGTCGCTGCCGAAGATCGGTGCGCTGTTCGGCGGGCGGGACCACACCACGGTGATGCACGCGGACCGCAAGATCCGCAATCTGATGGCCGAGCGGCGCTCGATCTACAACCAGGTCACCGAGCTCACCAACCGCATCAAGGCAGGCTGAGGCAGACCGCCGGCCCGCCGAGGGCGTCTCCCGGAACCGTCCTGGAGGCCCTTCGTCCTGCCCGGGGGCCCGGGGCTCCGCTGCACACCCTGGGCGGCGGGCGACGCGGTCGCCGCGGGCCCGGTCTCGCGCTGCGGGACACCGCCGGGACCGTCGCCCTCGGCTCCCCTGCCCGCTTCCGAACCGCTGTGGGTGCCGCCGGCACCGGGTCTACCGCTATGTGCCGCCGGCACCGGGTGTACCGCCGTACCGGCCGGACCGGCTCGGCCCGCTCGGCCCGCTCGGCCCGCTCGGCCCGCTCGGCCCGCTCGGCAGGAGAGTCTGCTGCTGCCGCCTCCGTCGCACCGGGGGTTTTCACCGAGTGCTTCCACCGGGCACGCCCGCGCGATGTGTACAGGTGCTGCCCGGAGAGCCGATCACGGCGCCCCCTCACCCACCGTGTCCCGAGCCCGACCGACTGCCCCTCGGTGGTCGCCGCCCCTCGCCGACCGCCCCCGGTGGCCGCCCGCGACGCCCCACAGGCCGTCGTCGGTACGCGCCGCCGAGCGTGGCCCGGACCCGACCCGCGCCCGCCCGGGGCCCCGTCTGGGCCCGCCACCCACCGCGCGATGCCGCAACGATGCCCCGCCATGCCGCACGGCAGTCGGCGCCGTGCGGCACCCGCTGTTCGATTAAGGGCCGGGTTACGGCCGCACTCCACAGATTCCACGACTTTTTCGCGTCCACATCCTGGGGACTGCGAAGTTGTCCCGACCTCGTCCACAGGTCACCCTGGTGAGGAGTGATCGACCCAGGTCAGCAGGTTGGGGATTCGTGGACGAACGATCTCCACAGGCTGTGGACAACCTGCCGGTCCCCAGCCTGTGCACAAAGTTGTCCACGGACAATCCACAGGCTGGAGCCCTTTGTCCCCAGCAAACGCCGTCTTCTCCACATGGCTGTCCACTGTTCGGCAACGCGACGCCCGCCCTCACTGAGTCGAGTGAAAGGCGTCACATCACGGTGCCGCACGGCCCTGTGGGAAAGACGCCGAAAGCTGGGGACGGCTCTGGGGAGAACTCGCCCCGTCCTGTGCACGGTCTGTGCAGAACTTTCTGTTCTCCACAGAAGCCCCTGGTTGTCCACCGCCCCCGCCCACAGGCCCCGTGGACAAAAAATGGGCCATGACCTGCGGAAACGAGGTTATCCACGGTATCCACAGGCCCTACTACTACTCCCAACTAGAGAGAGCGAGGAATTCGTTTCGAAGTGGGTCCTGTGCACAACTCGAGGCTTCGACCCCGGCTGCCCCTCGTCACGACTTGACCCCGACCGGCACCTACTGTCAGTGCGGTGCGTCAGACTGGTCCCGGTGTCCTTCCCCGTACCGGGAGCGATGACACCGAGTCAGACGACGAAGCCAGGCAGGGCGAGAAGCGCCGGCAACAGCAGGAGGCGGCAACAGTGAAGATCCGGGTGGAACGCGACGTACTCGCGGAGGCAGTGGCCTGGGCGGCACGCAGCCTCCCGGCCCGTCCGCCGGCGCCTGTCCTCGCCGGCCTGCTGCTGAAGGCCGAGGACGGTCAGCTCAGCCTGTCCAGCTTCGACTACGAGGTCTCGGCGCGGGTCTCGGTGGAGGCGGAGATCGAGGAGGAGGGCACGGTGCTCGTCTCCGGCCGCCTGCTCGCCGACATCTCCCGCGCCCTCCCCAACCGGCCGGTGGAGATCTCCACGGACGGTGTACGGGCGACGGTGGTGTGCGGATCCTCGCGGTTCACCCTCCACACCCTGCCCGTGGAGGAGTACCCGGCCCTGCCGCAGATGCCGAACGCGACCGGCACGGTCCCGGGGGAGGTCTTCGCCTCCGCCGTGCAGCAGGTCGCCATCGCCGCGGGCCGCGACGACACGCTGCCCGTCCTCACGGGCGTGCGCATCGAGATCGAGGGCGACACCGTGACGCTCGCCTCCACCGACCGCTACCGCTTCGCGGTCCGCGAGTTCCTGTGGAAGCCGGAGAACCCGGAGGCGTCCGCGGTCGCCCTCGTGCCCGCAAAGACGCTGCTGGACACCGCCAAGGCCCTGACCAGCGGCGACCAGGTGATCCTGGCGTTGTCCGGCTCGGGCGCGGGCGAGGGCCTGATCGGTTTCGAGGGCGCCGGCCGCCGCACCACCACGCGACTGCTGGAGGGTGACCTCCCGAAGTACCGCACGCTGTTCCCGACCGAGTTCAACAGCATCGCCGTGATCGAGACCGCCCCCTTCGTGGAGGCCGTGAAGCGCGTGGCGCTGGTCGCCGAGCGCAACACCCCGGTGCGCCTCAGCTTCGAGCAGGGCGTGCTCATCCTGGAGGCCGGTTCCAGCGACGACGCACAGGCTGTGGAAAGGGTCGACGCCCAGCTGGAGGGCGACGACATCTCCATCGCCTTCAACCCGACGTTCCTGCTGGACGGCCTCAGCGCGATCGACTCCCCGGTGGCACAGCTGTCCTTCACCACGTCCACCAAGCCGGCCCTGCTCAGCGGGCGCCCGGCGGTCGACGCGGAGGCGGACGAGGCCTACAAGTACCTGATCATGCCGGTGCGGCTGAGCGGCTGAGCGGCCGGACTGTCCACAGCTGTGCACAGTCCTTCCGGGGTCCGGTGGACCACGGCTCCGCCGAGTCGGCCGGGCCCCGGAAGCCCTGTGGAGGAATCCGCAGGTGGGGGCGTACGCATGAGCGCATACGCCCACAGATGTGCGTGAGCGTCCGGGTTTAGGCTCAGGGCCGTACCCGGCACCCGGCACGGCCGTGCCGTCACGCCACGTCACGTCGCAACCTAAGGAACACAACTGATGGAGCTCGGTCTCGTCGGCCTCGGCAAGATGGGCGGCAACATGCGCGAGCGGATCCGTCGCGCGGGCCACACCGTCGTCGGATACGACCGCAACCCCGACCTCGCCGACGTCCACAGCCTGCACGATCTGGTGGGCAAGCTGACCGGCCCGCGCGTGGTGTGGGTGATGGTGCCGGCCGGTGAGGCCACCCAGGCCACCATCGACGCGCTCGCCGAACTCCTCGAGCCGGGCGACGTCGTGGTGGACGGCGGCAACTCCCGCTGGACGGACGACGAGAAGCACGCCGGGCAGCTGGCCGCCAAGGGCATAGGTTTCGTCGACTGCGGTGTCTCCGGCGGCGTCTGGGGCCTGGAGAACGGCTACGCCCTGATGTACGGCGGCGCCGAGGAGGACGTCGCCAAGGTGCAGCCGATCTTCGACGCGCTCAAGCCGGAGGGCGACTTCGGCTCGGTGCACGCCGGCAAGGTCGGCGCCGGCCACTTCGCGAAGATGGTCCACAACGGCATCGAGTACGCGATGATGCAGGCGTACGCCGAGGGCTGGGAGCTGCTGGAGAAGGCCGACTCCGTCACCGACGTCCGGGAGGTGTTCCGCTCCTGGCAGGAGGGTACGGTGATCCGTTCCTGGCTCCTGGACCTCGCGGTGAACGCCCTGGACGAGGACGAGCACCTGGACGCGCTCCGGGGTTATGCACAGGACTCGGGTGAGGGACGCTGGACGGTGGAGGCGGCCATCGACCACGCGGTGCCGCTGCCCGCGATCACCGCGTCGCTGTTCGCGCGGTTCTCCTCGCGTCAGGAGGACTCGCCGCAGATGAAGATGATCGCGGCCCTGCGCAACCAGTTCGGCGGGCACGCGGTCGAGAAGAAGTAGTCCACAGGGGTCCACGAGCACGGGACCCACAGAACCCACAGAATCCACAGGACACCCAGTCATCCACAGGGCCGTAGGGCGCGGCCCGCGGCGCCGGGGGAGGTCGGCGAAGGACCATGCACGTCACGCACCTGTCGTTGGCCGATTTCCGGTCCTACCCCCGGGTCGAGGTCCCGCTCGACCCGGGGGTGACGGCCTTCGTCGGTCCCAACGGCCAGGGCAAGACGAACCTGGTCGAGGCCGTCGGCTACCTGGCCACCCTCGGCAGTCACCGGGTCTCCTCCGACGCCCCGCTGGTCCGGATGGGGGCCGACCGGGCCGTCGTCCGGGCCCAGGTCCGCCAGGGGGAACGGCAGCAGCTCATCGAGCTGGAGCTGAACCCCGGGCGCGCCAACCGGGCCCGCATCAACCGCTCCTCGCAGGTGAAACCGCGGGACGTGCTGGGCATCGTCCGCACCGTGCTGTTCGCGCCCGAGGACCTGGCGCTGATCAAGGGCGACCCTGGTGAGCGGCGCCGGTTCCTCGACGAGCTGATCACCGCCCGTTCCCCGCGCATGGCCGGGGTCCGCTCCGACTACGACCGGGTGCTCAAGCAGCGCAACACGCTGCTGAAGTCGGCCGCGCTGGCCCGCCGGCACGGCGGCCGCACGCTGGACCTGTCGACGCTGGACGTGTGGGACCAGCACCTCGCCCGTGCGGGGGCCGAACTGCTCGCGCGGCGCCTGGACCTGATCGCGGCGCTCCAGCCGCTGGCGGACAAGGCGTACGAGCAGCTCGCGCCGGGCGGCGGGCCGGTCGCGCTGGAGTACAAGCCGTCCGCGCCCGGCGAGGCGCACACCCGCGAGGACCTGTTCGAGCAGCTCATGGCCGCCCTTGCGGAGGCGCGCAAGCAGGAGATCGAGCGGGGCGTCACCCTGGTCGGTCCGCACCGGGACGATCTGCTGCTGCGGCTCGGCGAGCTGCCGGCGAAGGGGTACGCCTCCCACGGCGAGTCCTGGTCCTACGCGCTCGCCCTGCGGCTGGCGTCGTACGACCTGTTGCGGGCCGAGGGCAACGAGCCGGTGCTGGTCCTCGACGACGTCTTCGCGGAGCTGGACACCCGTCGCCGGGAACGCCTCGCCGAACTCGTCGCCCCCGGTGAGCAGGTGCTGGTGACCGCGGCCGTGGACGACGACGTCCCGCACGTGCTCGCCGGGACGCGGTTCCGGGTGGCGGAGGGCACGGTGGAGCGCGTATGAGCGAGTCCGGTACGCCGGAGGGTGCCCCGGGAGGCGCCCCGCAGCCGTCCGGTGTGGATCTCGCCCGGGTGGCGCTGCGGGCGGCCCGGGAGGCGGCCCGCGCGCGGGGTGACGCGGCGCAGCAGAGGAAGCAGACGCGGCGCGGCGGCCCGCGCTCCGGCGCGGGCGCCGACCGGCGGGATCCGATGGCCCTCGGCGCGGCGATCAACCGGCTGCTGACCGAGCGGGGCTGGGAGGCTCCGGCCGCCGTGGGCGGCGTGATGGGCCGCTGGCCGGAGATCGTCGGCGAGGACGTGGCCAACCACTGCGCGCCCGAGCGGTACGACGAGGACGAGCGGGTGCTGGTCGTGCGCTGCGACTCCACGGCCTGGGCGACCAATCTGCGGCTGCTCGCGCCCGCCCTGGTGGCCCGGCTGAACAAGGACCTCGGGCACGGCACGGTGCGGCAGATCAAGGTCCAGGGTCCGGGCGGTCCCGCACGCCGCTACGGCCCCCTGCGCGCGCCGGGCAGCACCGGCCCGGGGGACACGTACGGGTGACGGGACGCCGATTTCCGGCCCTTCCGCACTGCGTGATCGACATCACATCAAGGCTTCTCAACCCCCTGATCGGGGCGGTGCCGCCCGGTGGGTCCACGCCTCGCACAGGGTGGCGAATCGGCACCTGACTCCTGAGTAGCCAAGGGTTGACGGTCCGAAGCGCTGAGTGCCCTCGTGGACCGCCTGGGGCCCCCATCCGCATATCGGGAGTCGCGAGAGGCCGGTTGAGGGCGGCACATGCGGATCCAGGTACCGGCAAACCCCCATCGATGTCACCGCTACCGGTAGACTGGAGGCAATCCCGCCCCGATCGTGGGGACCGCCCGGGAAAAGCTGAGCAACGCTGATCAAGGCTTACCAACGCAACATGCCGCAGCCGCTCCGGCGACCCTCGCCCACAGGGGGTGCTCCCAGGAGTTCGGCTCGTGCTGTGCCAGAAAGGGCGCTTCGTGGCCGATTCCGGCAACCCCAACGAGATCATCCCGTCCACCGACGCCGGCGCCGAGGCCACCGCCTCGTACGACGCCAGCGCCATCACCGTCCTCGAGGGCCTGGACGCGGTCCGCAAGCGACCCGGCATGTACATCGGTTCGACCGGTGAGCGCGGTCTGCACCACCTGGTGCAGGAGGTCGTCGACAACTCCGTCGACGAGGCGCTGGCCGGCCACGCGGACACCATCGACGTCACGATCCTCGCCGACGGCGGCGTGCGGGTCGTCGACAACGGGCGCGGCATCCCGGTCGGCATCGTCCCCTCCGAGGGCAAGCCGGCCGTCGAGGTCGTGCTGACGGTGCTGCACGCGGGCGGAAAGTTCGGTGGCGGCGGCTACGCGGTCTCCGGCGGTCTGCACGGTGTGGGCGTCTCCGTCGTGAACGCCCTGTCGACCAAGGTGTCCGTCGAGATCAAGACCGACGGCCACCGCTGGACGCAGGACTACAAGCTCGGCGTCCCGACGGCTCCGCTCGCCAAGCACGAGGCCACGGAGGAGCACGGCACCTCGGTCACCTTCTGGGCCGACCCCGACATCTTCGAGACCACCGACTACTCCTTCGAGACGCTGTCGCGGCGCTTCCAGGAGATGGCGTTCCTCAACAAGGGCCTGCGCATCAACCTCACCGACGAGCGGGAGTCGGCGAAGGCCACGGCCGGTGCGGACGAGGCGGGCGAGGACGAGAAGCACGAGGTCAAGCACGTCTCGTACCACTACGAGGGCGGCATCGTCGACTTCGTGAAGTACCTCAACTCCCGCAAGGGCGACGTGGTGCACCCCACCGTGATCGACCTGGAGGCCGAGGACAAGGACAAGAGCCTGTCCCTCGAGATCGCCATGCAGTGGAACGGCGGCTACACCGAGGGCGTCTACTCCTTCGCCAACATCATCCACACCCATGAGGGCGGTACGCACGAAGAGGGCTTCCGCGCCGCGCTGACCTCGCTGATCAACAAGTACGCGCGCGACCGCAAGCTGCTGCGCGAGAAGGACGACAACCTCACGGGCGACGACATCCGCGAGGGCCTGACGGCGATCATCTCGGTCAAGCTGAGCGAGCCCCAGTTCGAGGGCCAGACCAAGACGAAGCTGGGCAACACCGAGGTGAAGACCTTCGTCCAGAAGGTCGTCTACGAGCACCTCGCGGACTGGCTGGACCGCAACCCCAACGAGGCGGCGGACATCGTCCGCAAGGGCATCCAGGCCGCCACGGCGCGGGTGGCCGCCCGCAAGGCCCGCGACCTCACGCGGCGCAAGGGCCTGCTGGAGACGGCGTCCCTGCCGGGCAAGCTCTCCGACTGCCAGTCGAACGACCCCACCAAGTGCGAGATCTTCATCGTCGAGGGCGACTCCGCCGGCGGCTCGGCCAAGTCCGGCCGCAACCCGGAGTACCAGGCGATCCTCCCGATCCGCGGCAAGATCCTCAACGTCGAGAAGGCGCGGATCGACAAGATCCTGCAGAACCAGGAGATCCAGGCGCTGATCTCCGCCTTCGGCACGGGCGTGCACGAGGACTTCGACATCGAGAAGCTCCGCTATCACAAGATCATCCTCATGGCGGACGCCGACGTCGACGGCCAGCACATCAACACCCTGCTGCTGACCTTCCTGTTCCGCTTCATGCGGCCGCTGGTCGAGGCCGGCCACGTGTTCCTGTCCCGCCCTCCGCTGTACAAGATCAAGTGGGGTCGTGACGAGGTGGAGTACGCCTACTCCGACCGCGAGCGCGACGCGCTGATCGAGATCGGGCGGCAGCGGGGCAAGCGCATCCGTGAGGACTCCATCCAGCGCTTCAAGGGCCTCGGCGAGATGAACGCCGAGGAGCTGCGCGTGACGACCATGGACCAGGAGCACCGCGTCCTCGGCCAGGTCACGCTCGACGACGCGGCGCAGGCCGACGACCTGTTCTCGGTCCTGATGGGCGAGGACGTGGAGGCCCGCCGCCAGTTCATCCAGCGCAACGCCAAGGACGTCCGCTTCCTCGACATCTGAGTCGGTCTCAGCTGACCGCACCAGGAAGGATCTTCACCAGCAATGACCGACGAGAACACTCCCGTCACGCCCGAAGAGGACGGCCTCGCGCTGCGCGTCGAGCCGGTCGGGCTCGAGACGGAGATGCAGCGCTCCTACCTCGACTACGCGATGTCCGTCATCGTCTCGCGTGCGCTGCCCGACGTCCGTGACGGCCTCAAGCCCGTCCACCGCCGGGTGCTGTACGCGATGTACGACGGCGGCTACCGCCCCGAGCGCGGCTTCTACAAGTGCGCGCGCGTGGTCGGCGACGTCATGGGCAACTACCACCCGCACGGCGACTCCTCGATCTACGACGCGCTGGTCCGCCTCGCGCAGCCGTGGTCGATGCGCATGCCGCTGGTGGACTCCAACGGCAACTTCGGCTCCCCGGGCAACGACCCGGCGGCGGCGATGCGGTACACCGAGTGCAAGATGGCGCCGCTGTCGATGGAGATGGTCCGTGACATCGACGAGGAGACCGTCGACTTCACGGACAACTACGACGGCCGCTCCCAGGAGCCGACCGTTCTGCCTGCCCGCTTCCCGAACCTGCTGATCAACGGCTCGGCGGGCATCGCGGTCGGCATGGCCACCAACATCCCGCCGCACAACCTGCGCGAGGTGGCCTCCGGCGCCCAGTGGTACCTGGAGAACCCGGAGGCGTCCCAGGAGGACCTGCTCGACGCGCTGATGGAGCGCATCAAGGGCCCCGACTTCCCGACCGGCGCCCTGGTGGTGGGCCGCAAGGGCATCGAGGAGGCGTACCGCACCGGCCGCGGGTCGATCACCATGCGCGCGGTGGTCGAGGTCGAGGAGATCCAGAACCGCCAGTGCCTGGTCGTCACCGAGCTGCCCTACCAGGTCAACCCGGACAACCTCGCGCAGAAGATCGCCGACCTGGTGAAGGACGGCAAGATCGGCGGCATCGCCGACGTGCGCGACGAGACCTCCTCGCGCACCGGCCAGCGCCTGGTCATCGTGCTCAAGCGGGACGCGGTCGCCAAGGTCGTGCTGAACAACCTGTACAAGCACACCGACCTGCAGACGAACTTCGGCGCCAACATGCTGGCGCTGGTCGACGGCGTGCCGCGCACGCTGTCCCTGGACGCGTTCATCCGCCACTGGGTGACGCACCAGATCGAGGTCATCGTCCGCCGGACGCGCTTCCGCCTGCGCAAGGCCGAGGAGCGCGCCCACATCCTGCGCGGCCTGCTGAAGGCCCTGGACGCCATCGACGAGGTGATCGCGCTGATCCGGCGCAGCGACACCGTCGAGATCGCGCGCGGGGGCCTGATGGACCTCCTGGAGATCGACGAGATCCAGGCCAACGCCATCCTGGAGATGCAGCTGCGCCGGCTGGCCGCCCTGGAGCGCCAGAAGATCGTCCAGGAGCACGACGAACTGCAGGCGAAGATCGACGAGTACAACCAGATCCTCGCCTCCCCGGTGCGCCAGCGCGGCATCGTCAGCGAGGAACTGGCCGCGATCGTCGAGAAGTACGGCGACGACCGCAAGACGAAGCTGATCCCCTATGAAGGCGACATGTCCATCGAGGACCTGATCGCCGAGGAGGACATCGTCGTCACGGTCACCCGCGGCGGCTACATCAAGCGCACCAAGACGCACGACTACCGCGCCCAGAAGCGCGGCGGCAAGGGCGTGCGCGGCACGAAGCTCAAGGAAGACGACATCGTCAACCACTTCTTCGTGTCCACGACGCACCACTGGCTGCTGTTCTTCACCAACAAGGGCCGCGTCTACCGCGCCAAGGCCTACGAGCTGCCCGACGCCGGGCGGGAGGCACGCGGTCAGCACGTGGCCAACCTGCTGGCCTTCCAGCCGGACGAGGTGATCGCCGAGATCCTGGCGATCCGCGACTACGAGGCCGCGCCGTACCTGGTGCTCGCCACCAAGGCCGGTCTGGTCAAGAAGACCGCGCTGAAGGACTACGATTCTCCGCGTTCGGGTGGTGTGATCGCGATCAACCTGCGCGAGCAGGAGGACGGTTCCGACGACGAACTGATCGGCGCCGAGCTGGTGTCGGCCGACGACGACCTCCTGCTGATCAGCAAGAAGGCGCAGTCGATCAGGTTCACCGCCACGGACGACACGTTGCGTCCCATGGGCCGTGCGACCTCGGGCGTCAAGGGCATGAGTTTCCGTGAAGGGGACGAGCTGCTCTCGATGAATGTTGTTCGACCCGGTACGTTCGTGTTCACTGCTACGGACGGCGGGTACGCGAAGCGGACCGCCGTCGACGAGTACCGCGTCCAGGGTCGCGGCGGCCTCGGCATCAAGGCCGCCAAGATCGTCGAGGACCGCGGCACCCTCGTCGGCGCGCTGGTGGTCGAGGAGACCGATGAGATCCTCGCCATCACGCTGTCGGGCGGCGTGATTCGTACGCGAGTCAACGAGGTCAGGGAGACGGGCCGTGACACCATGGGCGTCCAACTGATCAATCTGGGCAAGCGCGATGCCGTGGTCGGCATCGCCCGTAACGCCGAGGCGGGACGCGAGGCGGAGGAAGTCGACGGCGACGTGGCCGTGGACGAGACCGACGAGAGTGCCGCGACCACCGGTGCGGCCGAGGGTGAGGCGCCCTCGGCCGAGTAGGACGAGGAGTGAGTCAGCGTGAGCGGAGCCACGGGCGCCGGACCGGCCGGTACCAGTACGGGGACGGACGGCGGTGCCCGTGGCTCGGCCGCGCCGGCGAACGATCCGCACACCACCAACCTCAAGCCGGTGAAGGACGACACCCGCGCGTCCGGCCCGCAGAGGCCCTCCGGGGCCGGCGGGACGGACGGCCGCGGGGCACAGCAGGCCGCGTCGCGCGGCGCCGCCCCGTCGGCCTCCCCGCTGCCCGGTGAGCGGCAGTCGCAGCAGCAGGCGGGCCCCTACCACCCCCCGCAGGCCTACCCGGCGCAGGCCGGGGCGGCCACCGGCCAGACCGGCGCGGTCCGCCGCCCGCGCACCGGGGCGCGCACCACCCCGCGCGTGCGCAAGGCGCGCCTGCGGGTGGCCAAGATGGACCCCTGGTCGGTGATGAAGGTCAGCTTCCTGCTCTCCATCGCCCTCGGTGTCTGCACGATCGTCGCGTCGGCGGTGCTGTGGATGGTCATGGACGCCATGGGTGTGTTCTCCACCGTGGGCGGCACCATCTCCGAGGCGACCGGCTCCAACGAGTCCAACGGCTTCGACCTGCAGTCGTTCCTGTCGCTGCCCAACGTCCTGCTCTTCACCTCGATCATCGCGGTCATCGACGTCGTCCTGGCGACGGCCCTCGCGACCCTCGGTGCCTTCATCTACAACCTCTCCGCGGGCTTCGTGGGCGGCGTCGAGCTGACGCTGGCCGAGGACGAGTGAGGGGCGCGCAGAGCCTTCCCGGCCTGCTCCGACGGCCCTGCGACAACCGATTTTGGGACTGCCCCGGTCGTGCGCTAATCTTCAGGAGTCAGCGCGCGGGACGCACCCCGCAGAGCGCGGCGGGGCTATAGCTCAGTTGGTTAGAGCGCATCCCTGATAAGGATGAGGTCACTGGTTCAAATCCAGTTAGCCCCACCAGCACGAAGACCCCCAGCCGGTAACGGCTGGGGGTCTTCGGCGTTCACGGCGTGGCAGTTCCGGGCCGAAGCCGCTACGCCGACCTCTTCGGATCACCGGCGGTCCGCTTCACTCGAAGGCGTTGGAAACCCAAGACGGTCCAGACCGGCACGGAGATGCCGGCGCACACGATGAAGACGGGCGAGCCGGCTGCGTCCGGGCGGCCGATGAGCCACACAACGGCTCCTGCCGCCCACCACGCGGCGACCACGAACGCCGCCGCGGGGCTGCTGTGTGCCCAGGTCAGGAACCGGCGCTTCGTCACGATGCCCCCTCCGTGTCGGATGCCTCCGGTCCGCTGCTTCCCTGCGTACGGGGAGAGGAACGGATCACTGGCCGTCGCACAGGCGCGAGGAAGGACGGGGCCGGCCGCTGCGGGTGGTCCGGTGGGTGGGCATGGGGAAGGCCCGGCTGCTCGCGGGGAGCTGCCGGGCCTGGGGCGTGCCGTGCGGTGCTGTACGCAAGTTCGCCAGGACTCGGGGGAGCGGAACGGCACGGGATGAGGTGTCCCCAGGGGGTTCAGCGCTGCAGCGGGAGGCGATGGCCGGTGAGGGCGCCGGCCGGTGCCGTGGCGTCGTCCGGGGCGGTGGCGTCGTCGGCGCAGTCCGGGGCCGCCGGTGCGGCCGCGGAGTCGGCGAACGGGTGCTGACGGCAGCCGGGCGACGTGCCGTGGGCCTCGGCGCGGATGCGCTGCTTCATCGTGGGGGGCAGTGACCTGGCGTGCGGGTGGACCCGGAGGGACGAAGCCGGTGCCGTCGCCTCGCGTGCGCTCTCGCTGTTGCGGCTCGTCTCGCTCTGCTGTACAGCGGCGGAGGCCGTCGTGGTGATCAGGCCGAGCGCCGTGCACAGCGCGAGGAAGGCGGTGACGATGACGGTCCAGAGCTTCATGACCTTGTTCCTGGCCACGGTCCCTCACTTTCGGGTTGGGCGATTTGCGTACTTTCCTCATGATGTGTATGGGCGCCGCGAAGTGGTGGACCGACGCCCGTGGCGCGTCGATGTTCAGATCAACACCACTCGGATGGGCGCAAGAGGGAGGAAAACGCGAGGAGGCGGGAGAGAAGGGGGCGAAATCACCGTCCGTGCGGGTGTCGTGACCCTCCGGTGAGGCCGGTGGTTACGGCCTCTACTCGGCGCACCGCAGCGCGAGTTGAGGGGCCCGGGCAGGTCACCGATTGGTATCGGCCGGTGTGTATAGTCGGGCGCCAGAAGTCCCCTACGTCAAGGAAAGACGAGGTAGCGCGGTGAAGAAGCTTCTCCTGGTCGCACTGGCCGCCATCGGCGGGCTCCTCGTGTACCGCCAGATCCAGGCGGATCGCGCCGAGCAGGATCTGTGGACGGAGGCGACTGACTCCGTGCCCACGGGTTCCTGAGTACCGACAGCCGAGCTGAACACGCCCCGACCGCCCCGGCGGTCGGGGTTTCGTGTGTCACGGGGTCCTGTCGCCGGACCCGGTCCGCGCGGCAGGATGGGCGCCTGATCGACGTCCGGGATACGACGAGGGGTGGCGCGTGAGGGGACGGCGGTGTAAGGCGGGGGAGCGCACACGAGCCGGGCGGGACGGCGGGTCCACGGCCCGGCGGACGGGCGTCCTCGTACTCGCCTCCGCGGTGATGCTCGGGGCGCTGGGCGCCCGGCCCGTGCAGGCGGCGCCCGGGGCCCCGGGGAGCTACGCCTTCGCCGAGGACGCCGTGCGCGTGGCGGGGGCGCGGAGCACCGCGGACGCGCAGCCGCTGGAGGCGGGACGGGCCTACCGCAGCACCCTCCCGGCCCGCGGCACGGTCCACTACGGCCTGCGGCTCGACAGCGCCTCCACCGCGTACGTCTCGGCGACCGCCGTTCCGCCGGCCGACCTGCGCGCCTCCTCGGTCACCGACGGGATCAGGGTGAGCCTCCGGGACTCCCGGGGACGTTCCTGCGACGTCGACACCGCCGGCTTCGGGGCCGCGGGCAGCCCGCACCCGGTCGCGGCGTCGGCCGTCCGCGACGTCTCCCGCCGCACGTCGCTGTGCAAGGAGGCCGGTACCTACTTCGTGACCGTCGAGCGCACCGACCCCGACGGCGAGGGGGTCTCCCCTCGTGACTGGGACCTGGAACTCGCCGTGGTGACGGAGCCGCCGCTGGAGCGGGAGGACGCCACGCGGGCGCCCCGGGAATGGAACTCGGCACCCCCCGAGCCCGTCGCCGGGACGGCCGAACGACGGGCGGGCGGCGCCGGGTTCACGCGGGCGACCCCGCTCGGCGAGGGGGTGTGGCGGGACGACGTGCACCCCGGCAGCACGCTCTTCTACACGGTGCCCGTGGACTGGGGCCAGCAGGTGTCCGTCACGGCCGAACTGGGCAGCACCGACGGCGACGGCAAGGGCTTCGTCGCCGCGGCCCTGGACCTCGACCTCTACAACCCCGCCCGCGGCCACGTCGCCGACGTGCGGGTGGCCTACGACGGCGGCCAGAAGGCGGGCAGCCTGCCCGTCCTGCCTCCCGTCGCGCACGCCAACCGTCATGCGGCGACCGCCAGGACCGGGGCGGTGCGTGCCGCCGGCACGTATTATCTCGTGGCCCATCTGGCGGCGGAGGTCGCCGACGACTTCGGCACCGGTCCGGTACCGCTGACGCTCCGGGTGCGGGTGGACGGGGCGGCGCAGTACGGGCCCGCCTACGCGGGGCAGACCGTCCCCTCGGGCGTCTTCACGGTGACCGAGGCCGACCGGCGTGCGGCGGACGAGGGCTCCGGGGGAGGCGGGACCGCGATGCTGGCCCTGGCGGTCGGCGGTCTCGGCGCCGGCAGCGCGTTGCTGGCGGGGCTCGGCGTGTGGACGGTCGTGGCCCGCCGCAGAGCCACCTCGTAGCGCGGAAGCGCGCCCCTCCCAGCCGCCTGCGAGGGGCGCGCTTCCGCGCCTCGTTCTCGATTCTGCCGCCGCCCTCTGTCGCGGGTGTCCCCTGTTCCCCCCGCGCCCGTGCTCCCGTGAGCCGCCCGTGTGCCGATGTGCCGACGGGGCCGGCGACCGAGGGCTGAGGTGGTGGGCGGCTGAGGTGGTGGGGCGGGCCGGTTGCGGTGCGTCGGTGCGTTCAGAGGCGGCTGAGGGCCCAGAAACCCACTGCGTAACAGAGGAAGGCCAGCAGCAGCAGCGGTACGGCCGCCTTCGCGGGCGGGCCGGGACGCCGGGGACGGCGGTGGGCCGGGGACGAACCGGTGGCCGGTGCCGACAGTGCCTCGCCGGGAGGCGGAACCTGCGGGGCCTGGGCGGTGTATTCCGCAGTAGAGGCATCGGCGTACGGGTGTCCGGCCGGGGCCTGGTACGCCGGAGGACGAGGGTGCTGGGGGGTGTGCAACGGATGCGTGGGGTCGTGCGGGGAGGCGCCCTGGAGAGCGGCGGGGAGCGGCTGTTGGGGAGAAGCGTGCGGGGCCTGCTGCTGTGGCTCCGGCTGTGCCGGCTGGTACTGCCCCGGTGGTTCGTACGCCCGGCCCGGGGCCGGGGTGGGTCCGTGCGGCGGCCAGGGCGACGGGGGCGGCGAGTGCGGTGGCGCCTGCGGTGCCGGAGCCGGTGGGGGCGGCTGCTGCGCGACGGGGGGAGACGGTGCCGGACTCGGGGTGGGGGTCGCGTCGGGTGGCGGGAGATGAAAGCTCCCGGTGTCCGACATGCTGGGCTGTGGCTGTGGCTGTGGCTGTGGCTGGTGTTGGGGCGCGGGCGGGGCCTCGCCTGGGGGCGCGCCGGACGGGACACCGTTGACAGGCGTGGCAGGCGTGGCAGGCGTGGCGGTGGGGCGGCGGGGATCGTCGGGTGGGGACGCCGTGGCGCTGTTGTGGCCGTGTGCCGCGGGAGGTGCCGCCGGCTGCGCCTCCAGGGGGGCGACAGGACCGGACGGGGCGGGTCCGGGCGGTGTGCCGGCTCCCCCGGGGACAGCGGAGGGACGTACGGGGACCGGCGTGGACGGGTGCGGGCCGACCGGGTCCCTGTCGGTCGTGTCGCCGTCGCCATGTAGGTTGCCGACTTCGCTGTCGTGGGCGTTCAGGAAACCGTCGGCGGCCTCGGGCGAGAGGGCCTCACCCTGTTCGGTGCCGGAGGGGTCGGAGGCGGCGCTCACCCGTTCTCCGGCCGGCGAGCCGGGTCGCGCGCCCGGGTCCTCCACGCCGGAGTCCCCTGCCGAGAGCCGGTGGGCCTCGGTGGTGGCCGTGGCCCCGCCGGTCCCGCCGAGCCGTACGCCGGACGCGCGTCCCAGCGGCCCGTCGGGCCCGAATCCCGGGGGGAGCGGCCCGAGTTGGTCGAAGATCTCGATCTGCTCGTCGTCGGGTCCCGGCTCCGGAAGGAGTTCCGCTGCCGCGGCAAGCGCCTTGCGCGCCCCGGTGGCGGTGCGGAAGCGGGCGTCGGGATCCGGTTGCAGCAAGGTCGCCACGACCTGCCACAAGGGCTCGGGGATGCCCTGGGGTGCGCCGGGTGTTCCGTGGTCGACGAAGTGCTGGACGAGAGCCTTGCTGTCCGGTTTGGCGCCCTCCAGCAGATACAGGGCGACCAGGCCCACGGCGAAGAGGTCGGAGGGGAAATCCGGCTCGGAGCCCATCATCTGCTCCGGCGCCAGGTAACCGGGGGTTCCCACCACCAGGTTGGTCTCCGTCAACCGGGGTTCGCCCAGGCGCATCGCGATGCCGAAGTCGGAGAGGCGCAGCCGCGGGCGCCGGGTACCGGTCGCCTCCAGGAGCACGTTGGCGGGCTTGATGTCACGGTGGACGACCCCCTCCGCGTGAACGGCGGCCAGCCCGGCGAGCAGCTGGTCCAGCAGGGTGCACACGACGTGCGGCGGCAGGGGGCCGTAGTCGCCGACCAGGTGGACCAGCGAACCGCCGGCGACCAGGTCCATGGTGAACAGGACCTTGTCGTCGTCGGCGGCCCAGCTGGTGGGGGCGAGCACATGGGGGTGATCGATGCGCAGAGCCTGTTCGCGGACGAAGCGGAGGAGGGAGTGGGCATCGCTCTGCAGCAGCACTTTGGCCGCCACATAGCGGCGCCGCCGGTGGTCCCAGGCGCGCCAGACGGCGCCCACCCCTCCGCGTCCGATCGGGTCGGCCAGCTCATAGCGGCCGGCGAACACCTCACCCATGGCGTGCCTCGCCCCTCCCCTGTGCCGTCGCCCTCCGCGTCCCGTGGCCGGGCGAGGATCAGTTCTGGTGCGACTGGTAGTGCGCCACCGCGTCGGAGGTGCGGCCCGCTCCGTAGACGCGGAGGAACTCGGCCAGTTCCGGGTGGGTGGGGGCGAGGGAGTCGGCGGCCTCGATGATGTCGCCGGCCGCCGCCACCGAACGCAGCAGGGACTGGATCTCGCGGACCACCCGCTTGACCGTGGGAGCGCCCGAAGTGCTGGTCGTCTGCGTGGTGTTGCTGAGCACCGACCCGCCCTGCGACTTCTTGATCTCCTCCATGCGCTCGGTCGCCTCGGCTGCGCTGACACTTCCGTCCGCGACCTGTCCCGCGAGGTCCTGCAACAGCTGGACCCGCTGGACGACCGCGGGGTTGCCGATCTTGGCCCGCTGGCCGCTCATGAGCTGTGACAGCATCGGCGCGGACAGGCCGAGCACACCGGCGAGACGAGCCTGATTGAGGCCCAGGTCGTCTATGAGCCTACGGAAGAGCGCCCCCAGTGGCTCCCCGTACCAGTTCCGCTGCAGTTCCCGCGCTCTTGCGGTGGCTTCCTGCTGTGCGGCGTCCATTGCGTCTCCCCATCGCTTCCCCAAGAACCGCGGTTCGCTGTAGCGAACCACGTCCGAGCATCTTACGGAGAGTGGTCGGTCACGGGGACCCCCAATCCTTTTGCCGAATCCCCGGGGTGACCCGGTACTCTGGTGTGCGACGCCCGCCGGGATGCTCTTTCCGGGCGGATGCTTCGTTTCCGGGGCCTTAGCTCAGTTGGTAGAGCGCTGTCTTTGCATGGCAGATGTCAGGGGTTCGACTCCCCTAGGCTCCACGACCGGACCCCTCCGATCTGCGGAAAAGCGGATGGAGGGGTCCTTCGTTTCACGTGAAACAGCGCTGTGGGCCGGGAGATCGCTCGGATCTCCCGGCCCACAGCGCGGTCGGCGGCCGTCGCGCGTCAGGTCTGGTCGTCGCGCTTGGCGGCCTCCTCTTCGGCCTCCTTGGCCTGGACCTCCGGGTCCAGGGTGGCGCCGCTGCCGTCCACGGACGTCAGTGTGGTGCCCTCGGGGACGTCCGTCGCGGCCGGAGGTTCCACCAGCCAGTCCGGATTGGCCTGCTGGTCCCACCACTTCCAGGCGGCGTAGGCGCCACCCGCGACGGCGCCGGCGATCAGGATCACCTTGGCGACCCGGCCGGCCTTGGCCCGGCGCTGCTGCTTGCGGACCAGCTTCTGGATCTGCCGCGCGGTGACCTGACCGCGCAGCGCGGCCAGGGCCGCAGCGCTGCGGGCAGCGGCTTCCTCCGTGACCGGACCGGCGACGGCGATCGCCTGCTCGATCCGGGGACGGGAGTAGTCGGCGGCCTGCCGTGCCGCCTTGCGCGTGCGGACGGCGGCTTCCTGGGCGGCGTGGTCGACCTTCGGCGGCACGTGCGTCCGGGCCTGCTCCAGGTATGGCTGGATGTGCGCGCCGTACTGGACACGGGCCTGGCCTGCGGCCTGCGTCACCTTGGGCGCCAGCCGTACGCGCGCCTCCTGTGCGTAGTGCGCGGCCCTTTCCTTGGCCGTGTCGGCGTAGGGCGCCACCACTTCCGCGGCGTGCAGCACGCTGTCCTTCGCCGAACCGGTCGCGGCGCGCACGCTGTCGATGCGGGTCACGGGTTCCTCCTCCTCGGTGGCGTACGGTATTTCGACTTTCCACCCTTTTACGGATCATGCATCGCGCGCGGCCGTCGGGCATGCGCGGACGGGCATACGGGTGCCGGTGCCGTTGCCGGTGCAGCGGATCGAATGCGATAGAGGACGAAGCGGTCATTCAAGGGGCTTGTGGGCGACGATGCCACGGATCGCCGCGCTGCGCGCCTGTCGGGCGCACACTCGCCGGACTTCCCGAAGGATGTACGCGGGTGTACGGCACCGGCGTGGCACGTGAACGGGCGCCGGACGCCCTACGGGACCCGGTCCGTGCGAGGATCGGGGGGTCACCGAAAGACAACGGAAGGCACATCGTGGCTGAGCAGCTCTACGCCACCCTGAAGACCAACCACGGCAACATCGAGGTTCGGCTCTTCCCGAACCAGGCGCCGAAGACGGTCAAGAACTTCGTCGAGCTCGCCAAGGGCGAGCGGGAGTGGACGCACCCCCAGACCGGTGCCAAGTCGACGGACAAGCTCTACGACGGCACGGTTTTCCACCGGGTGATCAGCGGATTCATGATTCAGGGCGGTGACCCGCTGGGCAACGGCACCGGCGGCCCCGGCTACCAGTTCGAGGACGAGTTCCACCCGGACCTCCGCTTCGACAAGCCCTACCTGCTGGCCATGGCCAACGCGGGGCCGGGCACCAACGGCTCGCAGTTCTTCATCACCGTCTCCCCGACGGCGTGGCTGACCCGCAAGCACACCATCTTCGGTGAGGTCACCGACGCGGCCAGCCAGAAGGTCGTGGACACCATCGCCGCCGTGCAGACCAACCCGCGCACGGACCGTCCGCTGAACGACGTGGTCATCGAGTCGGTCGAGATCCGCGAGGGCTGAGCCGCTCGGCCCGGAACCTCAGGCGAGCGAGATCGCCCGCGGGGAACCAATCGCCCCGCTCGTCCGTAAGGATGGGCGGGGCTGGTTTTTTTGACGACCGAGGGGATTCCATGGACGACCAGGCTGCCGGCAGCCCGCGGGACGCCCACAGCGTCCCCTCCTGCTATCGCCACCCGGACCGCGAGACCGGCGTCCGCTGCACCCGATGCGACCGGCCGATCTGTCCCGAGTGCATGGTCGACGCGGCGGTCGGTTTCCAGTGCCCCGAATGCGTCCGCGGGGGGTCGGGCACCGGACACGCCCCGAGCGCGTCGGTGCCGCGGACGATCGCCGGGGGCACGGTCACGGCGGACCCCAGGCTGGTCACCAAGATCCTCATCGGGATCTGCCTGGCAGCCTTCCTGGTCCAGTTGTCGGTCGGGGACACCTTCACCGACCGCTTCGACCTCATCGGCCGGGCCTTCGTGCCCCACCTCGGCACGCTGGAGGGTGTGGCGGAGGGGCAGTACTACCGACTGCTGACCTCGATGTTCCTGCACGGCAGCTACATCCACATCATCTTCAACATGCTGAGCCTGTGGTGGATCGGCGGCCCCCTCGAAGCCGCGCTCGGCAGAGCCCGCTACCTGACCCTCTACCTGGTGTCGGGCCTCGCGGGCAGTGCGCTGAGCTATCTGATCGCCGCGCCGAACCAGCCCTCGCTCGGTGCCTCCGGGGCGGTCTTCGGACTGTTCGGTGCCACCGCCGTGCTGATGCGCCGGCTGAACTACGACATGCGGCCGATCATCGCGCTGCTGGTGATCAACCTGATCATCACCTTCAGCCCCGGGTTCAACATCGCCTGGCAGGCCCACCTCGGCGGCCTCGTCGCCGGTGTCGTGATGGGGTACGCCATGATCCACGCCCCGCGCTCGAAGCGGACGGTGATCCAGTACGGCACCTGTGCGCTGGTACTGGCCGTCGTCGTCGTCATGACCCTCGTGAGAACGTCTCAGCTGATCTGATCGTTCGGGAGGGGCCGCCCGGCCCTGGGCGGGATCCTCCGACGCCGGTCGCGGCGAGGGGCCCGGTGCTCTGCGCCTGCCCTGGACCTGCCCCATGCCGTTCATCAGATCCACAGGTGGGCGTCGGTTACCCGGGCGCCGAGCTGTGGGCCGTCGGTATCACCGGGAAGGTGACGTTGTCCACAGTGGGTGGCGGATCTTGTGCACAGTGTGCGGGAACATCTGTGCCTCCTGTCACCGGGCAGAGTTTCCGCAGGTCAGCGCACGGGTGAACAGGTTTTCGATTGCCGGTGGTTCTGTCACACCGGCGTCAACGTCCGATGGGTTATCCACAGATCGTCGTTCTTTTCCCCACGCTGTGGAAAGGCCTGTGGATAACTCGGTGGATAGCCCTGCCCAGAGCTGCGGAGCGGTCCGGGCAGGGCCCCCTCAGGCGGCGGCGCGTGCTACTTCCACTGGGTGGAGACGCCGAATCCGGCGGCGATGAAGCCGAAGCCCACGACGATGTTGAAGTTGCCCAGGGACTCGATCGGAAGCCTGCTGTCCGTGACGTAGAAGACGACGATCCAGGCCAGACCGATGGCGAACAGGCTCAGCATCACGGGCGCGACCCAGCCGCGGCTGTTCATCTTCAGCGCGGTCGTCTGCTTCGCGGGCGGCGGCGTGTAGTCGGCCTTCTTGCGGATACGTGACTTCGGCACGAGGGTCTCTCCTGTCGATGCGCTGCGTGGCCGCGCAGGGAACTGGGTCGGGCTCAAAGCAGCGTACAAGGGGACTCTGAGGGCTCCCCCGGGCGTCCGTTAGCGTAGTGCTTCCGCGGCGCCGAAGGAGATAAGGGTACGTTGAGCAATTCTGCCTACTCCCCGGGTTCGGAATCCAGTCCTGTCCGCCGACGCCGCTTCCGGCCCGTGCGGACACTCACCGCGGGTGTCTTCGCCCTCGCCGGCCTCATCTTCTTCACGAGCTTCAACACGGCCAAGGGCACCAACATCCGCACCGACGCCTCCCTGCTGAAGCTCTCCGACCTCGTGCACGAGCGCAGCCTCCGGAACGGGCAGCTGGACGACTCCAACGCCGCGCTGCGCAAGGACGTGGAAGCCCTCGCCGAGCGGGACGACGGCAGCACCAAGGCCGATGACGACCGTCTCACCGCCCTGGAGAAGCGGGCAGGCACACAGAAGCTGAAGGGCGAGGCGATCACCGTCACGCTCAACGACGCCCCGCCGGACGCCACCGCCAAGCTCCCCGGATACCCGGAGCCGCAGCCCGACTACCTGGTCATCCACCAGCAGGACCTCCAGGCCGTGGTGAACGCGATGTGGCAGGGCGGCGCCGAGGGCATCCAGGTCATGGACCAGCGGCTGATCTCCACCAGCGCCGTCCGCTGCGTGGGCAACACCCTGATCCTGCAGGGCCGCGTCTACTCACCCCCGTACACGATCACCGCGGTCGGTGACCCGGACAAGCTCCGGGACGCCCTCACCGCTTCCCCGGCGATCCAGAACTACATGGTGTACGTCAACGTCTACGGGCTCGGCTGGAAGGTCGAGGACAAGGGCACGGTGACCCTCCCCGGCTATGCGGGCACGGTGGACCTGCACTACGCGAAGCCCGTGGAGTGAGCGTCGCGTGCGGTGACCTCCTCGCGCGACGTCGGGCAGCGGGTCACCGCCGGGGTGCGTGACCGTCGGAGCGGTTGGCGTGCGGTGCGAGGCGCCCCGGTAGCGCCGGTCGTCCTGTAGCTCGGCTCGTCCTTCTCCACGTGCCGTGGTTTCACGTGAAACAGCCGCGGGTCGAGGGAATGGTCGAGCACCTGGCCGCGAGCACGGCCGCCGCCGGGCCGACTCCGCCGGTCGACTGGGGAGGACCCGGCGGCATGAGGCGGACGCGGGTCCGGCCCGCCGCGCGGGGCCACCTTCTCTGTGGCTAGCCGTCACCGCACCTTGCTGATCCCCACGCACCCGACCCGGGCCCAGCCCAGCCGGGCCCCGCCCGGCCCGACTCAGCTCAGCCCAGCCCCGCCCGGCCCAGCCCGGGCCGGGTGACGTCGCGATGCTCACGGACTCGACGACGGGGTCCCTCCACGGGACTGCGACGCGGGCTCCGCTCGAAAACCGGCTCCGACATCGAGGCAATCGCCCCCGCATCACGTATGTCCGGGTAACAGCAGCCGAGGCGCCGGCCGACAACGGACGACGTGATCACGGAACGGGGGCACGGCTCACACGGCTCACCCTCCGGTCGCCGGGCGCAGTTGGGCGCAGCTCTGCCCTGGAGGCCGGGAAACCGGAGGGGTCGCGCCGTTAGTCTGGTGGCGTACGGCGTGAGTCTGGTGCCGTGGTACGACGGAAGGGACGGCATGTACAGCTGGATCTGGCGACATCTGCCGGGGAACGGGTGGGTGCGCGCACTCATCTCGCTCCTGCTGATCATCGCCGTGGTCTACGTCCTCTTCGAGTACGTCTTCCCCTGGGCCGAGCCGCTGCTGCCCTTCAACGATGTGACGGTGGACAACCAGTGAGCGCGCGCATTCTCGTCGTCGACAACTACGACAGCTTCGTCTTCAACCTGGTCCAGTACCTGTACCAACTGGGCGCCGAGTGCGAGGTCCTGCGCAACGACGAGGTCTCGACCGCGCACGTGCGTGGGGGAGGCTTCGACGGCGTGCTGCTCTCCCCCGGCCCCGGCACCCCCGAGCGGGCCGGTGTCTGCATCGAGATGGTGCGCCACTGCGCCGCGACCGGCGTGCCGGTGTTCGGCGTCTGCCTCGGCATGCAGGCCATGCAGGTGGCCTACGGGGGCGTCGTGAACCGGGCCCCCGAACTGCTGCACGGCAAGACCTCGCCCGTCACGCACGAGGGGAAGGGCGTCTTCGCGGGCCTGCCCTCCCCGTTCACGGCGACCCGGTACCACTCACTGGCCGCGGAGCCGACCACGGTTCCGGCGGAGCTGGAGGTGACCGCGAGGACGCCCGACGGCATCGTCATGGGTCTGCGCCACCGTGAACTGCCGGTCGAGGGTGTGCAGTTCCACCCCGAGTCGGTGCTCACCGAGCACGGCCACCGGATGCTCGCCAACTGGCTGACGGAGTGCGGTGACCCGGACGCGGTGGCGAGGTCGGCGGGGCTCGCCCCCGTCGTGGGCAGGTCCACGGCGTGACCGCGCTGCGCCCCGAGCGCGAATCCGGTGCCGAGTACGGGGAGTCGTTCACCGACGGCTCCTCCTACGGCTCCGGCGGCGGGCAGGGGTCCCCGTACGGGCAGGAGCCGTACGGGGCACACGGCGTGGTCGGGGACGGCGGCTGGTACGGAGACGTCCCGCAGAACGTCAACGGCGGCACGTCCTACGGCGAGGGCACCTACGCCGGGCCCGCCGCCCGGCACCACGGCTCCGCTCCGCCCTACCACGCCTCCGCTCCCCAGCCCGGGGACGCCTACAGCGGGGGCGCCTACCGGGACATGTACGGCGGCGGGGACGGATACCAGGGACAACAAGCCTCCGGCGGTCTCCCCCAGGGCGCGGGCGCGCTCGACCACGGTGCGTACGGCCAGGCCCCGCCCGACGCGACGACGGCCTATGCCCCCGCCCCGGGAGCCCCGCCGTACGGCGGAGCACCTCATGGCGCGGCGCCTCAGGACGCCGCACACCACGACAGGGCGGCCTACGATGCGGCCTCCTACGGCGGTGCCGCCTACGACGGACCGTCCCACGGCGGCTCCTCCTACGACGGACCGTCCTACGACGGGGCGACGGCCTACGGGGGAGCGGCGTTCACCGGTGGTCCGGCCGGTACCCCCGGGTACGGGGAGGCGCCCCGCGGCCGTCCCGCCCACGGTGGTGCGCCGGCCGACGGGCCCGCCGCGGAGACGGCGTACCTGCCGCCGGCCGACGACGAGACGGTCGCCCTGCGCGTCCTCGACCCGCCGGAACCCCGCCCCCGCGAGGAAGCCTCGACGGCTGCGCACCTCGACGGTGAGGAGGTCGGCGGCCGTGCGGCCCGCAGGAAGGCCGCCAGGCGGGGGCAGGGCCGCCGCGGGGGGCCGACCGGGGACGACGAGGCGCCGGACGAGGCATCCCGGGGTTCAGGGGGGCGGCAGGCACCCCTGTCGCGCGTCGAGGCGCGCCGGCGGGCGAAGGCGAGCAGGCCCGGCCCGGCGGTGGTCGCGAGCCGGGCGATCGGCGAGGTGTTCATCACCTTCGGCGTGCTCATGCTGCTGTTCGTCACCTACCAACTGTGGTGGACGAACGTGCAGGCGCAGGCCCAGGCGGGCAAGGAGGTCAGCGACCTCCAGAGCGACTGGGCGAACGGCAAGCGGAGCCCGGGGGCCTTCGAGCCGGGGCAGGGCTTCGCGTTGCTGCACATGCCCAAGCTGGACGTGGTCGTGCCCATCGCCGAGGGCATCAACAGCAAGAAGGTGCTGGACCGGGGCATGGTCGGCCACTACGCCGAGGGTGCCCTGAAGACGGCGATGCCCGAGGACAAGACCGGCAACTTCGGGCTCGCCGGTCACCGGAACACCCACGGGGAGCCCTTCCGGTACATCAACCGGCTGGAGCCCGGCGACCCCATCGTCGTGGAGACGCAGGACACGTACTTCGTCTACGAGATGAAGTCGATCCTGCCGGTGACCTCACCGAGCAACATCAGTGTCCTGGAACCCGTCCCGAAGGGCTCCGGCTTCACCGAACCCGGCCGGTACATCACGCTGACCACCTGCACGCCCGAGTTCACCAGCAAGTACCGCATGATCGTCTGGGGCAAGATGGCCGAGGAACGGCCGCGCAGCAAGGGCAAGCCGGATGCGCTCGTCAACTAGGGGCAGAGGAAACGTGGCAGCGACCACCGACGACACCGAACAGCAGACCGCCGCCGTGTCCCGGTCACGGCAGCGCCCGGCCCGCCGCCGCATGGGCCCCTTCGCGACGGTGGTCAGCGTCTTCGGGGAACTCCTCATCACCACCGGACTGGTGCTCGGCCTGTTCGTCGTCTACTCGCTGTGGTGGACGAACGTCGTCGCCGACCGGGCCGCCGGCGAGCAGGCCGACAAGGTGCGCGACACCTGGGCCCGGGAGTCCGGAGAGGGAGCCGGCGGCCCGGTCTCCTTCGACAGCAAGGCCGGCATCGGCTTCCTGCACGTGCCCGCGATGAGCGACGACGAGATCCTCGTCGAGAAGGGCACGTCGATGAAGGTCCTCAACGACGGCGTGGCCGGCTACTACACCGACCCGGTCAAGGCGACGCTGCCGACGTCCGGCAAGAAGGGCAACTTCTCGCTCGCCGCGCACCGCGACGGTCACGGGGCGAAGTTCCACGGGATCCACCGGATCGGCAAGGGTGACGCGATCGTCTTCGAGACGAAGGACACCTGGTACGTCTACAAGACCTACGCGGTGCTCCCCGAGACCTCGAAGTACAACGTCGAGGTCCTCGCCCCGGTCCCGAAGGAGTCCGGCGCCAAGAAGCCCGGCCACTACATCACCCTGACGACCTGCACCCCCGTGTACACGAGCAAGTACCGCTACGTGGTCTGGGGCGAACTGGTCCGCACCGAGAAGGTCGACGACCGGCGCACGCCGCCGGCGGAACTGCGCTGACGACGCCGCCGCGGCCGGGAGCCTCTCACCGGCCACCGTGACGCATCCCCTCTGCCCGCCGTGCACCGCGGCCCACCTCCGCCACGCCGGACCCCGCCACGCGGCCCTCCGCCGACCACCGTGACGCATCTCCGCCCCCCACCTGGCGGCCACCGCGCAGCGGACCCCCGCAGCGGCCCCCGGGGTGCCCGGAGCCGCCCCGCTGCCCTCCTCCGCAGTGCCCCTTGCCGTCGTCCCCCGGCCGTGCCGCCCTGCCGCCCCCGCCTGCTGCCCCGGGACCCCGAATCCTGCCCTTGCCCCTGCCCCGCCCCGCGCCCCCCGCCACGACCACCTCCGTGTCACGACCCACCCCCGCGCCCCGGCGGACGCCCACCCACGACGGAGCCCCGGCCCCTCCCTGAGGAGGAACCGGGGCTCCGTCACACCGTTCGTGCCGTGGCGGCGCGGCCTCAGTCGTCCCGGGGGCCGCCCGTGAGGCCGCCGAAGATGCCTCCGTTGTTGCCGCCGTTGTTCCCGCCCTGTTGGCCGCCGATGGCGATCAGCACGACCTTGTCGCCCTTCTTGACCTCCTGGCCCTCCTGCGGGTTGCTCCCGACGACCACGGCGTTGTCGTCGTCCGTGCCCTGGACCCGCTCCAGTTGGAGTCCGGCCTGGGCGAGGACCTGCTTGGCCTGGCCGACCGTCATCTGCGTGACGCGCGGCATGGCGAACTTGTCCTCCTCCTGCTTCGCCTTGCCGATGACGATGGAGACCTGGGAGCCCTTGTCGGCGGAGGAGTTGGGCCCCGGCGTGGTCGAGATGACCTTGCCCACCTGGTTGGGGTCGTCGGTCTCCTGCTCGGTGCAGTTGCCCACCAGGTCGTTGGCCGACATCTGGGTCTTCGCCTCGTCGCAGGACTTGCCGAGGACGTCCGGGACGGTCGACTTCTCCTGCTCCTTGGCGACCACCAGGGTGATCGTCGAGCCCTTCTCCACCTCCTTGCCGGAGGTCGGGTCCTGCTCGAGGACGCTGTTCGGCTCCTCCGTGGACACCCGCGACTTGGTCTCGATCTTGAACTGGTAGTCGTCGCCCTCCAGCTTGGAGGTGGCGTCCTCCAGGCTCAGGCCGATCACGCTCGGCACCGCCACCTTCGGCGCGCCGGTCGACACCACCAGTTCGACGGTGGATTCCTTCTCGACCTTGGTGCCCGCCTTCGGGGTCTGGTCGCAGATGTTGCCCTTGCTCTCGCTCTCGCAGGGCTTCGACGTGAAGCTGAGTTTCAGCTCGCCGTTCTCGGCCAGCCGCTCCGCGTTCTTCTTCGTCTCACCTATGAAGTTCGGGACCTCGATGTTGTCGTTGCCCACCCCTCCGTCGCCGCCGAAGGCCAGGCGGCCGATCAGGATGGCGCCGACCAGGACCAGGATGCCCGCCGCGACCAGCAGGATCGTCGAGGTGTTGTTCTTCTTCGGCTGGCGGCGGCGCCCCTGGCGGTCGTCGTAGCCGTAGCCGCCGTCGTCCGCGTTCATGGGCGGCAGCATCGAGGTGGCCGCGGCGCTGCCGGCGTCCTGGCGCAGGGCCGTCGTCGGCTGGTCGTCCGGGTAGCCGCCGTATCCCGCGGAGCCGAGGGCCGCGGCGGCCGCGACCGGCTGGCCGTCCAGGCACGCCTCGATGTCGGCGCGCATCTCGTCGGCCGACTGGTAGCGGTAGTCCGGGTCCTTGACCAGGGCCTTCAGGACGATGGCGTCCATTTCTGGCGTGATCTCGGGGTCGAAGACGCTGGGCGCCTGCGGTTCCTCGCGCACGTGCTGGTAGGCCACGGCGACCGGGGAGTCGCCCACGAACGGCGGGCGGACGGTCAGCAGCTCGTACAGCAGGCAGCCGGTGGAGTAGAGGTCGGAGCGGGCGTCGACCTGTTCGCCTTTGGCCTGTTCCGGGGAGAGGTACTGGGCGGTGCCGATCACGGCGGAGGTCTGGGTCATCGTCATGCCGGAGTCGCCCATGGCGCGGGCGATGCCGAAGTCCATGACCTTGACCTGGCCGTTCCGCGTCAGCATGACGTTGGCCGGCTTGATGTCGCGGTGCACGATGCCCGCGCGGTGCGAGTACTCCAGGGCCTGGAGGATGCCGATCGTCATCTCCAGCGTCCGCTCCGGCAGCAGCTTGCGGCCACTGTGGAGGAGCTCACGCAGGGTGGAACCGTCGACGTACTCCATCACGATGTACGGGATGGAGACCCCGTCGATGTAGTCCTCACCCGTGTCGTAGACCGCGACGATCGCGGGATGGTTGAGCGAGGCGGCCGACTGGGCCTCCCGGCGGAACCGGGCCTGGAAGGACGGGTCGCGCGCGAGGTCCGCGCGCAGCGTCTTCACCGCCACGGTGCGGCCGAGACGGGTGTCATGCGCGAGGTAGACCTCCGCCATGCCACCGCGGCCGAGCACCTGGCCCAGTTCGTACCGGCCGCCGAGGCGACGCGGCTCTTCCATAGCTACCTACCAGCCCTCTCCGTGGGTCCCGACCGGCACGTGGGTGCCGCCGGAGGCTGCGTTCCGGGCCTACCGTACCCGGCTCGTTTTGTGTGACCCGGCCAAGTGCGTCAGCCGATACAGGACCGGTACCGCAACGTGCACCGATGTGAAGCGGACGTGACCGGTGTCACTGCTTGCCCTTGATGACCGCCTCCATCACGTCCTTGGCGATCGGAGCGGCGAGTCCGCCACCGGAGATGTCGCCGCGCACGGCGTCGTCGTCCTCGATCACGACGGCCACCGCGACCGGGGAGCTTCCGTCACCGGTCTTGGCGTAGGAGATGAACCACGCGTAGGGGTTCTTGCTGTTGGCGACACCGTGCTGGGCGGTGCCGGTCTTGCCGCCGACGGTGACGTTCGGGATGCGGGCGTTGCCGCCGGTGCCCTTCTCGACGACGGTCTCCATCATCGACTGGAGGATCTGCGCGTTCTTCGCCGACATGGGCCGGCTCAGCTCCTCCGGCTTGGTCTTCTCGACCGTGTCCAGGCTGGGCGCCTGCAGCGCGTCGACCATGTAGGGCTGCATCATCGAGCCGTTGTTGGCGATGGCCGCGGTGACCATGGCCATCTGCAGCGGGGTGGTCGCGGTGTTGAACTGGCCGATGGAGGACAGCGCCACCTGCGAGGGCTCCATGTCGTCGGAGAAGACGGAGGCGTTGGCGCGGACCGGGGTGAACTGCTCCTCGTTGAAGCCGAACTTCTCGGCCGTCTCCAGCATCTTGTCGTTGCCGAGGTCGGCGCCGATCTTGCCGAAGACCGTGTTGCAGGAGACCCGGAGGGCCTCGCGCAGGCTGGCGTCCTTGCAGGGCAGGTTGCCGTCGTTCTTCAGCTCGGTGCGGGTGCCGGTCATGACCCACGGCAGGGGCGTGTCCGTCTTGGAGTCGGCATCCGTGTACAGGCCGTGCTCCAGGGCCGCGGCCGCGGTGACGACCTTGAAGGTCGATCCGGGCGGGTAGACCTCGCGCAGCGCCCGGTTGAGCATCGGGTCGTCGGGGTTGTTCTTCTTCTGCAGCTTCTGCCAGGCCTCGGTGTCCGTCGTGGTGGAGTTGCCGGCGAAGGACGACGGGTCGTAGGACGGGTAGGAGGCGAGGGCGAGGATCTTGCCGGTGGACGGCTCGATGGCGGCGACGGCGCCCTTGCCGCCCTGCCGCTTCAGCCCCTCGTAGGCGGCCTTCTGCGCGGCGGAGTTGAGCGTGGTGACGACGTTGCCGCCCTGCTTCTTCTTGCCGGTCAGCATGTCGAGGGTGTTGCGGAAGAACAGCTGGTCGGCGTTGCCGGTGAGGATCTCGTCCTCGATGCTCTCCAGCTGGGTCGCGCCGAAGGCCTGCGAGGCGTAGCCGGTGACCGGCGCCCACATCGGGCCGTTCTTGTAGGTGCGCTTGTACTCGAAGTCGCTGCCCGAGGTCTGCTTCGACCCGGTGATCGGATCGCCGTCGACGATGATGTTGCCGCGCGGCTGCGCGTACCGCTCGATGGCGATGCGGCGGTTCTTCTCGTTCTTCTGCAGGGCGTCCGCCTGCACGTACTGGAGCCAGTTGTCACGGATCATCAGGGCGAGCATGAGGAGCCCACAGAAGATCGCGATGCGGCGCAGGGGCTTGTTCACGGTCGGACCACCTGGGTCATCTCGGCGTCTGGGTTGGTGGCGGGCGCGGGCGCCGGGCGTCGGGCGGTGTCACTGATGCGCAGCAGGATGCCGATCAGCGCCCAGTTGGCGATGACGGAGGAACCGCCGTAGGCGAGGAACGGCATGGTCATACCGGTCAGCGGGATGAGGCCCATGACACCGCCGGCGACCACGAAGACCTGGAGGGCGAAGGCGCCGGACAGGCCGATCGCGAACAGCTTGCCGAACGGGTCGCGCGCGGCCAGCGAGGTCCGCACGCCGCGCTCGATGATCAGCGCGTACAGCAGCAGCATCGCCATGACGCCGGCCAGGCCCAGCTCCTCGCCGAAGGTGGCGAAGATGAAGTCGGAGTTGGCGGCGAAGCCGATCAGGTCGGAGTTGCCCTGGCCGAGCCCGGTGCCCATGACACCGCCCGACCCGAACGACATGATCGACTGGCCGATCTGTTCGCAGGCGCCGGAGGTCGCGTAGCAGCCGAACGGGTCCAGCCACGCGTCGACGCGCTGCTGCACGTGACCGGCGAACGAGGCCACGCCCACGGCGCCCGCGGCGGACATCAGCAGACCGATGACGATCCAGCTGGTCCGCTCGGTGGCGACGTACAGCATGACGATGAACAGCCCGAAGAACAGCAGGGAGGTGCCGAGGTCGTTCTCGAAGACGAGGACGAGGAGGCTGACCGCCCAGATGGTGATGATCGGACCGAGGTCACGGCCGCGCGGCAGGTACAGGCCCATGAACCGGCGGCTGGCGAGGGCCAGGGCGTCCCGCTTCACCATGAGGTAGCCGGAGAAGAAGATCGCGATGACGATCTTCGCGAACTCGCCGGGCTGGATGGAGAAGCCGGCGACCCGGATCCAGATCTTGGCGCCGAACACGTCGGCGCCGAGGCCCGGCACCAGCGGCAGGAGCAGCAGGACCAGGGCGGCCACCATCGAGATGTAGGTGTACCGCTGCAGGATGCGGTGGTCCTTGAGGAAGATGAGCACGGCGACGAACAGGGCGACGCCGATGGCCGAGTACAGCAGCTGGTTCGGGGCGGACGGGCTGAACGCGCCGTAGGCCCGCTCGGCCAGCTGCTGCAGCCGCTCGGACTGGTCCAGCCGCCAGATGGCGACCAGGCCCAGGCCGTTCAGCAGGGTCGCCAGCGGCAGCAGCAGGGGGTCGGCGTACGCGGCGAACTTGCGCACCACGAGGTGGCCGACGCCCGCCAGCAGCCCGAGCCCCAGCCCGTAGGCGAGCAGCCCGGAGGGCACGGAGCCGTCGATGGCGAGGCCCACGTTGGCGTAGGCGAAGACCGGGATGACGACGGCGAACACCAGCAGGGCCAGCTCGGTGTTGCGCCGGCTCGGGGCGCCGATCGCGCCGATCGTGGACGTGTGCTGCGCCGACGGGTTGGTAGTACTGCTCATCGTGTGACAGGGCCTCTCACGGCTTGCCTACTGCTTACCGCACAGCGAGACGACCTTCTGCTCTTCCTCCGAGAGGCTGGGGCCGGGGCTGGGAGTAGGTGCGGTCGTGGACGGGGGCGTGGACTTCTCCGGTGCCTTCGTCGACCCCGAGGGGTCGGGCGTCGGCGTGACCTTGGACGGGAAGGAGGCGGGAGTGGTTCCCGTGGTGCCTCCGGCCTCGCCCTCGCCGGTCTTCGCGTTCTTCTCGCTCTCGGCGGCGCGCCGCTCGGCCGCCTTCCTGCAGGCGGAGGCCTGCACCGACAGCTCCTCGATCTTCGCCCGGGCGTCCGCCAGGTCGTTCTCGGGGATCGTGCCCTCGACCAGCTTCTGCTGGTAGGGCGGCAGGTACTTGAGTTCGATCTCGGGGTGGTCCTGCTGGACCTTCGAGAGCGACACCCACGCCAGGTCCTGGCTGATGCCCCGGTACAGCGCCACGTGGTCCTCGTTGGTGCCGACGTAGTACTGCGTCTGCGTCCAGCGCCAGCCGCCGTACAGGCCGCCGCCGACGACGGCGAGGGCGAGCAGGCCGAAGAAGGACCGCTTGAGCCACTTGCGGCCCTTGCGCGGCTTGGTGAAGTCGTCGTCGCCGTAGCCGAAGCCGTCGGTGGGGATGAAGCCGGTCACGTCGCCGCTGCCGGGCGGGCCGAACTCACCGCCGCCCTGCGAGCGCCGGCGGCCCAGCCCGGAGGCGCGGCCGGCCGGGGTCTGCATGATGCCGTTGTCGTGCAGCTGGCTCTGGTTCTCGGCGACGGCGCCCACCACGACCGGGGTGTCGGACAGCTGCCCGGCCAGGGTGTCCCCGGTGTCGAGGTCGAGGACGTCGGCGACGATCACCGTGATGTTGTCGGGGCCGCCGCCGCGCAGGGCCAGCTCGATCAGGTTCTGGACGGTCTCCTCGGGGCCCTGGTAGCTGGCCAGGGCGTCCTCGAGGGTCTGGTGGGAGACCACGCCGGACAGGCCGTCGGAGCAGATCAGGTACCGGTCGCCGGCCCGCACCTCGCGGATCGACAGGTCGGGTTCGACGTGCTCGCCGCTGCCCAGGGCCCGCATCAGCAGGGACCGCTGCGGGTGGGTGGTCGCCTCCTCCTCGGTGATCCGGCCCTCGTCGACCAGGCGCTGCACCCAGGTGTGGTCCTGGGTGATCTGGGTGAGGACGCCGTCGCGCAGCAGGTAGGCGCGGGAGTCGCCGACGTGCACCATGCCGAGCCGCTGGCCGGTCCACAGCAGGGCGGTCAGGGTGGTGCCCATGCCCTCCAGCTGCGGGTCCTCCTCGACCATCATGCGCAGCTGGTCGTTGGCCCGCTGCACGGCCGTGCCGAGCGAGGTGAGCAGGTCGGAGCCGGGGACGTCGTCGTCGAGCGCGACGATGGTGGAGATCGCCTCGGAGGAGGCGACCTCGCCGGCCGCGGCGCCGCCCATGCCGTCGGCGATGGCGAGCAGGCGCGGACCGGCGTAACCGGAGTCCTCGTTGCCCTCCCGGATCATCCCCTTGTGCGATCCGGCGGCGAAGCGCAGGGAAAGGCTCATGCGCACCTCGCCAGTCGGCTCCGGGTACAGCCGGTCGTGTCGAGCCACACTGCCCACCCTCCGGTCGGGAGCGCGCCGCGGCCCTGGGTGGGGGCCGACGACGCGTGCTCGCTCCGCTCGCGCTCATTCATTGGTGTAGCACTACTTCCGCAGCTCGATGACGGTCTTGCCGATGCGGATCGGCGCGCCCAGCGAAATCGGCGTGGGAGTCGTCAGCCGGTTCCGGTCCAGGTAGGTGCCGTTCGTGGAGCCGAGGTCCTCGACGATCCACTGGCCGTCGCGGTCCGGGTAGATCCTGGCATGACGGCTGGAGGCGTAGTCGTCGTCCAGCACGATGGTGCTGTCGTGCGCGCGGCCCAGGGTGATGGTCTGCCCCTGCAGCGCGACGGTGGTGCCGGTGAGGGTGCCCTCGGTCACCACCAGCTTGGTGGGGGCGTTCCGACCGCCTCCCCGGCGACCGCCGCCGGACTGCTGGCGCTGTTGCGGCGGCGCCTGCCGGCCGGCCTGCTGCGCGCGCCCGGCCTCCCGCCGTGCCCCGCGCTGGGTGACCCGCGTACCGAACAGGTCGCTCCGGATGACCTGCACGGCCACGATCACGAACAGCCACAGTACGGCCAGGAACCCCAGCCGCATGACCGTGAGGGTCAGCTCTGACATTGCCCCCGCTTCACCCTTCGGCTTGCCTATAGATAACGGTGGTGCTGCCCACGACGATCCGCGAGCCGTCGCGGAGCGTAGCGCGGGTGGTGTGCTGCCCGTCCACCACGATGCCGTTGGTGGAGCCGAGATCCTGGATCGTCGAGGGCGTTCCGGTCCGGATCTCGCAGTGCCGGCGGGATACGCCGGGGTCGTCGATCCGCACGTCGGCCTCGGTGCTGCGGCCCAGGACGAGGGTGGCGCGGGAGATCTGGTGGCGGGTGCCGTTGATCTCGATCCAGTAGCGGGTGCGTCCGGCGGACGCGGGTGCGGCGGGGGGCCGCTGGCCGCCCGCGGGCTGCGGGTAGCCGTAGCCGCCGCCCGGTCCGCCGGGCGGCGGAGCGGCGGGCATGGGCGGGGCGCCCGCGGCCGGCGGGTAGCCGTAGCCGCCGGGGCGTCCGGCCGGGGCCGGCCCGGCGCCGGGGGCACCGGGGGCCTGGCTGGCGGAGGAGGCGAGGGTGCGGCTGCGCACCCGGTACAGGCCGGTGTCGAGGTCGTCGGCCTTCTCCAGGTGGACCTTGATCGGGCCCATGAAGGTGTAGCGCTGCTGCTTGGCGTAGTCGCGCACCATGCCGGCCAGCTCGTCGCCGAGCTGGCCCGAGTACGGGCTGAGCCGCTCGAAGTCGGGGGTGCTCAGTTCGACGATGAAGTCGTTGGGGACGACGGTCCGGTCCCGGTTCCAGATGGTGGCGTTGTTGTCGCACTCCCGCTGGAGCGCTCCCGCGATCTCCACGGGCTGCACCTCGGACTTGAACACCTTGGCGAAGGTGCCGTTGACCAGACCTTCGAGACGCTGCTCGAACTTCTTCAGGACTCCCATGGGGCACCTCCTCCGTCGCTGCCGTCCTGTGTACTGCCCCGTGCACCGTGCCGTGCACTGCTTACCTGGTACTGCTTACTGATCGTATCCACGCGCCGCCCGATCGGCTGGTTCCCCCTGGTACCCCCCGTCGACGGGTGTCGACGCCTGACGACGTTCCCCCCGGGACACCCCTTCGAACTCCTCCAGCCCTGCTGTCGCCCTCGTGCGCGCCGTTTCTGCATGGATCGTAGAGGGGGCCGAAGACCAGTGTCCCGCACCGGGCTGTGGACTCCGCCCGGCTCCTGGGCAGACGAGGAGGACCGGTACGAGGTTGATACGTGAAGCAGTCGCCGGTCCTCGGGGTCGTGGCCGGTCCGTGGCCGGGGTCCGGCCGGTGCGCGACCGGTGTGCGGCCGGTGTGCGGCCGGTGGGCAGGGACGTCCGGCGGGCGGCGCGGAGCGGACGGGTGCCTTCCGGGGATCCCGTGAGGGGGGTCCTGGACGCGGTGGCGCTGCTGACCGGTCGCGTCGGTACGCGGTGGCGCTGCTCAGCGGGGATCGGCGCCGGGGCAGCGAAAAGGGATGTGAATCCACCCCGGCCAGCGTGCTAATGTTCTCGTGTCGGAAGGCGCCGCACCCCCTACGGGAGGGCGGAGGGCCGGAAGGCAACACCCAATGCGCGGGTGGCGGAATAGGCAGACGCGCTGGATTCAGGTTCCAGTGCCCGCAAGGGCGTGGGGGTTCAACTCCCCCCTCGCGCACCACGAGAAACCGTTGAGACGGGTCTCGGCCGGAGATGGAAGTCCCGGCCGGGGCCCGTTTCGCGTTGCCGGGACGGTCCGGGGGCGGGGGCCGAGGACGGCGGTCCACGTGAGCAATGTCACGGGCGGACGGGGCCCGCTGGCAGGGCGGACGCGCCCCGCGGTATCTCGCCCCGTGCGGGTCGACGTCCCTTCCGCGGACGGCGGGCCGTCGTCGGCGTGGTGGGGGCGGCGGGCCGTCGTCGGGGCGACCGGTCCGGGACCGGCTAGCCTCCCGGAATGGCTATCGACCTGAGTGATCCCGGCCCGGAGTTCCTCGCGTTCTGGCAGGAGCGGCACTTCCCCACCCTCACCACCATCCGGCCCGACGGCAGCCCGCACGTCGTCCCCGTCGGGGTGACGTACGACCCGGAGCACCGGCTCGCCCGGATCATCACCCGGCGCACGAGCAGGAAGGCGGCCCATGTGGCGGCGGCCGGGCCCGGTGGGGCCCGGGTCGCGGTGTGCCAGGTGGACGCGGGGCGCTGGTCGACGCTGGAAGGCGTGGCCCGGGTGCGCACCGAGCCGGAGGTGGTCGCCGACGCGGTCGCGCGCTACGCCGAGCGGTACGACCGCATGCCGGCTCCCAACCCGGAGCGCGTCGCCATCGAGATCAGCGTGGAGCGGGCGATGGGGCGGGCCTGACGCCGGGGCGTGCCCGCATGGGCGGGGCGGGCCTGACGCCGGGGCGTGCCCTGGACGCCGGGCAGGGGTGACGCCTGGCGTGCCCTACGGCCGTGGTGCTCGGTGCCCTCGGCCTCCGGTCGCGCCGATCGACTCCGCGGAGCGGCGGCTGTGCTCTGCGGCTCTGCTGATCGGGGCTGTACCGACCGGTGGCCCCGCTGTCCCGCTCTCCCGCTGTTCGGTGGTGCCTGAGAGACCGGTGTGACCGAGGGGACGGCGGGCGAGGGCGCTCCGGCGAGGCCCGGCCGGGGGCGGGGCCGCCGGCGGCTCCGGGTGCTGTCGGAGCGGTGCCCGGGACGGGGACCCGGTGGTGAGTTCCGGGCGGGGTGGGCCCCGGCCCACCCCGGAAGGGCCGGGGTGCGACCGGGCGTCAGCGGGCCTCGGCCGCGCGGACCGTGCCGTTCCCGGTGGCCCCCGGTCAGAACCAGCCGCGTTCGCGGGCCAGCAGCGCGGCCTGGAAGCGGTTGGTGGCGTGCAGGCGGGTCATCAGGCTGGCCACGTGCTTGCGGTACGTCCGCACGGAGATGCCCAGGTCGCGGGCTCCGCTCTCGTCCTTGTCGGCGCTGTAGAGGGTCTTGAGGATCCGGCGTTCGATCTCGGTGGGCGGTTCGTCGTCGGGGGTGGGCAGTTCCTGGGCCATGGCCCACATCCGGTCGAAGAGGGTGACCAGGGTGGCCACCAGGCCCGGTTCGCGCGTGAGCAGGGCCCCCTTGGCGGTGTCCGAGGGGTCGAGCGGGGTGAGGGCCGCCGAGCGGTCGCAGATGATCATGCGTTCCAGCGGGGCGTGGGAGATGCGTATCTCCGCGCCCTTGGCGGCGAGTTCGCGCAGATAGGACAGGGTGTCGAGGTCGTCCAGGGCGGGCGCGGCCATCAAGGTGCGCATGCGCACGCCCCGGCGCAGGATGCGCAGGTCGATCGGGCGGGAGAAGTCCGCCGACTCGGGGCTGATGATGCCCGTCGGGTTGGTGGTGAGGCTCTCGGTGCGGGCGAAGAAGGTGAGTTCGTCGATGACGGCCCGGACGGCTTCGAGGCCCTCGATCTGCTGGACGGTCGGGGCCTCCTCCGGCGGGCGCGGGGCCGGGGCGGTCTCCCGTTCCCGCTGGAGGGACTCCACGATGCCGTTGCCGCGCGCGGTCTGTTCCAGCTCGGCCTGCAGGGCGTCCAGCCGGTGGTCGATCAGGTGCTCCACGGCCCGGGCCGGGGCCACGGGGCGCAGGGCACCGGTGTGGGTGCGGGTGGCCAGGCCGAGGGCGAGGAGCCGGTCGGCCGTCTCCGTGTGGGTCTCGGCGGCGACCTCGTCCGGTTCGTCACCGACGCCCTGGCGCAGGAGCCGGCGGTAGAGCGCTTCCTCATCTCTGGCGACGCCCAAGAAGTCCAGACGTGGTTGCGCCACGAATTCCCCCCTGTGTGCACGAACTGTGCCGATCTTTCCTCAAGAAATACCCCGGGTAGCACCGGCGGCGCCATGCGTCGAACGCCGCTGATCCGGCCCCGGGGGCGGTTCGTGCAGCAAACGGCACGCGGAGGACGCAGCAAGTTGCACGCGAACCCCCTCGTTCGAGGGGTGGCCGAACGGCAGAGTTGTTCTCGCCAGGAGGAAACACCGCAAGGGAACGAACCACTCGATACTGGGGGAGATCGTGAAGCGCTCTGTTGCCGGAACCAGGAACGGTCTTGTTCGCGTCGGCGCCCGTGCCGCCGCCACCCTGCTGGCCGGGGGACTGCTGACGCTGGCGGGCCAGGGGATCGCCCAGGCCGCCGAGAACGGACCCGCCTCCGGGGCGACCGCGCAGGCCCCGGCCGGCTCCGCCGGCCTCCGGGTGGAGGCCGTGGGGGTGGCGGCCGGCCTGGCAGGGACCGTGGTCGACGGCCTGCTGAACCATGACTGGGGTGTGCCGCCGGTGAAGGACCTGCCGGGCAACCACGACTGGGGCGTGCCGCAGCCGACCGTCCCGGACAACCACGACTGGGGCGTCCCGCCCGTCGCGCCCAACCCCGGTCGCTGACCGGCCGGCACACCGGCCGGGTGCTCCCGCCGTAGAGCCCCGCCCATCGGGCGTCGGCGCGCACGGCCCGCGGTCCTGAGTGATCGCACGCGGCCTCGGCGCCGGGCCGACAGCACCTCCGGTACTGCCGGGCCGACAGCACCTCCGGCACCCGACACGGTCGGCCGTCAGCCGGCCCGGACGCCGCCCCCGGCCCTGTGCCGGCAAGCACCGGCGAGGCCCGCATCCCGCTCGGCCCGCACTCGGCTCCGCCCGTACTCCGCTCCGCTCGTACGTCCCGTCCGTTCGCCCCGCCGTCGTGCCCGCGCACCGCGCGACGGCCGGCCGCCCCGTGCCTCACGAGAGAGATATGTGTCGTCATGACGGATTATTCGGTTCTGATCCCGTTCGTGCCGCGTCGGCTTGAACAGACGCTGCCGTTCGCGGGCCTGGTGAACTGGACGCCCGCCGTGCGCCTGTGGCAGGGGCAGTCGATGATCCTCGAGCCGCACCAGACCTTCGTGGGGGCCGCCGGCGCGGGATTCCGCGTCCCGGTGGGATTCGGGGTCACGCTGATGCCGCTGCGGCACCCCTTCGAGGCCGCCAACCAGGCCCGTTCGGTCGCCCTGGCCACCGGCCACCCGGTGATCGCGGGGTTCGGGCCCGGTGCGCCGGCCTTCCAGCAGAACCTGCTGGGGGCGCCGTACGACAAGCCCCTGGCCGTCGCCCGCCGGTACCTGACGGCCGTGCGCGGACTGCTCGACGGCGAGGTGGTGGAGACGGACGGCCCGGCCGTCACGTTCCGGGGACAGCTGGCGCCGGCCGCCGCGCCCCGGGTGGACGTGGGGCTGGGGGTCCTGAGGCCGGGCATGGCCCGGCTGGCCGGCGAGATCGCCGACGCGGTGATCACCTGGCTGACGCCGCCGTCCTACCTGCGTGAGGTCATCGTGCCCGCGGTCGAGGAGGGCATGGCGCGGGCCGGCCGCACCGAGCGGCCCCGCATCGTGGCCATGGTGCCCGTCGGCCTGGAACGCGAGGGCACCGCGCCCGAACGGCTCGCCCTGGCCTCGAACTTCGCCCACTTCCAGGCTCCGCACTACCTGGACATGCTCGGGCGGGCCGGGGTCGACACCGGGGGCGGGGACGTGCACGCCGTCGCCCGGGGAGCCGTCGACGTGGGCGCCGTCGTGACCGGTGATCCGGACACCGTCGTCAAACGGCTCGACGAGTACCGCCAGGCCGGTGTGGACGAGATCGTCCTCAACACCACCGGCGTCCACAAGATGTTCGGCGCCCAGGAGGCGATCGGCGACCTGACGGAGATCCTCCGCGGCGCCGTCTAGGGCCGCTCCTGCGGGCCCCGCCGGACGCCGGGCCCGTCGCCGGCCGCGTCCGGCCCTGCCACCAGGCACGAGCCATCAGCCACCAGTCACCAGCCCTCAGGCAACGAAGGACCAGACCGTCATGGACACACAGACGCGCAGACGCGCGAAGGAGCACATCATGTCCTGGGGTTCGGGCGGCCGACGGCCGGCCGGCGCCCCGGGGGACGCACCCGCCACCGTCGTCCTGGCCGACGCCCGCCACCTCGACGCGGTGCGCGCCAGTGGACTGGCCGGCCCCGGCACCCTCGTCTTCACGCCGGGATCCGGGGAGCCCCGGGACGGCGTGGTGCCGTACGGCGGCTCGCTGAGCGAGCCCGGTGAGGACTTCGCCCTCGGCGAGGACTTCTTCCTCCAGACCCAGGACTACGCCTCCAGCGCCTTCATGTCGGTGCTCGGTCCGACCGTCCTGCGGATCTTCGGCCCCGCGGACTTCTCCGCCTTCCTCGCCGACGCCGACCGGGCGTTCACCGAAGGCGTCTTCCCCGAGTACCTGATCACGCCGGCCGTCCTGCTCGCCGACACCGCCGCCCTCGGCGGGGCGCCGGACGCCGACGGGCCCGCCCTGCGGCTGTACGTCGACGCCGGGGGACGGATCTCCCTGTCGCCCACCGGTTCGCCGCTGGGCACGGTCGGCGACGACCTGACGACCCTGCTGACCCGCTACGAGCACACCAACGCGGCCAGCGAGGCTCCCTGCGCGGTGAGTCTGGCCGCCGCGGTGCCGGAGGAGGCGCGGACCGCGGCACTCCAGGTGCGCCCCTTCCTCGGCCGCTACCTCACCGCCGTCAAGGCCCTGCGGGCGATGACCGCCCAGGACATCGGCGGGCTGAGCGTCTCCGGGTTCGGCCACCGGCTCACCGAGGGCCTCGCGGCCTCCGGCGCCGAGGACGACCTGCTGGACCCGGCGCTCCCGCTGGTCCTGTGGAACACCGACCAGGCGTATGTCGTGGCCGGCGGGCGGGTGTTCGCCGTCGACCGCTCCTTCGCGGGCGCCGTGGAATGCCTGCTCGCCGCCGGCCCCGCCGCCTCCTCCTTCGTCCCCGACCACGTCCTCGACCGGGTCCGCGCGTTCTTCGCCGAGCGCGGCCTCGCCCTGGACACCCGTACCCCGGCAGGTGCCCGATGACCGCCTTCACCCTGACCCGCCCGCCCGGCCTCGGCGGCGCCCGGATCGCCGGACTCGGCGACCGCGCCCGGCTCTGCGGCCTCTACGACGACCGTGGCGCTCCCCTCTACGACGACCTCGCCGCCGCCGACGGCTTCGAGATCCGGGACATCGTCGGCGCCGTGCGCGCCGCCGGTGACGGCCCGGTGCTCGATCTGGCCGCGGGCGCGGGCCGGTTCACCCTCCCGCTGCTGGCCACCGGGCGCGAGGTCACCGCGCTGGACCTGTCCGAGGACATGCTCCGGCTGCTGCGGGCCCGGCTGGCCCGCGCCCCCCGGGCGGTGCGCGAGCGGTGCACGGTGGTCCGGGGCGACATGGCCGACTTCGACCTGCGCCGGGAGTTCGCCCACATCGTCCTCGGCACCACCTCCCTCTCGCTGCTCGACGTCACGGGCCGGGCCGGCCTCTACCGGTCGGTGGCCGCGCACCTGGCGCCCGGCGGACAATTCCTGCTCTCGGTCATGGAGCGCGCCGACGACGAGGTGCCGACCGAGGTGCACGCCCGGGTCACCGGTGCGAGCGGCACGGTCTACGACCTCTACGAGTACTGGCCGGCCGGTTCCGACCACCGCTACGTCACCATCGCCCCGTCCGAGCCCGCCGACGGCCCGGTCACGGTGTGCGTGGACGAGGTCGGCACGATGAGCATCGCCGCCATCGAGGACGAACTGGCCGCGGCGGGCCTCACCGTCGCCGGGCGCCGGCCCTTGAGCGGGCCCGGCGACCGGCACCGGGTGTCGCTGCTGAAGGCGGTGGCCGCCCGATGAGCACCCACGCCCTGTGGCCCTACCTGATCGCCCCGAGCACCCACGGCAACGACAGCCAGTGCGCGGTGAGCGCCCGCGGGCACCGCATCACTTTCGCCGACGGCAGCGAGGTCCTCGACGCCGACAGCGGCCTGTGGAACGTCAACCTCGGCTACGGCAACGAAGCCATCGCCGCCGCGGTGGCCAAGGCCGCCGCCAACGGGTCCTACCTGCACTCCTTCCGGTTCGAGAACACCTACGCCCGCAAGGCCGCCGACGACCTGCTGACGGTGTGCGGCACCGAGCACTACGCCCGGGTGCTGTTCTCCTCCGGCGGCGGTGTGGCCAACGACGCCGCGATGAAGCTGGTGCGCCACTACCACGCGCTGCGCGGCCGGCCCGAGCGGAACCTCGTGGTCGCCCTGAGGGGCAGCTTCCACGGGCTGACCTTCGGCGGCTTCGCCCTCACCGGTGAGGACCTGGGGCAGCGCGCCTACGGCGTCGACCAGCGCCTCATCCGGCACATCACGCCCAACGACATCGACGAGCTGCGCACCCTCATCGCCCGCAGCGGCCGGCAGATCGCGGCCGTGGTGGTGGAACCGGTGCTCGGCACCGGGACCGTGCCGCTGACCGACGCCTACCTGGCGGAGCTGGTGCGGCTGCGTGACGAGAGCGGATACCTCCTGGTCGCCGACGAGGTCGCCACCGGCTTCGGACGCACCGGCACCTTCTTCGCCTCGCAGACCTGGCCGGGCCAGCCGGACGTGCTGCTGTCCTCCAAGGGGCTGACCAACGGCACCGTTCCCGCCTCGGCCGTCGTCTTCTCGCACGAGATCGCCGACGCCTTCACCGGCCACGACGCGATCCTCACCCACGCCGAGACCCAGGGCGGCAGTTCCGTGCCCTGCGCGGCCATCAGCGCGGCCGTCGCGGAGATGCACCGCCTGGACGCGGTCGTCGCCGGCCGCCGGGTGGCCGCACGGCTGGACGCCGCCCTCGACGACCTGGTCGAACGGCATCCGCTGGTCACCGGTGCGACCGGACGGGGCTGCTTCCGCACCCTGCAGGTCGGGGGGCCCGGCGGGCACCGCCTGTCACCCCCCGGAGTCGCCCACCTGGTGGGCGCGGTCCGCAGGGCCGGAGCCATCGTCCACCCCGGGCCCGCGGGCATCCAGCTCGTGCCCTCCCTGACGTACAGCGATGCCGAGGTCGACGAACTCATGACCTGCGTCGAGGCAGGACTCGACGCCCTGCTGCCCACCGCGCGGCCCGCCGGCCGCCGCTGAACCCGCCACCCCGCACGCCCACACCGCCCGCCCCGCCCGACCGGAGGAACGACCGCCATGAACGAGCAGACGCCGCAGAACGAGGACTTCCCGACCGACGTCACCGAGCTGGAGATGCAGGAACTCGAGGCCCTGGAATCACCGGGCTTCTGGACCGGCGTCTCGATCGGGACCGCCGTCAGCGTCTCGGTCGTGGTCGCGACCTGACCGCCGCACGAGCCGAGCGATCCCACGGCCTCGACCGCCCCCGGCGACCCGGGGGACGAAGACCGGCCACGGGTCCTGCCCCGGCCCCGCTTCCGGCAAAGGAATGAGCTGGGCCGAGGCAGGTCCCCCACCGTATCCGATCCGACGAACCCGACACAGAGCACGCGACGACGTGGTCAGGAGCCCGCTGTGACTACCGCTGTGAGGACCGACACCGCCGCTTCCGGCGGCGACCGGCACGGCACCCGGCGGCCGGCGAAGGTCCGTAAGGGGGCCGTCCGGCCCGAGTTCATCCCGCCGGCACCGCCGCTGCGCGGCATCGGCCGGCTGGCCGACTGGCTGCGCCGGGACGGCGCACCGACCGTCACCGTCATCGCGGACCCCGCGGTCGCCGGACAGCCCGTGACCACCCGGGTGCTGGCCCAGGTGCGGGCCGCCGACCGTACACCGCGCCTGACCGTCCTGGACGGCACCACCGGGCTCGACGACGTCGCCGAGGCGGCGGCCGGGCTCGACCCCGACGGGATCGTCGTCGCCGTCGGGGGCGGCACCACCCTGGACTTCGCCAAACTGGCCGCGCTGTCCGCCCGTCACCCCCACTTCCACCGCTACCTCACCGCCCCGCAGCGCAGCGGCTTCCTGGTCCTGCCGCCGGCCCTCGGACCGCACGTCCGGGTCCTGGCGGTGCCCACCACCCTGGGCACGGGCAGCGAACTGGGCACGGTCGCCTGCTTCTCCCGCGACGGCGGCAAGTTCCTCGCCACCGGCTCCTGCCTGCGGCCCGTGGCCGCCCTGTGGGCACCGGAGGCCACGGACACCCTGCCGCCCGCCCTCATCGCCGACGGCGTCCTGGAGGCGCTGTTCCGCACGGTCAGCCCGTACACCGGGGACGCCACCGAACTGCCCGAGCAGGACGCCGCCGTGGAGGCGCTCGCCCGCAGGATCGTCACCGCCGGCTACGAGGTCGCCGCCCTGCGGGACCGGAACCTGCCGGTGCCGGCGGAACTGCGCCTGCGGATCGCCGAGTCCAGCGGCGAGAGCCAGATCGGACGGATCAACATCGGCCGCAGCCCCTACGCCGTGAAGTGCTGGGCGATGGCCAACGAACTGTCCACCACCCTGGACCTCGCCAAGATGCGCACGGTCGCCGCCCTGTGGCCGGTGCTGTGGCGGCACACCCTCGACGGGGACACCCGGCTGGGCAGCCCCGCCCGGATCACCCGGCTGTGGAGGGTGCTGCGCGCGGCGGCCCCCGCGTTGCCCGACGACCCCGCCGACGGGCTGCTGCGGCTGATGAGCGACTGGCGCGTCGACCGGTCCGTGCACGCCGATCCGGGCCAACTGGCCCACGCCACCACGCGCATCATGCGCGGCTGGGGCGCCGGCCTTCCCATCCTCGACGAGTTGAGCGCCGCGGATGTGCGCGCGCTCCTCGGCGAGGCCACCGAGCCGGCCTCGGGCGGATCCCCCGCCGCCCGGGGCTCACACGACCACCACGGAGCCCGGCCGCAGGCCGGCCGCCCGTGGGGGATCCACCGAACCGTCCCGGATCCGCCGGGACCCGACAGAAGGAGTACGTCATGAGCGACCACACCATCGTCGAGACCGAGCTGCAGGACCTGGCCGTCTCCGAGCTGGAGATGCAGGAGCTGGAGACGCTGGAGGCCCCGGGCTGGGCGACCTCCGCGGGCGTCAGCGTCGGCATCTCGCTGGTCTCCGTCGCCTGGAGCCTCACCTGACCCACCGCCGGCCGCGCCTGTGCGGAACGGCAGTGCACCGCCAGAACCTCACCCGACCGTCAACGATCCGAGGGAGTACGTCATGAGCGACCACACCATCGTCGAGACCGAGCTGCAGGACCTGGCCGTCTCCGAGCTGGAGATGCAGGAGCTGGAGACGCTGGAGGCCCCGGGCTGGGCGACCTCCGCGGGCGTCAGCGTCGGCATCTCGCTGGTCTCCGTCGCCTGGAGCCTCACCTGACCCACCGCGTACGACCCCAACTGTCCGATCCGCTGGGTGTTTCACGTGAAACATCCGCTTCCGGTGAGAAGGGCTCACCGGCTCACACGAGAGGAATTCGTCATGGCTGAGATCAAGAACGACGCGCCGGTCGCCGCTGCCACCGCCGAGAACGTGGAGCTGGAGATGCAGGAGCTGGAGGCGCTGGAGGCGCCCGGTTTCTGGACCGGTGTCTCCATCGGGGCCACGGTCTCCTCGGCCGTCGCCACCTCGATCGCCCTCACCTGATCCACCGCGTACGACCCCAACTGTCCGATCCGCTGGGTGTTTCACGTGAAACATCCGCTTCCGGTGAGAAGGGCTCACCGGTCCATACGAGAGGAATTCGTCATGGCTGAGATCAAGAACGACGCGCCGGTCGCCGCTGCCACCGCCGAGAACGTGGAGCTGGAGATGCAGGAGCTGGAGGCGCTGGAGGCGCCCGGTTTCTGGACCGGTGTCTCCATCGGGGCCACGGTCTCCTCGGCCGTCGCCACCTCGATCGCCCTCACCTGATCGCGGCCCGCGACGAGGGACGCGACCCCCGGTGAGTAGCCCTCACTAGGTCTTCGGCACCACCGCAGATCCTGCCTCGGCCCTGCTTCCGGCAAAGGAATGAGCTGGGCCGAGGCGGGAGGCGCCCCACCCACCGACCGAACCCCACCGCGTAAGGACACCATCGTGAGCGCCACCACCGCGTCACCCGCTGCGTCCGCCGCGCACACGCAGCGGCCGAACCGCGCACCGGGCACCGAGATCCACCCGCCCATGGGCGACGGCGGCACGTGGGTGCTGCAGCGTGGCCCGCGCTACATCCGCGTCAGCCCCGATGTCGCCGCGCTCGCCGGGCACTTCGACGGCCGGCGCGACCACGGGGAACTGGCCCGTCTGATGGGCGGCACCTGGAACGCCGAGATGGTCGGCTTCGCCGTCCGGCGCCTGGACGACCTCCAGTTGATCGACAACGGCGAGATGCGGGCCCCCCGCCGCGAGGGCCGCTTCAAGATGGTCCCGCCGTTCACGTTCCAGTTCACGCTGCTGCGTCCGGGCCGGACGATGCAGTCCCTCCAGCCGCTCTTCGCCCGCCTGGGCAACCGGTACCTCGTCGGTACCGCCCTGCTGATCGCCCTGACCGGCCTGCTCGCACTCGCCGTCCAGAGCGCCTACGTCACGACGTCGCTGTCGGGCCCGCTGTCACCGCTCACCTACCTCGGCATCCTCGCCGGACTCGTCATCGGCACCTCGATCCACGAACTGGGCCACGCCGCCACCCTCATCCGCTACGGCGGCAAGCCGTCCCGGATCGGGATCATGCTCTTCTACCTGATGCCGGCGTTCTTCTGCGACGTCTCCGACGCCTGGCGTCTGCCGCAGCGCCGCCAGCGGGTCCACGTCGCCCTCGCCGGGCCCGCCGTCCAGACCTTCCTCGCCGGTGCCGCGGCACTCGCCGCCTGGCCGATGGCCGACTCCGGGGCCAAGACCGCCCTGGTGTTCTTCGCCCTCGGCAGCTACATCACCGGCCTGCTGAACCTGCTGCCCTTCATCAAGCTGGACGGCTACATCGCGCTGATGAGCCACGTGGACGTCCCGTACCTGCGCGACCGGGCCATCACCGACGCCCGCCGCCTCATCGCCCGGCTGCTGTTCGGCGGTACCTACGAGCGCGAACTGAAGCACCGCTGGACCACCGCCTACGGGCTGGCCTGCATGGTCTTCCCGCTCTACCTGCTGTCGACCGCGCTCCAGCTCTGGATCGACCTGCTGCGCCGGGGAGGCGTCATCGGCATCTGCCTGGCGGCCTGCGGGGTCTCCTACGGGCTGTACTTCCTGGGCCGCGGGGTGCGCCGGCTGGCGGCGGAGGTCCGCGCCTCCGGTGCCCGACGGCCCCGGATCGCCCTGGTCTCCACCGCTGTGGCCGCCGCCGCGGGGGCCCTGATGCTCCTGCCCGTCCCGCACACCGTCTCGGCGGCCTACGTCAGCCGGCCCGGGGGCGGCGTGGACCTCGTCCTGCTCGACGGAGCCGACACCGACCGCATCGCGCCCGGACAGAAGGTCACGCTCACCACCAACGGCCCCGTGCTGAACCCCACCACCGGCACCGCGACCGTCGGCGACGCCCCGGCGGGGACGGTCGAGGCACCTCTGGACTCCTTCTTCCCCCTCGACCTGGGCGGCGCCCTGACGATGCCGGTCACCCGCTACCGGCTCGACCCGGACGGGGCACCGGACGAGCCCACCGGGGCGGCCCGGGTGGACACCGGCCGGCTGCCCCTGTGGGAGGTCGGCTACCGCACCTACATCAGCCCCTTCCTCCCGTCCTGATCCACACCCCGCCCCTTCCGCGCGGCCACCGCCGCCCACCCACCGAACCCACGGTCAGGAGACGTCTCGTGCTCGACTTCCGCTTCCTCGACTTCTGCCGCGAGGACTCCCTCTTCTACGACGCGCCCGATCACGACGGGGCCACGGACCAGGACTTCCACGCGGGCCGCGTCCCCGGGACCGGCTGGACGGTGACCCGCGGCAGAGAATGGACGTTCTGCACGCCACCGGATCTCGACGTCCCCGACCAGGGCTGGAAGATCCACGTGTCGGCCTCGCCGGACAACGCCGCCGAACTCCTCGACCGGGTCGTCCCGTACTGCGTCGAGCACGGGCTGATGTACAAGTACATCTCCAACCGGGAGATCCTCGGCCGGCGCGGCAGCAAGTACGGCGACCGCAGCGCCAGCGGCAAGTTCATCACCATCTACCCGCCCACCGAGGAGATCCTCGAACGCACCCTGCGCGAGCTGGACGAACTCGTCGGCGGCACCCCCGCCCCGTACATCCTGAGCGACCTGCGCTGGAACGAGGGCCCGCTGTTCGTGCGCTACGGCGGCTTCGTGCTGAAGATGGCCCGCGCCGAGAACGGCGCCCTGGTCCCCGGCATCCGCAACCCCCAGGGCGAGATGGTGCCCGACGTGCGCCGCCCCGCGTTCCGCCCGCCGGAGTGGGTCACCCTGCCGCCGTTCCTCGCCGAGGCCCACGCCCGGCGCAAGGAAGGCACCCTGAAGAACTTCCCGTTCCGCGTCTACAAGGCCCTGCACTTCTCCAACGGCGGCGGCGTCTACCGCGCCGTCGACCACCGGACCGGCGCCGAGGTGCTGCTGAAGGAGGCCCGCCCGCTGGCCGGCCTGGACGCCAGCGGGGCCGACGCGATCACCCGCATGGAACGCGAGCACTGGGCGCTCACCACGCTGGCCGGGCTGCCCACCGTGCCCGCGCTGGTCGACTACCGCGACGGACACGAGCACCGCTTCCTGGCCCGCGAGTTCGTCGAGGGCGAGGCACTGATCGACGTGCTGCGCCGCCGCCACCCCTTCACCTCCGGCCAGGACTCGCCCGAGGTCCGCGCCTCCTACACCGCCTGGGCGCTCGACATCCTCGACCAGGTCGCCCGCGGCGTCGCCGACATGCACGGCCGGGGCGTGGTCTTCGGCGACCTGCACCCGGGCAACATCATGGTGAAGGCCGACAACACCGTCGCGTTCATCGACATGGAGACCTGCACCCCGGTCGAGGCCGGCTACCAGCAGGCGATGGGCGCCCTCGGCTTCCACGCCCCGCACCACCTCACCGGCCCCGCGGTCGACCTGTTCGCCCTGAACGTGCTGCGGCTGACGATGTTCATGCCGCTGCCGCAGGTGGTGCCGTGGGGAGTGGCCAAGGTGCGCACCCTCCTCGACGCGGCCACCGCCCACTTCGACCTGCCCGAGTCGCTGACCCGGGCCATCGCCGACGGACTCGGCCCCGAGGTCCTCACCGGCGACCGCGACTTCCGGGCGGACTGGCCGGCGACTCCCGGGCCCGCGCTGCGCGAGGCGATCGCCCGGTCCATCGTCGAGGCGGCCTCGCCGGAGCGCGACGACCGCCTCTACCCGGGTGACGCCATGCAGTTCCTCATCCCGGACGGCGGCACGACCTTCGCGTACGGCGCCGCGGGCGTGCTGTGGGCCCTGTCCCGGACCGGTCACCGGCCGCCGGCCGAGCACGTGCAGTGGCTCGCCGACCACGCCCGGGACGCCGAGACCGACGGCCCCGGCTTCTACACCGGGCTGGCCGGACTCGCGTACACCCTCGACCACCTCGGCCGCCGCGACGAGGCGGACGCGGTGATGCGCCGCGCCTTCGCCACCCCGGTGGCCAACGTCAGCGACTCCCTGTGCAACGGCTGGTCGGGCCTCGGTCTCGTCGCCCTGCACCTCGCGGAGCGACGCGGCGACAACGGGTACCTGGACATGGCCCGCACCCTCGCCGGCCGGCTGGGCGGCCCCGAGAGCGCCCCGGCGGGCCCCAAGCGGGTCGGCCTGGTCCACGGGCGCACCGGCCACGCGCTGTTCCTGCTGCGGCTGTTCGAGCGCACCGGCGACGTGCGTCACCTGGACGCCGCCGAGGCGGAGCTGCTGGCCGACCTGGAGACCATCGACCTGGACCAGGAGGACAGCCGGCTGCGGCTCGGGCCCGGACTGATCGGCAGCGCCGGACTCGCCCTGGTGATCCGGGCGTTCCAGCGCCACCGCCCGAGCCCCCGCCTGGCCGCGGCCCGGGCCCGGCTGCTGGAGACCGTGCACACCCACTTCGCCATATCCTGCGGCCTGTTCACCGGCCGCGCGGGCGCCCTGTTCGCGCTGACCGGCGAGGACCGCGACCCGGCCCTGGCCCGTACCCACCTCGACGCGCTCGGCTGGGAGGCCATGGCGGCCGAGCCCGGCCGGGTGGACTTCCTGGGCGACCACGGCTACCGGCTCTCCACCGACCTGGCGACCGGCTCGGCCGGTGTCCTGCTGGCCCTGGCCGCGCTGGACGACGACGGCACCACCGCCCTTCCCTTCCTGGGCGGCGCCCCGGTCCCCGCCTACGTGGAGGCGGCCTGATGATCGACGTACCGCGCACCCTTTCCCCGTCCGCCGGCATCGCCACCCGCTACTCGCTGGTGCCGCCGCGGGGCGGCAACCCGCTGTGGAGCAGCGCCGTCGCGCTGGCCCCCGTGGCCGGCGCGGACCCGGCCGAGGTCCCGCTGTCCGCGCTGGTCGCGGGCGCCAACGGGCACTCCCGCGCCGACGCGCTGCTGCGCGGCGCCGGTGAGGCCGTCGAACGCCGGGCGTTGCACCCCGACGGCCGGCTGGGCACGGTCCGCGGCACCGCCGCCGCACTGGGCCGCCCGGCGCTCGCCGCCCACGACGCCCGCAACGCCCTGGCCCACCCGGACGCGGCCCGGGCCGAGCTCGACTGGTACCCGGCGACGCGGCTGAGCGACACGGCCACCGTCCTTGTCCCGGCCCCGCTCGTCGACTGGCCGGCCACCGCGCCGGGCGCCCTGTTCGATCCGGGGCCGTCCGGGGCGGCCTCCGGCGGCACCGCCGACATGGCCCTGCGGTCCGCCCTGGTCGAGATCGTCGAACGGGACGCGTTCACCACGGCCTGGGGGCGCCAACTGCGGCTGCCCTGCTGGACGGACCCGTTCGCGGCCGTCGCGGGAACGCCGGACCGGCCCACCGGCGAGGCGCTCGGCACCCTGTGGCGGCGCGCGGTCGACGAGGGAGTGCGGACGGTGTTCGCCCACATCCCCACCGCCGTCGACGGCCTGTCGTGCGTGGTGGCCTGCCTGCTCGAACCGGAGCGTCCCGGCGCCCTGGTGACCGTGGGCATGAAGGCGTCGGACCGGGCCCACGACGCCCTGCTCGGCGCCCTCCAGGAGGCCTGGCAGGTCCGGGCGGCCCTGGAGACCACCCTGCTGGACGGCCCGGTCGCCGACGTGCCGGACCCGCTGGTCACCGAGCACGACCGGATCCGCTACATGCTCACCGCGCGGGCCCGCCGCGCCGTGCGGGACTGGGCCGACGGCTTCGTGCCCGCCACGGCGCCCCTGCGGTCGTCGGCGGTGACCACCGGGGCGATCACCGCCGCGCTGCTCGCCGACGGCGCCGACCCGCACGTCGTCGACCTCACGCCCCGGCTGCCGGACACCGTGGCCGCGATGGGCTGGCACGCGGTGAAGGTCGTCCCGGCCGGCTACCAGCACCTGCGGATGGACGAGACCCACGCGTGGAGCTGGAACCGCTCCCGGCTGGCCTCCGCGCCCGAGCGCACCGGCTGCCCGGCGCGCCTCACCGACCACCGGGCCGCGGCCCCCCACCCCCTGCCCTGACCAGGCGGCCCGCCCGGGCCCGCCCGACCCCCGAAACGGGAGGACACCGAACGATGCTGGAACTGGACAACGTCGTACGTCGCTTCGGCGACCACTGCGCGGTCGACCAGGTGTCGTTCCGCGTCGACGACGGCCGGATGACCGGCTTCGTCGGCGGGAACGGCGCGGGGAAGACCACCACGATGCGCATGATCATGGGCGTGCTGGCGCTCAACGGCGGCGAGATCCGCTGGAACGGCGCCCCGGTCACCGCCGACGACCGCCGCGGCTTCGGCTACATGCCGGAGGAACGCGGCCTCTACCCGAAGCAGACCGTGCTCAGCCAGCTGGTCTACCTGGGCCGGCTGCGCGGCCTGAGCGCCCGCGCCGCCCAGGACTCGGCCTCCGGGCTGCTCGACCGGCTCGACCTGGGCGGCAAGCGGGACGCCCGCCTGGAGTCGCTGTCCCTGGGCAACCAGCAGCGCGTGCAGATCGCCGCCGCGCTGATCGGCGAACCGCACCTGCTGGTCCTCGACGAGCCCTTCTCCGGCCTCGACCCGCACGCGGTGGACTCCATGGCCGAGCTGCTGCGCGAGCACACCGCCCGCGGCGTGCCGGTCCTGTTCTCCTCCCACCAGCTGGAGCTCGTCGAGCGGCTCTGCGACGACCTCGTCATCCAGTCCGCGGGGCGGGTCCTCGCCCGGGGCACCGCGAGCGACCTGCGCCGCCGGGGCCGGGTGCGCCACCGCCTGGTGACCGCCGGGTCCACCGGCTGGCTGCACGAGGTCGACGGCGTCGACGTCATCGAGCGGAGCGAGGGAACCGCACTGCTCGAACTCGCCACCGACGAGGTGGCCGACCGGCTCCTGGCGGAGGCACTGCGCCGGGGCCCGGTACGGGAGTTCGCCGAGATCGTCCCCAGTGTCGCCGACGTGTTCAGGGAGATGACGGCAGCATGACCACGCTCACCACCGAGACCGCAGCGCGCACCGCGGAGAACGTGACCGGCACGGACACCGAGCCGGCGGGCGCCCCCACCGGAGCCGCACCCGCACCGGCCGGGCAGCGCACGGCGCCGGCGAAGCGGCGGGCCTCCGCCTGGCCGATCGTCGCCGCGCGGGAGATCGCGGTGAAGATCCGCGACCGGGGCTTCCTGCTCTCCACCGTCGCCACACTGGCCGTCATCCTCGGCGCGGTCGGCCTGCAGGTCTACCTCGCCTCCACGGTCGGCAGGATCACGGTCGCGGCCGTCTCCACCGAGGCCGACCAACTGGTGCGGCATGCGGAGGCGCTGGCCGACCGGGCCGATCAGGACATCGAGATCAGCGTGCGCGCGGAGTCCTCCCCGGACGCGGTGCGCGACGCGGTCCGCTCGGGCGACGTGGACGCCGGGCTGCTGAGGACGCCGGAGGGCTGGACGCTGCTCGGCGACACCGGCAGCGACTCCACCGCCGCCACCTGGATCGGCGCCGCCGTGCAGACGGCCGCCCTGGAGGCCAACGCCGCCGCCGCGGGCACCGACATGGCGACCCTCGCCGAGGGTGCCGCGCTGCGGCACACGCTGCTCTCGCCCGACGAGACGCCCGAGACCGTGGTGCGGATGGCCACGTACTTCTTCGGCTTCCTGTTCTACCTCGCGGCGGTGCTGCTGGGCGTCTCGCTGGCCACCAGCATCGTGGAGGAGAAGCAGAACCGGATCGTCGAGATCATCGCCGGATCCATCCGTTTGCGGGACCTGCTGGTGGGCAAGATCGTCGGGAGTACGACGCTGGCCCTGGCCCAGATGGTGGCGTTCACGGCGGCCGCGGTGATCGGTCTGGTCGCCGCCGGTGAGAGCGGCACCCTGGGGCAGGTCACGACGGGTCTGGGCTGGTTCCTGGTCTACTACGTGGTCGGGATCGCCGTCCTGGCCTGCGTGTTCGCCGCCGCTGGAGCCATCGCCACCCGCACGGAGGACATCCAGTCCACCACGACCCCGGTGAACGCCCTGGTAGCCGTCGTCTTCGTGGCCGGCATCACGGCCACCGGGACGGCTCAGAGCGTCCTGTCCTTCGCCCCCCTGACCTCGACCATCACCATGCCGGCCCGGATCATCGCGGGCGACACCGCCTGGTGGGAGCCCGCGGCCTCGCTGCTCGTCTCGCTGGGGGCGGCGGCCCTGGTCGTCCTGGCCGCCGAGCGGGTCTACCGCAGGGCCCTGATGCAGACGGGCCGCAAGCTGTCCTTCCGTCAGGCCTTCACGCTCGACGACTGAACCGGAGCCGGGCGGCCCTCGCCCGGCCTGGCCGGAACCACCCCGGCGGACGCGGACGCGTCCCTACCATCCAGACGCCGGCCGGCGGCACTCAGCCGGACACCGGCGGAGCAGTTCCTTCCACCCGGTCCCACGGACCGGAACGACTCCCGAGGAGACATGTCATGAGCGACACCAACCGCCCCAACACCACCGTCCTCTACGCCGCCCTCATCGCCATCCTGTGCGGCGCCGAGGTGGCGGTCATCACCAGCGACATGGGCAACACGGTCCGGTACGGTCTTGGCGCCGTGCTGCTGCTGGCCCTGATCGCGTGCGTCTTCCAGCTGAGCCGCACCCGTCGCACGCGCTGACTCCACAGCACGGCGTTCGCCCCAGGCCGGGGCCGCCCCCGCCCCCCGAGCGGCCCCGGCCGGAACCATCCCCCTGGAGGCTTCCATGCCCATCGAGCACCCCGTCCGCATCAGCGGCCCGGACGGCGCCCCTCCGGAAACCGCGGCGATCCGCCTGATCGCCCTGCTGCCCACGGGGTGGAGGGCCACCCTCCACGACTGCCACGAGCGCACGGCGACGCTGACGCTCACCGTGCCGGACGGCGTCGAGCCCCCGGCGGTGGACGCAGCCCTCGACGACATCCTCGCCAACCCGGTCCTGCGGGGCTGGTCCAGAAGCTGACGGCGCGGCGGTGCGGCGCGCCCACCCCGCCGGGGCACAAACCGCGCGGGCGGTACGGCAAGGCCGCCGAGGAGCGTCACTTACTCGCCATGAACGCCCGCTGCCCCGCCACGAACGCCCGCTACCCCGTCACGAACGTCCGCTGCCCCGCCACGAACGTCCGCTGCCCCGCCACGAACGCCCACTACCCCGCCACGAACGTCCGGTACCAGGGCGCCGCCCCGGCGAACCCCCGGGAGAAGCCCGGGCCCGGTGAGCAGTCCACCTCCTGCCAGAAGGCATCGTCGTCGAACCAGTGGTCCACGGTGAGCATGCCGAGGTGATGCAGCGCCCGCGGGGAACCGGCGGCCCGCTCCAGGGCGGTGGGCACGTCCACGGCCCCCGTGCCGTCGTCCGCCGGCCGCCCCGGCGTCAAGGTGCCCACCGCGGCGAGGAGTTCCGGGACGGGGACCGGGGCGGGGTGGTTGACGTGGTGGACGCTGCCGGGGGCACAGGCACCGGACAGCGCCGCGGCCACCGCGGCCCGGCCCAGCGTCGCGACGTCGATCATGGACTGGCGGGCTTCGCAGCCGGTGAGCGTCGTGGCGGACACCGCCCGCAGCAGCCCCAGCAGGCTGGGCACCACCCAGCGGTCGCCCTCCCCGTACACCAGGTGCGGACGCAGGACCACCCCGCCCGCGTCGAGTACGTGCCGTTCGGCCGCCGCACGGCTGCGGCTGGTCGCGGAGACCGGGGCGAGCGGGGCCTCACCGGGCCGCACCCCGCGGAACGGCCCGCGGCCGTGGACCGCGGCGGTGCTGACGTACACGATCCGGCGCACGCCGCTGCGCACCGCCTCCGCCACCAGGGCCCGGGTACCGAGGTCGTTGACCGCCGCGACGGCGTCGGGGTCGCCGTCGACCCGCGTGGCGCAGTGGACGAGCACGTCGGCCGAGGCGCAACAGCCGTGCAGCGTGGCGGGGTCGGCGAGATCGCCGGGCACGTGCACGGCGTCGGGCGCCGGGGGCGCGGCGCGGCGCGACAGCAGGCGCAGGCGCACGTCCGGCCGCTCCCGGGCCGCCGCGGCGACCCGGCTGCCGATGAAGCCGGTCGCCCCGGTGAGCAGGAGGTTCACCGTCACGACGGGGCCTGGAGCGGGGCGGCGGGAGCGGTGCTGAGGGTGGCGGTGAAGACGTGCTCCCCGCCCTGCCGGCCGGTGACCCGGACCGTCGCCTCGTCCTCGGTCTTGTCGAGCACCTCGGCCTCTATCAGGCAGGGCGCGTCCAGTTCGGCGTAGCGGCTGAAGGCGACGGCCATGGCGGACGGCAGGAAGGGCCGCCGGTCCGAGGCGGCGGTCGCGGCCTGCCGTGCCGCCTCGAACAGCACCATGCCGGGCACGTGGTCGTTGGGCCGGGGGAAGAGGACGGGGTGGCCGGTGTGCACGCGCAGCCGCCAGCTGCCCGGGGGGCCGTCGGCGGGCGCCAGGACGACGTCGTCCTCGCGGCTGCGGCCGACCCGGGCGGGCGGTAGCGCGGGCAGCAGGGGTATCGGGGCGCCGACCGCGGCCAACTGGCGGGCGCGCAGGCGGCGGTAGGCGGCCGGTGAGGTACAGCCGGTGCTGCCGGTGCCGCGGGCCACGAGGCGTCCCGCGCGGCGGAACTCCATGGTGGTGCGCATGCTGTGCAGCCCCCGGCCGCGTCGGCGGATCTCGGAGCAGACCACGTCGACGGTGACGGGCTCGGCGGCGTCGGAGAGCAACAGCCCGGACGGGTCCGTCAGGACCTCCAGGTCACGCATGACGAAGTGGGTGTCCGCGGGGGCACCGAACTCGGCGTGGGCGAGGACCATGGACGTCTGCCGCAACGTTTCGCCGACGACCATCGGATCATGGTGGCGGTCGTCCACGGGGGCGAAGAAGACGTGCGCGGCGGGCCAGCGGGCGGTGACGCGGAAGCGGTCACCGGAGAGCCGGACCCATTCCACCGGGAAGACGTCCGACGGGCGTTGCCGGTGGGCGAGCCGGGGCGTGACCGGCGTGGGGCCGCCCGCGGATGCCGCCGCGTCCGTACCCTCCCGCGAGGGACCGGCCGGACCCTCCGCGGACGCGCTTAAGGCACCTGTACGCGGCATTCGGACCCCCGTGGGCGACGGCCTGCTTCCGGTCAACTTCGCACTAAGATACGGACGAGCCGGTTTTTTTCAAAGTGATCGGCGTCGCAGCCCGCCCCCCATCCCCGAAGATGTGCTCACGCGCCCGTACGACACGGCGGCCGCTGCGCGACCGCACCCGACCGCCGGGGCGACCGCGCGGAGCACGGGGCGGTCACGAGATGCACGTCAGATCAGGAGGCACCCGATGGCGCGACAGGAGCGCGCGATCCGCACGCGGCGGACGATCCTGGAGGCGGCCGCGGCCGTCTTCGACGAACGCGGCTACACCTCGGCGACCATCGGGGAGATCCTGGAACGCGCCGGGGTGACCAAGGGCGCGCTGTACTTCCACTTCGGGTCCAAGGAGGAGCTGGCGCTCGGCGTCTTCGAGGAACAGCTTGCGATGGCCCTCCCGCCGCAGGCCAGCAAGTTGCAGGAACTCGTCGACTCGGGGCTGGTCCTGGCCCTGCGGCTGCGCACCGAACCCCTGGTCCGGGCGAGTGTCGGGCTGGCGCTGGACCAGGGCGCGCTGGGGCTGGACCGCACCCCGGCGTTCCGCATGTGGATCGACCAGACCACCCGCACCCTGGCAGAGGCGAAGGCCGGGGGCGAACTGCTGCCGCACGTCGACGCCACGGAGACCGCCGAGTTGCTGGTGGCGAGCTTCTCGGGGGTGCAGCTGCTCTCCCAACTCCGTTGCCAGCGCCGGGACCTGGAGCACCGCGTGGTCGTACTGCTGCACCACCTGCTCCCCGGTATCGCGGTGCCCGCGGTGCTGGCCCGGCTCGACATCTCGGCCGAGCGCGCGGAACGCGTCTTCGCGCAGGGCCGCGCGGAGCCGATGGCGGAGGCGGGGTAGCGGCGCTTCCGGAGGCTGTGGGGGTGCTGTCGGGGGCGGTGAAGGGGGCGTCGGGTACCGGGGACGCTCGGGGCGTCGGGTCCGGAGACGCTCGGGGCGTCGGGTCCGGAGACGCACGGGGCGTCGGGTCCGGAGACGCACGGGGCGTCGCATCGGGAGACGCTCGGGGCCGGGACCGTTGCCACAGGCGTGCAGGTTTTCCCCAGGAGTGCGGGTTCTCCACAGGGCCGCAGGTTTTCCAGCCGCAGGTTTTCCACAGGGTGTGACGCGTTTCGGCCACCGGTTGTAGCGTCTTCCTCGTTGAGGCCGTGCCTCGCGCCGCCGGGCGGACCCGTGCCGGTGCGGGACGACGGAGGGACCGGTGCGCGGGCGGGCGCACCCTCGTGCGGGGGAGACGATTGCTGTGACGGACCAGAGCATGCCGGGCGAAGGCGTGACGGGGCAGAGCGCGCCGGGCGAAGGAGTGGCGGAGCAGGGCACCGGAGCGGGCGGGGCCACGGAGCGCACACCGGGAACCGGGCCCGCACGGGGAGCCGGAGGGGGCTCGCGGCTGCCGCGCGTGAAGGGCTTCGCCGGGTGGCCCGCCGAGGGCTCCGCCAAGGCGGACGGCAAGGCGCTGCGCGGTCGCGTCCCGCGAGCCGAGCACGCCCGGCTCGACCTGGACGCCTCCCGGCCGGACGCGATCGCCGCCGTCGAGGAGTCCAGCCGTGGCCGGCTGCCGGAGCTCGCACCGATCCGGGTGGGCCGGATGGCGGCCACCCCGTTCGCCTTCCTGCGGGGCTCGGCCGGCCTCATGGGGCACGACCTGGCCCGCACCCCGGTGACCGGCATACGGGCCCAGATATGCGGCGACGCCCACGCGGCCAACTTCGGTCTCTACGGTGACGCGCGCGGCGGGTTGGTCATCGACCTGAACGACTTCGACGAGACGGCGCAGGGCCCGTGGGAGTGGGACCTCAAGCGGCTCGCCGCCTCCCTGGTCCTCGCGGGCCGGGAGGCCGGTGCCGACGAGGACACCTGCCGCGCCGCCGCCCGGGACGCGGCGGGCGCCTACCGCCGCACGATGCGGCTGCTGGCGAAGATGCCGGTCCTGGACGCCTGGAACGCCATCGCCGACGAGGAACTGGTCTCGCACACCGACGCCCACGACCTGCTGGGCACGCTGGAGCGGGTCTACGAGAAGGCGCGGGCCAACACCAGTGGCCGCTTCGCCGCCAAGTCGACCGAGGTCACGGAGGACGGCGGGCGCCGCTTCGTCGACGCGCCGCCCGTGCTGAGCCGGGTGCCGGACGCCGAGGCCGTCGCGGTGGCCACGTCCCTGGAGGAGTACGTCACGACGCTCCCCGAGGACCGCCTGCCGCTGCTGGCCCGGTACGCCGTGCACGACGTGGCGTTCCGGGTCGTGGGCACCGGCAGCGTGGGCACCCGCTCGTACGTCGTCCTGCTCCTGGACCACCGGGGTGAGCCGTTGGTCCTCCAGGTGAAGGAGGCCCGCCCCTCGGCTCTCGCGCCGCACCTACGGGCCGTCGGCTTCGAGCCCGCCGGGCCGCTCAGGGGTTCCGGCGGACACTCCACGGACGGGTACGCCACCGGCGGGCGTGCGGCCGACGCCGCTGGTGCTGCCGGGCACGAGGGCCGTCGTGTCGTGATGGGGCAGAAGCGCATGCAGGTGGTCAGCGACAACCTGCTGGGCTGGACGACCGTCGACGGACGGGACTACCAGGTGCGCCAGTTCCGCAACCGCAAGGGCAGCGTCGACCCGGCAGCCCTGGCCGCCGACCAGGTCGACGACTATGCCCGGATGACCGGCGCCCTGCTGGCCCGCGCCCACTCGCACAGCGCCGACCCCCGTCTGATCGCGGGCTACTGCGGCAAGAACGAGGAGCTGGACGAGGCGGTGGCCACCTTCGCCGTCCGTTATGCCGACCGCACGGAGGCCGATCACGCGGACCTGGTGACGGCGGTCCGGTCGGGCCGGATCGCGGCGGAGATGGGGGTCTGAGACACCTGCGGCAGCCGACGGCTGCCGGGGCCTGATGTTCGAGGCGGGGAGGGGGACTGCGCACGCTCGGGGCTGAGGCAGGGAGGCGGGTTCAAGGACTGAGCGAGGGCCCTGAGGTATGAGGCAGGGAGGGCGACCGCAGGCCCTGAGGTATGAGTTCTAGGTTCTGAGCCGGCGAGGAAGCCGTGAGTCGTCGTCAGGTACGAGGATCCGGAGGGTCGCCCGTGCTGCCCGGGGACCGGCAGGGGCGGCTCCCCGAGACCTCGTGCGCGCCTCTGTCTCCGGTTCGGGCCTGCCGGAGTGGCCCGTGTGCTGGTGGCCGGCTGGCGAAGCCCGGGCCGGGGAGCGCGGCGGCGTGCGTCCTCGCCCCCCGGCTCGCCGCTCTGCCGTCACGCGATCCGGAAGCGCGGGGAGGGTGCTCGGGAGGGCCGCCGGGAGGCGATCGGGGGTGCCGAATGGTGCCCAGATGTGCCGGAAGGCAACCGGGAGGCGCCCACAGATTGCCGGGAGGTGCCTGGGAGGTGCGGGAAGGCGATCGGGAGGCGCCCACAGATTGCCGGGAGGTGCCTGGGAGGTGCGGGAAGGCGATCGGGAGGCGCCCAGAGGTGCCGGGCGCCGGGAGGTGCCGGGGGATGTCCGTACTTGCCCGAGGTGCCCGGGGGATGCCCGGACTGGCCGGGGGCCCCTGGGACCCATGGGCCCCAGGGTGCCCGGGAGGGACCCCGAGGTGCCCGGGAGAGGCCGAGAAGTGCCCGGGGGCCCAGAGGTGCCCGGGAGGTGGTGTCGTCCCCGGGCTGCCCTCCCGGGGACGGACGGCGGGGGCTCGGTGGGTGCCCTACGCTGTCCGGGTGACGACCTCGCAAGGTGATCAGGGTGGCGACGCCGGCGCACGGCGGAAGCCGACGGACGACGGCGCGCGTCGGCCCGAGGAGCGGCTGGAGCAGGCCGTACGGGCCGCCGAGCAGGCGTTGATCGAGTTCGAGATCGCCGTGGAGAGCTTCCGCGTCGAGGTGGAGAACTTCTCCCGGCTGCACGAACAGAAGCTCGGCCCGATGTACGCCCGGCTCGAGGAACTGGACGTCCGGATCCTGGAGGCGAAGGCCGAACGCAGCGGCGACCCCGACGACCGGCGCCGTGCGGACGAGGCCCGCGCCCAGGTGGCTCCCATCCCCGGCGTCGAGGAACTGCTGAACGGCTGGATGGACAGCGACGGGCTCTTCCCCGAGGCCGTCGCGATGCTCACCGACCAGCAGGTCCGCCCTCCGCAGCGGGTGCGCCCCGGGGAGGAGGCGCGGAAGCTGTACCGGGACCTCGCCCGCAAGGCCCACCCCGACCTCGCCCAGGAGGAAGCGGAACGCCGTCGCCGTGAGGAGTTCATCACCCGCGTCAACGCCGCCTACGCTCGCGGCGACGCCTCGGAACTGCGTGCGCTCGCCGAGGAGTGGGCGGCCGGACCGCAGCAGGTGCGGGTCGCGAGCCCGGCGGAGGAGCTCTACGCCCGGCTGGAATGGCTGGCCCAGCGGAAGGAGATGCTGACGGTGCTGGCCAAGGAGCTGGAGGACAGCGCCATCGGCGGCATGCTCCGGCTGGCGCCCGACGACCCGGACGGCCTGCTGGACGAGATCGCCGAGCAGTTGCGCACGCAGCTCGCCGCCCGTGAGGCGGAGCTGGCCGCGCTGCTGGCCTGAGCCCCGAGCTGTGCAGCCGGCCGGTCCGGTAGCGTCGGAGACATGAGTTTCGGAGCTGGTGTACCCACGGTCGGGGTCGCGGACCTCAAGGACGGCGACTTCCTGCTGGACGTCCGCGAGGACGACGAGTGGAAGGCCGGTCACGCCGAGGGTGCGCTGCACATCCCCATCAGTGAGTTCGTCGCCCGTTTCGGTGACCTGACCGAGGCGGCCCCGCAGGACGGGCGGGTGCACGTCATCTGCCGCTCGGGCGCCCGGTCGGCCCAGGTCACGATGTATCTGGCCCAGCAGGGGATCGACGCCGTGAACGTCGACGGCGGCATGCAGGCGTGGGAGCACAGCGGACGCCCCGTCGTGGGCGAAGGCGGCGCTCCGGGGTACGTGCTCTGAGCCCGGCCCGGGCGGTGGTCGCGCAGCCGCGGTCCGTGTGATCGTCCCACGGTCGGCCGCCCCGACGCGGCCCAGCCTGGGCTGGCACGCGTCCCGGCACAGGCTCAACGGAACTCGACCGTCGGCGACCGAGTAGCCGTAGCTTGGCTCGGGCGGGCGTCGGCGGGGCGCTGTGAGGCGAGCCAGAAGGAGACGACCGTGGGGGCCGTGCGGGGATGAGCCCCCGCCGCCCACCCCGCCACCTCCGGCGGGGGCCGGCGCCCGGGACGCCGCACCTTGCGGCCGACGGCCGCCCCCGCCTTTCCTGGAGCCCCCGCCGCTCCGGAAGCCGCCGCGTCTTCGGGAGCCCTCGCCTCTCCGCCGCCTCCGCTTCCGCCGCGCGAGCCCTCGACGTCCCTCCACCTGCCGGCCCCCACCCGGCCGGCCTGCCGGCCTCTCCACCGGGCCGTGCCCCGTGTGTTCCTCTGTGTCGGCCGAGTGCAGCCGGGGCGGAGCCGCGTGCCTAGGTGGGGATGCGTTACAGGATCACCGGTCGAAGTCCAGCTCGACCCGCTCCGTCACCGCGCGCGACTGGCAGGCCAGGACGTAGCCCGCCTCGGTCTCGTCCGCCTCCAGCGCGTAGTTGCGGTCCATCCGCACCTCGCCCGCGACGAGGAAGGCGCGGCAGGTTCCGCACACGCCGCCCTTGCAGGCGTAGGGGGCGTCCGGACGGTTCCGCAGGACCGTGTCCAGCAGGGACTCGCCGTCCTGCGCGGGCCAGGTGCCGCCGCGTCCGTCGAGCCGGGCGGTGACGGTGGTGTGGGCGGGAACCGTGCCCCGGCTGCCCGCGGGTACCGGAGCGGCGTCCACGTGGAAGATCTCCTGGTGCACGCGGGACCGGTCGACGCCGAGGGCGCGCAGCGCACGGTCGGCACCGTCGACCAGTCCGTACGGGCCGCACAGGAACCAGCCGTCCACCCGGTCCACGGGCAGCAGGGCCGGCAGCAGCGCGGTCAGCCGCTCCCGGTCGAGCCGTCCGGACGGTAGCCCCGCCTGCTGCTCCTCCCGGGAGAGCACCGTGACCAACTGGAACCGCTCGGGATGGCGGTCCTTCAGGTCGGCGACCTCCTCCAGGAACATGGTCGAGGCGGAGGTCCGGTCACTGCGTATCAGGCAGAACCGGGCACGAGGCTCGCGCTCCAGCAGGGTCGAGACGATCGACAGCACCGGCGTGATGCCACTGCCGCCGACGACCGCCGCGTACAGCCCGGGGGCGGGCGGCAGGGTGAAGCGGCCCGCCGGAGTCATCACCTCCAGCTCGTCCCCGATGTTGATCTCCTTGAGCGCGTACGTCGAGAAGGCGCCGCCCTCGACGAGCCGCACGCCCACCCGCAGGGTGTCCGGGGCCCGGCCGTCGGGCGCGGGAGAGCAGATGGAGTACGTACGCCGGATCTCCTCGCCGTCGGCGGTGCGCCGCACGGCCAGGTGCTGGCCGGGGACGTACCGGTACGCCTCGCGCAGGTCCGGGGGGACGCCGAGGGTGAGGGCGACGGAATCGTCGGTGAGGCGGTCGACGGCGGCCACCCGGAGCTTGTGGAAGCGGGCCATCACAGCTCCTTGAAGTGGTCGAACGGCTCACGGCAGGCCAGGCAGCGGCGCAGCGCCTTGCACGCGGTGGAGGAGAAGCGGCTGAGCAGCTCGGTGTCGGCCGACCCGCAGTGCGGGCAGCGGACGGCCTCCAGCTGTTCCTCGGCGGCACCCGGCGAAGTTTCCGCGGGCCAGGAGGCGTGGCTGCGGGTCGGGCCGAGTTCCACGCGGACCGGTCCGGACGCCTCCCGCACGCGCGGCGGGGCGATGCCGAACTCGCGCAGCTTGCGCCGACCTTCGTCGGTGATGTCGTCCGTCGACCAGGCGGGCGCGAGCACGGTGCGGACCGTCACCTTCCGGACCCCGTGATCGCGCAGCGCCCGCTCTATGTCCAGGGACATGGCCTCGATGGCCGGGCAGCCGGTGTACGTCGGGGTCAGTTCCACCTCGACGGTGTCCGCTTCCCGGGCGTGCACCGCGCGCACCACGCCCAGCTCGCGCAGGGTCAGCACGGGGAGTTCCGGGTCGGGCACCGAACCGGCGATCTCCAGCAGCTCCGCCTCCAGGGGTGTGACGGTCACCATGTCGCCCCCGGGTGGCTGCGGTGCAGGTGCTGCATCTCGGCGAGCATGCGGCCGAACGGCTCGGTGTGGAGGCCCTGCCGGCCCGCGCCGGCCGTCCAGGCGCCACTGCGGGGCGTGGACGGCACCGTGAGCGTGGCCCGTTCCAGGGTGCCGCCGATCTGCTCCAGCCAGACGGGTTCCAGGGCGGCCGGGTCGGCGTCGAGCCCTTCGACCGGGCGGAACATCTCACCGGTGTACCGCCAGAGCGCGTCCACCGCCCGCTGCATCCGCCCGTGGCTCTCCTCGGTGCCGTCACCCAGGCGCAGGGTCCACTGCTCGGCGTGGTCGCGGTGGTAGGCCGTCTCCTTGACGGCCTTGGCGGCCAGCGGGGCGAACGGGCCGTCGCCGGAGGCCAGCTCGGCGTACAGCAGGTGCTGGTAGGTGGAGAAGTACAGCTGGCGGGCGATGGTGTGGGCGAAGTCGCCGTTGGGCTGCTCCACCAGCTGGAGGTTGCGGAAGGCCCGTTCCTCGCGCAGATAGGCCAGCTCGTCCTCGTCCCCGGCCATCGACAGCAGGACCCGGGCCTGGCCGAGCAGGTCCAGCGCGATGTTGGCGAGGGCGACCTCCTCCTCCAGCACGGGGGCGTGACCGGCCCACTCGCCCAGCCGGTGGGACAGCACCAGGGCGTCGTCACCGAGGGCCAGGGCCGCCGGGGTGAGGGCGGTGTCCGCCGCGGGTGCGGTGTCCTGCGGGGGAGCGGCGTCCTTCGCGGGTGTCGTGGTCACAGGTGCTGCACCCCCTCGGGGATGTCGTAGAAGGTGGGGTGCCGGTAGGCCTTGTCGGCGGCGGGCTCGAAGAAGGGGTCCTTCTCGTCCGGCGAGGAAGCGGTGATCGCCGAGGACGGTACGACCCAGAGGGAGACGCCCTCGCCGCGCCGGGTGTACAGATCACGGGCGTTGCGCAGGGCGAACTCCGCGTCCGGTGCGTGCAGGCTGCCGGCGTGGGTGTGGGACAGGCCGCGGCGGGAACGCACGAAGACCTCCCACAGGGGCCAGTCGGTCTGGGTCGTCATGCGCGGGCCGCTCCTGTCTTGCTGTACGTGCCTGTCTCGCTGTCGGTGTTCTCGCGGTTCTCGTGGTTCGCGTTGTTCGCGCGGTTCTCGCCGGGGGCGCCGGCCGCTGCGGGCGTCGTTGCCCGGGGCGCGGTAGCAGTGCCGGGTGCCGCGGTGGTGCCGCCTGCCGTGGGCGTCGCGGTGCGCTTGGCGGCGTAGGCCGCTGCCGCCTCCCGGACCCAGGCGCCCTCTTCGTGGGCCGTCCGGCGCTGGGACAGCCGCTGCTCGTTGCACGGGCCGTTGCCCTTGAGGACGTCCCAGAACTCGGACCAGTCGATCGCGCCGAAGTCGTAGTGCCCCCGTTCCTCGTTCCACCGCAGGTCCGGGTCGGGGAGGGTCAGCCCGAGCGACTCGGCCTGGGGGACGCAGATGTCGACGAAGCGCTGGCGCAGTTCGTCGTTGGAGTGCCGCTTGATCTTCCAGGCCATCGACTGCGCGGAGTGCTGCGACTCGTCGTCGGGCGGGCCGAACATCATCAGCGACGGCCACCACCAGCGGTCCACGGCGTCCTGGGCCATGGCGTGCTGTTCCGGGGTGCCCTTGCTCAGGGCGAGCAGCAGCTCGTAGCCCTGCCGCTGGTGGAAGGACTCCTCCTTGCAGATGCGGACCATCGCGCGGGCGTAGGGGCCGTAGGAGCAGCGGCACAGGGGCACCTGGTTGGTGATCGCGGCGCCGTCGACCAGCCAGCCGATCGCGCCGACGTCCGCCCAGGTCAGCGTCGGGTAGTTGAAGATCGAGGAGTACTTCTGACGGCCGGAGTGCAGCTTGTCGAGCAGTTCGTCGCGGCTGGTGCCCAGGGTCTCGGCGGCGCTGTAGAGGTACAGGCCGTGCCCCGCCTCGTCCTGCACCTTGGCCATCAGGATGGCCTTGCGGCGCAGTGAGGGCGCCCGCGTGATCCAGTTGGCCTCCGGCTGCATGCCGATGATCTCGGAGTGGGCGTGCTGGGCGATCTGCCGCACGAGGGTGGCCCGATAGGCGTCCGGCATCCAGTCGCGCGGTTCGATCCGCTCCTCGGCGGCGACCGCGGCGTCGAAGACGCGCTGGAACTCGGTGGTGCCGTCGGCGTCGGCGGCACCGACGATCGCGTCGTCCACCGGGCCGCGCGTCGTATCGCGGGCGGCTGCTGTCGCCATGGGTCCCCCTCGACCTGGTTCCTGACCTGAAGTTCCTGACCTGACTGTCGGCGGTCCCGGCCTCCGGCTTCGGAGTCGCTCCCGACCGATCGTTCGGTTCGTGCGATTCCATGGTGAGACGGCCGTCGCGAGGTGTCAACCGCTGTGGACAACCGGCTCGCGGGTGTTTCCGCGCGGCTCCCCGCTCTCGCGCGTCTCCCCCTCCCCTCGCGCGTCCTCGCGCCGTCACACGTCTTCCGTGCGGCTGCCGTCGCACGCGTCCGGCTTTCGGCACCTCGGCCGCCTGCCCTTCTGCCGTCTGCCCTTCGGCCCTCGGCCTTCGTACGGTCCGGGGTCCCTACGTCCCGCGATGTGCGGATGTGGTGACGGCCACGGCAACCGGAGCCCGCCGGGGCTGTGCCAGTGCTACCCGTGCTGAGTACCGTTCCGTCCGGCGCACCGTGGTGGGCCGCGAGGCACCGCGAGGACCGCGAGGCGGCGGCGGTGCGCGGGGACGACCGGACCCGCGCACGGCGGGGCGGGGCTTGGGACATGAAGCGTGGAACGGGGCGGAATGGACGCGTACGACGACGGTTCCTCGGCCCGGCACGGGCGGCCGACGGAACCGAGCGGCCCGGACCCGCTGAAGCCCACGGAAGCCGCCGGAACGGGATCCGCGGCGACCGACGATGGCACCGTCTCCCCGGACTCCCCCCGGACGGTCGTGGGTCCGACGTCACCACCCGGAGGACTACCCGGAGGCCCCTCGTCGTCCGCGTCGTCCGTGGACTCCGGCTCGTCCGAGGGGACCGCGTCCGCTGTGGGCACCCCCTCCACCGAGGGGCCCCCGCCCACCGAGGGGACCCCGTCCTCCGGCGGCGCTCCTTCCACCGGCGGCGTCCCGTCCGTCGAGCCCGCCGCCGGTTCCTCTGCTTCCGCAGCCGGTCCCGACTCGCCGAGGGGCGGGGCTGCAGCGGACGTGTCGCCGGGTGAAGCCGGCCGTCCTGCGTGGCCTCGGGTGCCTCGGCCCTCGACCGAACCGGTACCTCGGCTGCCCGACGATGAGACCGAGCGCAGGCCCGAGGCCGTGTCCGGGGCCGCGGGGCCCGCCGGGCCTGTCCCTGCCACCGGCGGTGTCGCCGAGGCGACCGGATCTGCCGCCGTCGCGTCGGCTCCTGCCGGTTCCGGCGCACCCGGCCGGCCCCGCTCGGGTGTGGCCGCGCTCTCGCTGCCGTACCGGATCGGGGCCGCGCTCGTGCTCGCCGTCGTGGCCGTCGGTGTGTGCGTGCACCTGGGGATGACCTTCCTGCACGTCTCTCCCGCCAACACCGTGAGCAAGGAGCACGGTGACGCGATCCAGCGGTGGATCTACCCGGAGTTCGAGCAGAACTGGAAGTTGTTCGCCCCCAACCCGTTGCAGCAGAACATCTCCCTCCAGGCGCGGGCCGACGTGCTCACCGCGGACGGCGGCGTGCGGACGACCCGCTGGTACGACCTGTCCGCCGAGGACGGTCGGGCCATCGACGGCAACCTGCTGCCCAGCCACACCCAGCAGAACGAGCTGCGCCGTGCCTGGGACTTCTTCGTGGCCACGCACGACGAGAAGAACCGTCCGGTTGGCGGACGGGGCACGCTGTCGGAGTCCTACCTCCGCCGCATCGTCGTGATGCGGCTGGACCGGGCGGACGCGGTCGGCGCCGGTGGCGTCGTCGACCGTGTGCAGGTCAGGTCCCGCACCACCAACGTGCCGCCGCCCGAGTGGAGCCGCGAACAGGTCTCCACGGACCCGGTGGACCGCACGCTGCCCTGGTGGCCGGTGCCCGAGGACGAGGCACGGGGAGGCATCGGATGAACCGCTTCTCGCTGGCGCTGGCCTCCGGCATCGCGCGCGTGACCGACGCCGCTCTCGGCCCGTACCAGACGGCGGTCCTGCGCATCGGCCTCAGCCTCACCTGGCTGCTGTTCCTGCTCCGCGAGTTCCCGCACCGGCAGGAGCTGTACGGGCCCGACAGCCCCTGGGCCTGGGACCTGGCCCAGCAGCTCGTCGCGACGAACGGTGCCTTCACCGCCCTGCTCTGGTCCGACGGGCAGGGCTGGTTCGAGGTCTTCTACGTGCTCGCGGTGCTGTGGAGCCTGCTGCTGCTGGTGGGCTGGCGCACCCGCACCATGTCGGTGCTCTTCATGGTGGGCGTGCTGTCCCTGCAGAACCGCAGCGTCTTCATGGGCGACGGCGGCGACAACGTGCTGCACCTGATGGCCATCTACCTGGTGTTCACGCGCTGTGGACAGGTGTGGTCGCTGGATGCCCGACGGACCCGCCGTGCCGCCGGGGAAAGGGCAGGAGGCGGGGCGCCACGGCACCAGGACCGGGTCGGGCCGGTGCTGTGGAGCGTGCTCGGGTTCCTGTTGCTCGTGGTGACGCTGGCGGGGTGGATGGACGGCGAGCTGTTCGTCCCCGTGCTGCTGTGGACGGTGTGGGTGGGCCAGGGGCTCTGGTGGCTGACCGGCCGCCGGGCTGAGCCCGGACAGCCACGGGTCCTGCTCGACGTGACGGCGAACATCGTGCACAACGGCGCGCTGCTCGTGATCATGGTCGAGGCGTGCCTGATCTACGCCACGGCGGGCTGGTACAAGGTCCAGGGCTCGCGCTGGCAGGACGGCACCGCCGTCTACTACCCGTTGCAACTCGAGTACTTCTCGCCCTGGCCCGCGCTCGGTGACCTGCTCGCCTCCAGCGGCACCCTGGTGATGCTGGTGACGTACGGAACGGTGGCCGTGCAGGTGGCCTTCCCGTTCACGCTGCTCAACCGACGGGTCAAGAACGTCCTGCTGGCCGTCATGATCGCCGAGCACGCCGCGATCGCGGTCGTCCTGGGTCTGCCCTTCTTCTCGCTGGCGATGATCGCGGCCGACGCCGTTTTCCTTCCCACCTCCTTCCTGCGCCGGCTGGGGAACGCGGCGACACGGGGACGCCGTATGCGGTGGCGGCCCGATCGTGCCGACGGAAGCCGGGGCGGATCGCCGTCGGCCGCCCCCGGCGATGCCGGTGCCCCGGCCGCTGACCCGGCGGGTGCCGGTGCCCGGGGCGGCGCATCCTCCGGCCGGGCCCTCGAATCGGCCAGGGCCACCGGTCCGGCCCCGACTCCCGCCCCGACCCCCGGTCCGCCCCCGGCCCCCGGTCCGGGCGTCGGCTCCCCCACGCGGCTGGACCCCCGCTCCGCCCGCGGTTCTCGGCCCGACCTCGACCCCAACGCTGACCCCGACCCCGACCCCCACCGCGACGTCGCCCCCGGGCAACGCAAGGTGCCGGGCGCCCGTAGCCCCGGGCCGGGCGCCGCCCCGGCGGGTGGCGACGGACCCGGGCCGGGTCCGGTGATCCCGTCCCCCGCACCCGGCGATGGTCCCCGGAGGCGCACATAGGCTGCACCTCATGACCGCCCCCGACGACGGCCGCCCCACCGGCTCCTCCGCCTCCGACGACGGCCGCCCCACCGGCTCGTCCGCCTCCGACGACGACGGCCGCACCAGCTCCTTGGCATCCTCACGCGCCTCCGCCTCCGCATCCGCACCGGTGCCCGACGCCATGACCCTCTGGCGTCGCCTGGCCGGCTCGTCGGACGTGGTGCTGCTCGACGGATTCCACGCGCTCAAGCACGCCGTGCGCTTCGGTGCGGAGGTGAGGGTGGCGGTCACCGCGGACCGGGGCGCCGCGCTCGCCCTCGCCGACGACCTGGCGCCGGACGTGCACGGGGCCCTGGGGGCACTGCTCACCGAGGTGCCGTACGCGACGTACGCCTCCGTCGTGGCCCGGCCGCACCCCACCGCGGTCGCCGCACTCGCCGTCCGGCCCTCCCGCGCGGGCCGTGTGGAGGCGCTTGAGCGCACTCCGCGCACCGCCCCGATCGTGGTGCTGGACCAGCCGCGCAACCTGGGGAACACCGGCGCGGTGATCCGGCTGGCCGCCGGGTTCGGTGCGACCGGGGTGGTCACCACCGGCACGCTGGACCCCTGGCACCCCACCGTGGTGCGCGGCGGGGCCGGGCTGCACTTCGCGACCACCGTGCAGCGCTTGACCGTCGACGAACTGCCCGCGGGGCCGGTGTTCGCGCTCGACCCCGAGGGACGGGACATCCGCGGGACGACGCTGCCCGACGACGCGCTGCTCGCCTTCGGGTCCGAGCGCAGCGGGCTCTCGCCGGAGTTGCGCGCACGGGCGGACCAGCTGGTCGCGCTGCCGATGCGGCCCCAGGTCTCCAGCTACAACCTGGCGACCAGCGTGGCCATGGCGCTGTACCACTGGAGCGCCACCGGGGGCGCCCCTGCCTGAGCCCCCCGACCGGTGGCCCCGACCGGTGGCGCACCGCGGTGGCGCACGGCGGGGACGCACCGTGGTGCACGGTGCCCCGGCCCCGCACGACACCGGCGCCGACGTCGTCCCCGCACTGCGCCGCGTCGGCCCTCGGACCTCGGCCCCCCTGCCGCCACGCTCACAGACGCCCCGGACCGCGTGGACGGCCCACACGGCCCACACGGCCCATACGACCCACACGGCCCAGATGGCCCGGACGGCCAGGTCACCAGCCGCGCTCCCCCGACGCGGTGTCCGGACCTACGCCTCCCGGCGCACCTCGACCACCCGGAAGCGGTTGGCCACGAACGCGCCGTCGGTCAGCGCGGCGTTGGCCGCGGGGTTGCCGCCGGAGCCGTGGAAGTCGGAGAAGGCGGCCGTCTGGTTCACGTACACCCCGCCGGTCAGGTTGAGGGACAGCTGGGCGGCCTCCTCCAGGCAGACTTCGCGCACGGTCTCCTCGACCTCCGGGGAGGTGGTGTACGCGCCGACCGTCATGGCGCCCTTCTCCCGGACGGTGCGCCGCAGGAGTTCGGCCGCGTCCGCGGCGGAGTCGACCGCGACGGCGAAGGAGACCGGGCCGAAGCACTCGCTCATGTAGGTCGACTCGGCGTCCGGCTTCGAGCCGTCCAGCTTCACGATCACCGGTGTGCGCACCACCGCGCCCGGGAACTCCGGGTGGGTGATCTCGCGGGAGGCCAGGACGACCTCGCCGAGACCGGCCGCGGCCTCCAGGCGCGCCTTGACGTCCGGGTTGACGATCGCCCCGAGCAGGGCGTTGGCGCGGGTGTCGTCGCCGAGCAGGCCGTCGACGGCCTTCGCCAGGTCCGCCGTGACCTCGTCGAAGGTCTTCGGGCCCACGTCCGTGGTGATGCCGTCGCGGGGGATCAGCAGGTTCTGCGGGGTGGTGCACATCTGGCCGCTGTACAGGGACAGCGAGAACGCCAGGTTGGACAGCATCCCCTTGTAGTCGTCGGTGGACTCGACGATCACCGTGTTGACGCCGGCCTTCTCGGTGTACACCTGTGCCTGGCGGGCGTTGGCCTCCAGCCAGTCGCCGAACTCGGTCGAACCGGTGTAGTCGATGATCCGGATCTCCGGACGGGTGGCCAGGGTCTTGGCGATGCCCTCGCCGGGCCGTTCGGCGGCCAGCGCCACCAGGTTCGGGTCGAAGCCCGCCTCGGTGAGCACCTGGCGCGCGACCTGCACGGTGAGCGCCAGCGGCAGCACGGCGCGCGGGTGCGGCTTGACCAGGACCGCGTTGCCCGTGGCCAGGGAGGCGAACAGGCCGGGGTAGCCGTTCCACGTCGGGAAGGTGTTGCAGCCGATGACCAGGCCGATGCCGCGCGGGACCGGCGTGAACGTCTTGGTGAGCGCCAGCGGGTCGCGCTTGCCCTGCGGCTTGGTCCACTCCGCCGTGTCGGGCGTGCGCACCTGTTCCACGTAGGCGTAGGCCACCGCCTCCAGTCCGCGGTCCTGCGCGTGCGGGCCGCCCGCCTGGAACGCCATCAGGAACGCCTGCCCCGAGGTGTGCATGACCGCGTGGGCGAACTCGTGCGACCGGTCGCTGATGCGCTTGAGGATCTCCAGGCAGACCACCGCGCGCGTCTCCGCGCCGGCGTCGCGCCAGGCCCGCATCCCCGCCTTCATGGCCGGCAGCAGCTCGTCCAGGTCGGCGTGCGGGTAGCTCACGCCCAGGTCGAGGCCGTACGGGGAGACCTCGCCGTCCACCCAGCCGTCGGTGCCGGGCTGGCCGAGGTCCAGGCGGGTGCCGAGGAGGGCGTCGAAGGCGGCCTTGCCCGCCGCCAGGTCCAGGCTGCCGTTCTCCCCGTACGCCTTGGGGTGTTCGGGGTGCGGGGACCAGTACGCACGCGTGCGGATCGCTTCCTGGGCCCCGTCCAGGGTGGGCCGGTGCCGGGTGATCAGCTGGTGCGCGGTGAGTTCGGCGGCCATGGGGACCAACTCCTCGTCTCAGGAACTCTTCGGCGAGCTCATGGACCTGGGCAGTACGTGGGCAGAAACATGGGCAGGGACGGGCAGTCAGAGTTAGAGTAACCGAACGATCGGTCGGGACAAGGGGGTCCGCCGCATCTGTGGAAAACGCCGTGCGGGAGGATCGCGCCCATGACAGCACTCGACCTCAGCAGTCCCGTGGCCGTGGTCGGCACCGGCACCATGGGCCGGGGAATAGCCCAGGTCGCGCTGGTCGCGGGCCATCCGGTGCGACTGTACGACGCGGTCCCCGGCCGGGCCCGGGAGGCCGCCGACGCGATCGGCGCGCGGCTCGACCGTTTGGTGGCCAAGGAGCGGCTGAGCGCCGCGGACCGGGACGCGGCCCGCGCCCGGCTGCTGCCCGCCGACGACCTCGCCGACCTCGCGGACTGCGCCCTGGTCGTCGAGGCCGTCCTGGAACGGCTCGACGTCAAGCAGGAGCTGTTCACGGCGCTGGAGGGCATCGTCTCCGACGACTGTCTGCTCGCCACCAACACCTCCTCCCTGTCGGTCACGGCCGTCGGCGGTGCGCTGCGCGTCCCCGGCCGGTTCGTGGGCCTGCACTTCTTCAACCCGGCGCCGCTGCTGCCGCTGGTCGAGGTCGTTTCCGGGTTCGCCACCGACCCCGCGTGCGCCGGGCGCGCGCACGAGACCGCCCGCGCCTGGGGCAAGACCCCGGTCGCCTGCGCGGACACCCCGGGGTTCGTCGTCAACCGGATCGCCCGCCCCTTCTACGCGGAGGCGTTCGCGGTGTACGAGGAGCGGGGGGCCGACCCGGCCACCGTCGACGCGGTGCTGCGCGAGTCCGGCGGCTTCCGGATGGGGGCCTTCGAGCTGACCGACCTGATCGGTCAGGACGTCAACGAGTCCGTCACCCGTTCGGTGTGGGAGTCGTTCTTCGGTGACGTGCGCTTCACCCCCTCCCTCGCCCAGCGCCGCCTGGTCGAGTCCGGCCGCCTGGGCCGCAAGAGCGGCCGGGGCTGGTACGACCACGGGGACGGCGCGCCGCATCCCGCACCGCACACCGCCGCCCCGGAACCGGCACCCGCCCACGTGGTGGTCGACGGTGACCTGGGGCCGGCCGCGGAGTTGCCCGACCTGATCCGTGCGGCGGGCATCGAGGTGCGCGAGGGCGCCGCGTCCGGGGGCGGCCGGGGGCTGGTGCTGCCGGGAGGCGGCCGACTGGCCCTCGCCGACGGGCGGACGTCCGTGGAACTCGGCGACACGGTCCACTTCGACCTCGCCCTGGACTACCGCACGGCCACCCGGGTCGCCCTGTCCGCCTGCCGGGACACCACCCCCGCCCGGACGGTCGCCGAGGCCACCGGCCTGTTCCAGGCGCTCGGCAAGCAGGTCAGCGTCATCGGGGACGTGCCCGGCATGATCGTCGCCCGGACCGTGGCGCGGATCATCGACCTCGCGTACGACGCCGCCGCCCGCGAGGTGGCCACGGAGGAGGACATCGACACCGCGATGCGCCTCGGCGTGAACTACCCGCTCGGCCCCTTCGAGTGGAGCCGCCGCCTCGGTCATGACTGGGCCCGCGCCCTCCTGGCGACGCTGCACGAGCGCGACCCGTCAGGCCGGTACGCGCCCTCGTCGGCGCTCCGCCGGCACGCGCACGCCACCGAGAAGCGGGAGAGCACCCGATGACCACCGCCCGGCGCGACACCTACACCCCGGAGACGCTGCTGTCCGTGGCCGTCCAGGTGTTCATCGAGCGCGGCTACGACGGCACCTCCATGGAGCACCTGTCCAAGGCCGCCGGGATCTCCAAGTCGTCGATCTACCACCACGTGGCCGGCAAGGAGGAGCTGCTGCGCCGTGCGGTGAGCCGCGCGCTGGACGGGCTCTTCGGCATCCTCGACGAGGAAGCGGCGCGGGAGGGACGGGCGGCCGAGCGCCTGGAGCACGTCGTGCGCCGCATGGTGGAGGTGCTCACGGCGGAACTGCCCTACGTCACCCTGCTGCTCAGGGTGCGCGGCAACACCGACACCGAGCGCTGGGCCCTGGAACGGCGGCGCGAGTTCGACCACCGGGTGGCCGCGCTGCTCAAGGCGGCCGCGGACGACGGGGACGTGCGCGGTGACATAGACGGGCGGCTCGTGACCCGGCTGGTCTTCGGGATGATCAACTCGATCGTCGAGTGGTACCGGCCCGACGGCCGCGGGTCGAGCGAGCGCGAGGTCGCCGACGCGGTGGTCCGGCTCGCCTTCGGCGGCCTGCGCAAGGCGACCTGAGCGGGCCCTCGGAGCGAGCCTCCTGAGCGGGCCCCTTGAGCGGGCCACTGGAGAGGGCCCCTTGTATCGCGCCCCCTTGGGTCGGCCCCTGAGCGGGCGGGTGGTCCGGGCGGGCTGATGGAGCGGGCTGCCGGAGTGGGCTGCGAACCGTCCCGGACCAGGAAGGCGCGTTCCCTGACCAGGGGAGGCGTGTTCCTGACCGGGAAGGCGCCGTCAGGGAGGCGCGTCCGGGGAGGCGCGTTCAGCGGGACCGGAGACGACTCCCTGAGCGTGGCGCGCCGGGCACCGGCGCGTCGAACGGCGACGGGCTCCCGGCCCGTCGGCCCGCAGCCCTCCGGATCCGGCCCCGCGGCGCAGCTCCCCTCAGCCCTGCGGCTCCAGGTCCTCCTCCTCGAACACCAGCAGCGTGCGGGTGCTGAGCACCTCCGGGATCGCCTGCAGGCGGGTGAGCACCAGCTCGCGCAGGGTCCGGTTGTCCGGCGTGTGCACCAGCAGCAGGACGTCGAAGTCCCCGCCGACCAGCGCGATGTGCGAGGCGCCCGGGAGTTGCCTGAGCTGTTCGCGGACCGTGCGCCAGGAGTTCTGGACGATCTTCAGGGTGATGTAGGCGGACGTCCCGTGCCCGGCCCGCTCATGGTCCACGCGGGCCCCGAAACCGCGGATGACACCGTCCTCCACGAGACGGTTGATCCGGGCGTAGGCGTTCGCCCGCGACACGTGGACCCGCTCGGCGACCGACCGTATGGACGCACGGCCGTCCACCTGGAGCATGCGCAGGATGTCCTGGTCGACCTCGTCGAGGGGGCGGGCGGGCCGCGGGGGTCCGACAGGCTCCGATCCTTCGGCCATTTGTTCAGACGACACCCGCCCCCGCCTCTCCACGATGGACGTACTGCCTCCATCTCAGGCTGTGGAGAACCGTTTGTCCACAGCCTGGCGCCACCTGTAGCCAAAATGTGCCGACGACCGAACAATCGGTTGGTGAGGCGCGTCACAGACGCCGCGCCTCCTTGAGCCGCTCCCACCAGGAGGTGCGTCATGACGGTCATGGAGCAGCGGGGCGCCTACCGGCCGACTCCGCCGCCCACCTGGCAGCCCCGTACGGATCCCGCGCCGCTGTTGCCGGACGCGGAGCCGTACCGGGTGCTCGGCACCGGGGCGGCCGCGAAGGCGGACCCGGAGCTGCTGCGCCGCCTGTACGGGGAGCTGGTGAAGGGCCGCCGCTACAACGCGCAGGCGACCGCCCTCACCAAGCAGGGCCGTCTGGCGGTCTACCCCTCCAGCACCGGCCAGGAGGCGTGCGAAGTCGCCGCCGCGCTCGTCCTGCGGGACCAGGACTGGCTCTTCCCCAGCTACCGCGACACACTCGCCGTCGTGGCCCGGGGGGTGGACCCGGTCGAGGCGCTCACCCTGCTGCGCGGCGACTGGCACACCGGGTACGACCCCTACGAGCACCGGGTGGCCCCCCTCAGCACGCCGCTGGCCACCCAGCTGCCGCACGCGGTCGGTCTCGCGCACGCCGCCCGGCTCAAGGGCGACGACGTGGTCGCGCTGGCCATGGTCGGTGACGGCGGCACCAGCGAGGGCGACTTCCACGAGGCGCTGAACTTCGCCGCCGTGTGGCAGGCCCCGGTCGTCTTCCTCGTCCAGAACAACGGCTTCGCGATCTCCGTGCCGCTCGACAAGCAGACCGCGGCGCCCTCCCTCGCCCACAAGGCCGTCGGCTACGGCATGCCCGGCCGCCTGGTCGACGGCAACGACGCCGCCGCCGTGCACGAGGTCCTGGCCGACGCCGTCCGCAGAGCCCGCGACGGGGGTGGCCCCACGCTGGTCGAGGCCATCACGTACCGCATGGAGGCGCACACCAACGCGGACGACGCGACCCGTTACCGGGGCGACGCCGAAGTGGAGACCTGGAAGGGGCACGACCCGGTGGCGCTGCTGGAGCGGGAGCTCACCGAGCGCGGTCTGCTCGACGAGGACGGCATCGAGGCCGCTCGCCGGGACGCCGAGACGCTCGCCGCCGGCCTGCGGGAGCGCATGAACCGGGACGCCGTCCTCGACCCCATGGACCTGTTCAGCCACGTCTACGCCGAGCCCACACCGCAGCTGCTGGAGCAGCGGGAGCAGTTGCGGGCCGAGCTGGAGGCCGAGGCCGAGTCGGAAGGGACGCACCGATGACCACCGTCGCCGTCAAGCCGGCCACCATGGCGCAGGCGCTCACCCGAGCGCTGCGCGATTCCATGGCCGCCGACCCGACCGTGCACGTCCTGGGCGAGGACGTCGGCACCCTCGGCGGCGTCTTCCGCATCACGGACGGCCTCGCCAAGGAGTTCGGCGACGACCGCTGCACGGACACCCCGCTGGCCGAGGCCGGCATCCTGGGCACGGCCGTCGGCATGGCGATGTACGGGCTGCGCCCGGTCGTGGAGATGCAGTTCGACGCGTTCGCCTACCCGGCGTTCGAGCAACTGCTCTCGCACGTCGCGAAGATGCGCAACCGCACCCGCGGTGCCATGCCGTTGCCGATCACCATCCGCGTCCCCTACGGCGGCGGCATCGGCGGCGTCGAGCACCACAGCGACTCGTCCGAGGCGTACTACATGGCGACTCCGGGGCTCCATGTCGTCACGCCCGCGACCGTCGCGGACGCCTACGGGCTGCTGCGCGCCTCCATCGCCTCCGACGACCCGGTGGTGTTCCTGGAGCCCAAGCGCCTGTACTGGTCGAAGGACACCTGGAACGCCGACGAGCCGGCGCCCGTGGAGCCGATCGGCCGTGCCGTGGTGCGGCGCACGGGCCGCAGCGCCACCCTCATCACCTACGGTCCGTCCGTCCCCGTCTGCCTGGAGGCCGCCGAGGCGGCCCGCGCCGAGGGATGGGACCTCGAAGTCGTCGATCTGCGGTCCCTGGTGCCGTTCGACGACGAGACCGTGTGCGCCTCGGTGCGCCGGACCGGACGCGCGGTCGTCGTCCACGAGTCGGGCGGCTTCGGCGGCCCGGGCGGGGAGATCGCGGCGCGGGTCACCGAGCGCTGCTTCCACCACCTGGAGGCGCCGGTGCTGCGCGTGGCCGGGTTCGACCTGCCCTATCCGCCGCCGATGCTGGAGCGCCACCACCTGCCCGGTGTCGACCGGATCCTGGACGCGGTGGGCCGCCTGCAGTGGGAGGCCGAGAGCTGATGACACAGGTCCTGGAGTTCAAGCTGCCCGACCTCGGTGAAGGGCTCACCGAGGCGGAGATCGTGCGCTGGCTGGTCGAGGTCGGTGACGTCGTCGCGATCGACCAGCCGGTGGTCGAGGTCGAGACGGCCAAGGCGATGGTCGAGGTGCCCTGCCCCTACGGCGGAGTCGTCACCGCCCGCTTCGGCGAGGAGGGCACCGAACTGCCCGTCGGGTCACCGCTGCTGACGGTCGCGGTCGGCGAGCCGGACGGCGACGGCCCGAAGGCGGCGTCGGGCACCGTCGGCGCCGCCGGTGCCGAGGGCTCCCGCGGGCAGGGCTCCCGCGGTGAGGGCTCGGGCAACGTCCTGGTCGGATACGGCACGTCGGAGGCACCCGCCCGGCGCCGCCGGGTCCGCCAGGGGGGCCCGCTGTCCAGGGCTCCCCACGGGGCGAACGAGCACAACGCGACAGCGGCGACCGCCGCGGCCGACACGACGACCACGCCCAGCGCGCCGCATGCGTCCTCGGCCCCCACGGAGCGCTCGGCCTCCTCGGCTCCCCGGACCCCCGGTCCGGACGGCGGTCCGGCCGGCAGGGCGGACGGGCCGGTGCCGGTGATCTCGCCACTGGTGCGCAGGCTGGCCCGGCAGAACGGCTTGGACCTGCGGCGCCTGACCGGTTCCGGGCCCGACGGGCTGATCCTGCGGGCGGACGTGGAGGGCGCCCTGCGCGCCGCCGCCACGCCGGGCCGCACGAACGGCGTGGAGCACCTCGCCGCGACGGGCCACCGGGACGGCACTGTTCCGGGCGCCGCCGCGACGACCCCCGGGTCCCCGGCCCCGGCCGAGCGGGACCGCGCCGCCGTCACGCGGGTGCCGCTCAAGGGCATCCGGGGCGCCGTCGCCGACAAGCTGACGCGGAGCCGCTCCGAGATACCGGACGCCACCTGCTGGGTCGACGCCGACGCGACGGAGTTCCTGCGGGCGCGGACCGCGATGAACGCCGCCGGCGGGCCGAAGATCTCCGTGCTCGCGCTGCTGGCCCGGATCTGCACCGCGGCCCTGGCCCGCTTCCCCGAGCTCAACTCCTCGGTCGACACGGCGGCCCGCGAGATCGTGCGGCACCAGGCCGTCCACCTCGGCTTCGCCGCGCAGACCGACCGGGGGCTCGTCGTGCCCGTGGTCCGGGACGCGCACGCGCGGGACGCGGAGGGGCTCACGGAGCGGTTCGCGCAGCTGACCGAGGCGGCCCGGGCGGGCACCCTCACACCGGCGGACCTCACCGGCGGCACCTTCACGCTGAACAACTACGGCGTCTTCGGCGTCGACGGCTCCACTCCGATCATCAACCACCCGGAGGCGGCCATGCTCGGGGTCGGCCGGATCGTGCCGAAGCCGTGGGTGCACGAGGGGGAGCTGGCCGTGCGTCAGGTCGTCCAGCTGTCGCTCACCTTCGACCACCGGGTCTGCGACGGCGGAACCGCCGGGGGCTTCCTGCGCTACGTGGCCGACTGCGTGGAGCAACCGGCGGTGCTGCTGCGCACCCTGTGACGGCGCCGGTGTCACCGGACGCCCTGACACGCCGTGACACCGCCGTCGTTCACGCGCCCCCGCGTTCCCGGTGATCGCGGGGGCCGCGCATACTCGGGGGTGTGACCGAGTACCCGCCCCCTGGTGGCCCCGGCGCCGGGCCCGGCCCCGAGGCACGGCGCCAACGGGTCCCGGCGCGCCCCCCGTACGACGCGCTCGTCCTCGCCGGCGGCGCCGCCCGGCGGCTGTCGGGCGCCGACAAACCCGGCGTGCGCGTGGGCGGACGGCCCCTGATCGACCGGGTGCTCGCCGCCTGCGCCGGGGCCCGCACCACCGTGGTGGTGGCCGACCCCCGGCCCACCGCACGGCCCGTCGTCTGGGCGCGCGAGGAGCCCCCCGGCGGGGGCCCGCTCGCCGCCCTCCACGCGGGGCTCGGCTACTGCGACGCCGACGTGGCCGTGCTGCTCTCGGCCGACCTGCCCTTCCTCGGGGCGCACACCGTGGAACGGCTGGTGACGGAGCTGTGCGCGGGCCCCGCCGACGGTGTCGTGCTGACCGACGGCGACGGCCGGGACCAGCCGCTCGTGGCCGCCTACCGGACCGCCGCCCTGCGCCGCACGCTGACCGCACTCTTCGACCGGCACGGCGGCGTCGCCGGGCTGCCGCTGCGCCGGCTGACCGCCGAACTCGACCTCACCCGACTCTCCGACCCGGTGGCGTCCTTCGACTGCGACACCTGGGACGACATCGCCGCAGCCAGAGCGCGCATCAGGGAGCATGGACACGTGCTGGACGAATGGATCACCGCAGTCAAGGACGAGCTGGGCATCGACCTGGACGTCGACACCACCCTGCTGCTCGACCTGGCCCGCGACGCCGCCCACGGCGTGGCCAGGCCCGCGGCACCGCTGACCACCTTCCTCGTGGGATACGCCGCGGCCCGCGCGGGCGGTGACCCGGACGCCGTCGCCGAAGCGGCCCGCAGGGCGGCGGCCCTGGCGAACCGCTGGGCCGAGGAGGACACCGACCAGAACCCCGCGGGGAACGGGGGCAAGAAGCCCGCCGACGCCCCGTCCGCGACGGCGCCCGACGACGCCGGACCGGGTGCCCGCCCGGACGCGACATGACCGCGCACCGCACCCGGGGGAGCCAGGACGCCGACGACCTCGACGTCGAGGAGGCGCTCGCCCTGGTGAGGGAGAACCCCGGCCCCCGTCCTCCCGGGCGGGCCCCCGCTCCGGCGCCGGAGCGGGCCACCGCGCCCGGTGAACGGGCCGCGGCCCCCGACCGCCGTGCGCACGCAACCCCCTGGGCCGAGGCGCGCGCCGTCGCCGAGCGGGCCGGCCGTCCCGGCCGCGCCGGACGGCGGGCCCCGGTGTCGGTCACGCTCGACGCGGCGCTCGGCCTCACCCTGGCCGCCCCGTTGACGGCCCTCACCGACCTGCCCTCCTTCGACACCTCGGCCATGGACGGCTGGGCGGTCGCCGGGCCGGGCCCGTGGGACGTGCGGGAGGAGGGAGTGCTGGCCGGCCGGGCCGCGCACCCGCCGCTCACGGACGGCGAGGCCGTCCGCATCGCCACCGGCGCCCGCGTCCCCCCGGACACCACCGCGGTGCTCCGCAGCGAGCACGGCCGCACCGACACCGCGGGACGGCTGCACCTCGACCCGGCCCACGGACCGAGGACGGTCGCCCAAGGTCAGGACATCCGGCCCCGCGGGCAGGAGTGCCGCAGCGGCGACCAGCTCCTGGCCGTCGGCACCCTGGTGACCCCGGCCGTGCTCGGCCTCGCCTCCGCCGCCGGGTACGACACGCTCACCGTCGTCCCCCGCCCGCGTGCCGAGGTCCTCGTCCTCGGCGACGAACTGCTCACCGGGGGACTGCCGCACGACGGCCTGATCCGTGACGCCCTCGGCCCGATGCTGCCGCCGTGGCTGCGAGCGCTGGGCGCCGACGTCGTCTCCGTCCGGCGGATCGGTGACGACGCGGAGGCCCTGCACGAGGCGATCGCCTCCTCCGGCGCCGAGGTCGTCGTCACCACCGGCGGCACCGCGGCCGGACCCGTCGACCACGTCCACCCCACGCTGCACCGCCTCGGTGCCGAACTCCTCGTGGACGGGGTCGGCGTACGCCCCGGCCACCCCATGCTGCTGGCCCGCATCCACGACCACCAGCACCTCGTGGGGCTGCCCGGCAACCCGCTCGCCGCGGTCTCCGGGCTGCTCACCCTCGCCGAACCCCTGCTGCGCTCCCTCGCGGCGCGCCCCGCGCCCGAGCCGTACACGATGCCGCTGCGGGACGCGGTGCAGGGCCATCCGCGCGACACCCGGCTGGTTCCCGTCGTGCTGCGCGGTGATCACGCCGTGCCGCTGCACTACAACGGCCCGGCGATGCTGCGCGGTGTCGCGGCGGCCGACGCCCTCGCGGTCGTCCTTCCCGGGGGTGCCCGGCCGGACGAGGAGACGGAACTGCTGGACCTGCCCTGGGCGTCCAGTGGGATCGGGGTGTGTTTCACGTGAAACTTCCGGGCCAGGACGCCATCGCCCGACAGGCGGACGAACACCTGGTGACGCATCGGGTGACGCTTCCCAGGAAGGTCGTCGAGCATCCGATCCGCCAGGTCGCCAAACGGTTGTCCGTGGCGCTGGTGGTCCTCGTGGTGACGGCACTCATCGTGTACCTGGACCGGGACGGCTACACCGACAACGCGGACGAGACGGTCGACTTCCTCGACGCCTTCTACTACGCCACCGTCACCCTCTCCACCACCGGGTACGGCGACATCACCCCGGTCACCGACGCGGCCCGGCTCACCAACATCTTCGTCATCACGCCGTTGCGCGTGCTGTTCCTGATCATCCTGGTCGGCACCACCCTCGAGGCCCTCACCGAACGCACCCGGGAGGAGTGGCGACTGAACCGCTGGAGGTCCGCGTTGCGCGATCACACCGTCGTCGTCGGGTTCGGCACCAAGGGCCGCTCGGCGATCAAGACCGTCTGTGCGACGGGTCTGCGCAAGGAGCAGGTCGTGGTGGTCGACCCCAGCGCCAAGGCGATCGAGGCCGCCGCGGCCGACGGCTTCGCGGGCGTGGTCGGGGACGCGACCCGCAGCGAGGTGCTGAAGCGGGCCGAGGTCTACCGGGCGAAGCAGATCATCATCGCGACGCAACGCGACGACACCGCCGTCCTCGTGACGCTGACGGCGCGCCAGCTCAACCGGGGCGCGAAGATCGTGGTCGCCGTGCGCGAGGAGGAGAACGCCCCCCTGCTGAAGCAGTCCGGCGCCGACGCGGTCATCACCAGCGCCAGCGCGGCCGGGCGGCTGCTCGGTCTGTCGGTGCTCAGCCCCGCGGCCGGCATGGTGATGGAGGACCTCATCCAGCAGGGCACGGGACTCGACATCGTCGAACGCCCGGTCATAAAGGCCGAGGTCGGCAAGACGCCGAGGGAGGTGGACGACCTGGTGGTGAGCGTGCTGCGCGGTCACCGGGTGCTCGGTTACGACGATCGGGCCGTCGGGACGCTGGAGCTGACCGACCGGCTGATCACCATCGTGCGGGTCACCCAGGGCCGCCAGGTCGCCCCCGACATGCGCCCGCTTCCCCGCGACTGACGAGGCGCCGGGGACACGCTCGACGGACCGGACCGCACTCGGGAACGACTTCAGCGGTCCGGGCACGACCTCGGCGGTTGCAACACGACCTCAGCGGATCGGGCACGACCTCAGCGCGGGCCCCGACATCGCCGAGGCCCGGGGCCGTTCCCCGACCGCTGGCGCGCCCCCACCGCCGGGGCTCCCACCGCCGGGGCTCCCGCCGCCGGGGCCTCCCCCGCGCCCCGCCCGGGCGGGGCCCTACTTGCGGTTGTACAGCCGCATGGTGACCGGTCCGAAGACCAGGACGAACAGGCCCGCCCAGCCCAGGGTCCAGGCGATCTCGACGGCCGGCCAGTCCCCGGCCATCAGCCCGCGCACGGCCGAGGCGAGGTGGGTGACCGGGCTGTTGTTGACGAAGGCCTGGAGCCAGCCCGGCATGGTGGTCGGATCCACGAAGACGTTGGACAGGAAGGTCAGCGGGAAGATGACCATCATGCTGACGCCCATCACCGACTTCTCGGTGCGCAGCAGCAGACCGAACATCGTCCAGATCCACGAGAACGAGAACGCGAACAGCAACAGCAGCGCGATCCCGGCGACCACGCCCACCACTCCGCCGTCGGGGCGGTAGCCGAGGATCATCCCGACGGTCAGCATCACGACGGACGCCAGGGTGTAGCGCAGCGCGTCGCCGAGCAGGTAGCCGACCATGGTCGACGGGCGCCAGATCGGCAGGGTGCGGAAGCGGTCGAAGACGCCCTTCTCGATGTCCGTGTTGACCGAGACCCCGGTGTACATCGTGATCATCACGACCGACATCACCAGGATGCCCGGCAGCAGGAACTGGATGTACGCCGTCGGCGAGCCGGCCAGGGCCCCGCCGAACAGGTACGTGTACATCAGCACCATCATGATCGGGAAGGCGGTGACGTCGAAGAGCTGCTCGGGCACGTGCTTGATCTTGAGGATCGCGCGCCAGCCGAAGGTCAGCGAGGCGGACCAGGCACTGGGCCGCGGCGGACGTTCCTTGGCGACCAGCAGGTCCGCGAGGGTGTCGGTGCGCACCGGAGCGAGTTCGACGTGGTCGGTGGTCGTCGTGGTGGTCATGCCGCCACCTCGTCCTGCGGGTCGTGGTCCGGGCCGGGGGTGGCTCCGGGACCGGGTGCGCCGGTGTCGTGTCCGGTGAGGGCGAGGAAGACCTCGTCCAGGCTGGGCTGGCCGAGCGAGAAGTTGTCGACGGTGACACCGGCCCGGGCGAGTTCGCCCAGCGCACGGGCGGCCTGCTCGGCGGCGGTGTCCTGGCTCGCGGCGGAGCCGAGGCGCGCGGTCAGCGCGACCGGGTCGGGGTCGGCCTGCACCTGGGCGTCGAGGGCGCGGTGCAGCAGGTCCGCGGCGAGCGGTCGCTGTCCGGGGTCGCGCAGCCGCAGGTGGACGGATCCGGCGCCGACGGACGCCTTGAGCTCCCCCTTGGTGCCCTCCGCGATCACCGTGCCCCGGTCGATGACCGCGATCCGGGACGCCAGCTGGTCGGCCTCGTCCAGGTACTGCGTGGTCAGCAGGACCGTGGTGCCCTGGGCGACCACCGCGCGGACGATGTCCCACACCTGGTTGCGGCTGCGCGGGTCGAGGCCGGGTCGTCGGCTCGTCGAGGAACAGCAGGTCGGGCGTGTTCAGGATGGAGGCGGCGATGTCGATGCGGCGCCGCATGCCGCCCGAGTAGTGCTTGACCTGCTTCCCGGCCGCGTCCGTCAGTCCGAACGCCTCCAGGAGCTGGGCGGCTCGGGTGTGGGCGGCCGGCCTGCGGTGCCCGAGGAGGCGGGCCAGCAGCACGAGGTTCTCGGTGCCGGTGAGATCCTCGTCCACGGAGGCGTACTGCCCGGTGAGACTGACCCGGGCCCGCACCTCGTCCGCCTCGCGCACGACGTCCCGGCCGAACACCCGGGCCTCGCCGCCGTCCGGACGCAGGAGCGTGGCGAGCATCTTCACGGTGGTGGTCTTGCCGGCGCCGTTCGGGCCGAGGACCCCGTAGACCGTGCCGACGGGCACGGTGAGGTCGACGCCGTCGACGGCGCGTGTCTCACCGAAGGTTTTGACCAGGCCCGTGGTCTCGATCGCCGGGCCGGGTGAGGAGCTGCTCATGCTTCGGTTCCTTCCGCGAGCGTGTGCTTCGCAAGGACTGACCTCCACGGTCGCGCGAAGTCATCGGCACCGCACACGTTTTTTCCGCGTTTCGGTCGAATGACGGACCGCACCTCCGCCCGGAGGCTCGGAGGCTCGGAGGCTCGGAGGACCGGAGGACGGGAGGCCCAGGGGCCTGGACCGGACGGCGGTGCACCGGGGCCTTGGTCGTACAGGGCGGCGCACCGGGCGGACCCGGTCCCACGACCGGCCCTCACGGTGGCCGTCCGGAGCAGCGGCGGCACGTCACCGGAAGGTCCCGCCGGACGGCGGCGGCTTCCCGGTGGCCGGGCCGGACGACCGCCTCCCCGGGGCAGCGGAGTCCGGTGGACGGCGGACCGCGGCGGAGTACCGTCGCCCCATGCATGCGATCACGATTCCTGAACCCGGCGGGCCCGAGGCGCTGGTCTGGGCCGAGGTCCCCGATCCCGAGCCCGGCGAGGGCGAGGTCCTGGTCGAGGTGGTGGCCGGAGCCGTCAACCGGGCCGACCTCCTCCAGCGGCAGGGCTTCTACGACCCGCCGCCCGGTGCGTCCCCCTACCCGGGCCTGGAGTGCTCGGGGCGGATCGTCGCCCTGGGCCCCGGGGTGACCGGCTGGGCCGTCGGTGACGAGGTCTGCGCGCTGCTGTCGGGCGGCGGCTACGCCCAGAAGGTGGCGGTCCCGGCGGGGCAGCTGCTCCCCGTTCCGGAGGGGCTCGACGTCAAGCGGGCCGCCGCGCTCCCGGAGGTCGCCTGCACGGTCTGGTCGAACGTGTTCATGATCGCGCACCTGCGGCCGGGCGAGACGCTGCTCGTGCACGGCGGTTCCAGCGGCATCGGGACCATGGCCATCCAGCTCGGCAAGGCGGTCGGGGCCCGGGTCGTCGTCACGGCCGGGACGAAGGAGAAGCTGGAGCGCTGCGCCGAACTGGGGGCCGACGTCCTGATCAACTACCGCGACCAGGACTTCGTCGCCGAGGTGGACCGGGCCACCGACGGTGCCGGGGCGGACGTCATCCTCGACAACATGGGCGCCAAGTACCTGGGCCCCAACGTGCGGGCGCTGGCCATTAACGGCCGTCTCGCGATCATCGGCATGCAGGGCGGCGTCAAGGGCGAGCTGAACATCGGTGCCCTGCTCGCCAAGCGGGCCGCCATCAGCGCGACCTCTCTGCGGGCCCGTCCCCTGGCGGAGAAGGCCGCGATCGTGGCCGCCGTGCGGGAGCACGTCTGGCCGCTGGTGTCCGGTGGCCACGTCCGCCCGGTCGTCGACCGGGAGATCCCGATGCCCGACGCGGCCACGGCCCACCGGGTGCTGGAGGAGAGCGGCCACGTGGGCAAGGTCCTGCTGATCGCCCCCTGACGGAGAGCCGGAAAGGGCCGGAAGCCGGAAAGGGCCGGAAGGACCGGCTGCCGAAGAGACCCCGCCGCGGGACGCCCCGCGGCGGGGTGTCGGGCAGGGGCGTGCCCGCACAGCCCTGCCCGCGCTGCCGCGGGGCTACCCCCGTCCGGGCGCACACGGCCGGGACGAGCCCCGCCGCCCCGGGCCCTCGGCCCCAGGGCCCGCCGCCCCGCCCCCGGTCCCTGCGGCGTCCCGGCTGCCCCCGCCTCAGTGCGGGGACTGCCGCATGCGCAGGCCGACGAACGCGAGCCCCAGCCCCAGGCCGATGAGCACCAGTCCGCTGCCCAGCGGCAGTATCCGCACCGCGGGATCGGCGGCGCGCTCCGGGCCGCCGAGGGCGTTCGCCGCCGTGGACGAGGCCGACGGCAGCGGGACGGCGGCCTCCGACGCCGGGGCCCGGGCCGCCGCGTCCGCCCCGGACGCCTCCGGCCGGGCCGCGTCCTGCCGGGTGCCGTCCTGGTCGGCGCGGGCGTCCGCGCGGTCCGGCTGCCGGGACGCGGTGGCGGTGCCGTCGTCCGACGCCTCCGCCGAGGGGGCCGGGGTGGCGTCGGCCCGGCCGCTGTCCGCCGTCCCGTTCGGGCGGTCGTGGTCCGTCTCCGGCCGTCCGGGCCGCTCGCGGCCCTCCCCGGGCCGGGCCCCGGCGCGGGACGGTGGGGCGGACGGGGACAGGGACGGCGAGGGGGACGCCGGGGCGGTGGCGGCCGGGAGCCGGTGGGGCGGGCCGCCGCCGGTGAGCGCGTCGTCACGGGACGGCTGGGCGTGCGGGGCCGGGCCGCGGCCGTCGTCCGGGTCCGTCCCCGGGCCGTCTCCCGGTTCCGGCCCGGCCCGGCCGGCGTCCCGCCCGCCGTCGGGGGCCGCACCGGGCGCGCGGTCGTGGGCCTGGGCCACGCTCGCGCCGGCCGGCAGCAGCCCGCCGGTGACGCCGGGCACCACCGTGCCCACCCCGAGGGCGATGCACGTGCCCAGGACGACACCCGCCCGCAGGGCGACCGCCGCCCCGTTCGTTCCCACTGCGCGCAGCCATGGAGTCACGACCGTGACCTCCCACGCCGACGGGTGTGCTCGGGCACCGTCGGCAGAATCGGGCCGGATGGACCCCAAAAGCCTCGCATTTCCGTGCCCGGCCGGCATTCCGGGCGCTCCGGTCGGCTGAATCGTGACCGCACGGTGGGGAACCCGGCTGTCGGCGCCGCAGGCCCGCGGCCGGCGGAAGGCCGCGGCCCGGTCCGGCACGGACGACCGGGACCGCCGTCCGGGTGGGGGCACCACCGAAGCGGCGCACCGGGTACGAGAGAATGGCCGTATGGAGATGCCGAGGAACGAACGGTCACCGGAGAAGCCGCAGATCCTGGTCGTCGGCCAGGACGGCATGGCGCTCGGCGGGGGCACCGGGGACGACGACTCCCGCGAGACCCCGGTGACGGAGCAGGTGGAGCAGCCCGCCAAGGTCATGCGGATCGGCAGCATGATCAAGCAGTTGCTGGAGGAGGTGCGCGCCGCTCCTCTGGACGAGGCCAGCCGGGCCCGGCTCAAGGAGATCCACGCCAGTTCGGTGAAGGAACTGGAGGACGGTCTGGCCCCCGAGCTGGTCGAGGAGCTGGAGCGGCTGTCCCTGCCGTTCACCGACGAGGCCACGCCGAGCGACGCCGAACTGCGGATCGCGCAGGCCCAGCTGGTGGGGTGGCTGGAGGGGCTGTTCCACGGGATCCAGACCACGCTGTTCGCGCAGCAGATGGCGGCGCGCGCCCAGTTGGAGCAGATGCGCCGGGCGCTGCCGCCGGGCGTCGCCGAGAGCTCGGACGACCCGCACCTCGGCGGTCGCTCCGGGGGCCCGTACCTGTAGCGCTGCGGAGCGGCCCGCGCGGCGCGCTCCGGCACCCGGACGAGCGAAGGGGCCCGGCATCGCGCCGGGCCCCTTCGGTGTCCGTGCCGCCCCGCGGTCAGGCGGGCGGGTTGCCGGTGGAGACCTTGAGGGTGATCTCCGGCATGTCCTCGGGATCGACGTCCGTGCCGGCCGGCGGGAACTGCTCCCGGACGGATCCCTCGCCGTAGACGTTCTCGTCCACGTTGACGATCTTCAGGTCGCCCCAGCCGGCCGCCTGGAAGCACTCCTTGACCGACTTGATGTACTTGAACTTGAAGTTCGGGAGCCGGATCTTGTCGGGGTCGTTGTACGACTCCCGCGGCTCCTCGCACTCCTCCTTGTCGATCGTCTTCGACGTGTCGGGCCCGCGGTAGCCCTCCGCGCGGGTGGCCGACGCCGAGGGCGAGCTGCCGCCGCCGCCCTTGTTCTCCTCGTCACCGCCGCCGTTGAGCGTCAGCGCGGCGATCAGGCCGCCGACCGCGAGGACGGAGACCACCACCGAGCCGATGATCACCGGCCGGTTGCCGCGGCCCCCGCCGGACCCGGCGGGCTGCGGCGAGATCGTGTACGGGGCGGGCGTCGACGGGCCCGGCTGCGCGGAGTACGGAGACGGGTGCGGGGTCGGGTAGCCGCCCTGCTGCGGGTAGCCGTACGACGGGGCCGGAGCCGGGGAGCCGTACGGGTGGGGCGTGGGGGCGGGGCCCGGCTGGTACGGCGTGTGGACGGTGCCCGGCTGGGCCTGGCCGGTCTGGTCGACCGGCGGGAACACCGCGGAACCGACGCCCGAGCCGGCCGGCGACTGGGTGCCGGGGACGATGCTCGGCGGCGCCGGCTGGAAGGACTGGCCCACCCGCAGGCACTCCCCGCGCATCGCCTCGGCGCTGGGGAACCGCTCGTTGGGGTTCTTCTTCAGCGCGCGGGCGATCAGCGCGTCCACGGCCGGGGGCAGCGAACGGTTGATGGAGGACGCGGCCGGCGGCTCCTCCTGCACGTGCGCGTAGGCGATGGCCAGCGGGGAGTCGGCGTCGAACGGGAGGCGACCGGTGACCAGCTGGAACAGCATGATGCCGACCGAGTAGAGGTCGGACCGGGCGTCCACGCCCCGGCCGAGCGCCTGCTCCGGCGAGAGGTACTGCGGGGTGCCGACGACCATGCCGGTCTGGGTCATCGACGTGACGCCGGACTGCATGGCCCGGGCGATGCCGAAGTCCATGACCTTGACCACGCCGCGCTTGGTCATCATCACGTTGCCCGGCTTGATGTCCCGGTGGACCAGGCCCATCTCGTGGCTGATCTCCAGGGCGGCCAGTACGTCCGCGGTGATCTTCAGGGCCTTGTCGGCGGGCATCGCGCCGAACTGGCGCACGTCCTCGTCGAGCACCGACCCCAGCGGGCGGCCCTCGACGTACTCCATGACGATGTACGGCGTGGTCATGCCGTCCACGTCGTCCTCGCCGGTGTCGAAGACCGACACGATGTTGGTGTGGGTGAGCTTGGCCACGGACTGCGCCTCGCGGCGGAACCGCTCGCGGAAGGCCTGCTCGCGGCCGAGTTCCGTGTGCAGCGTCTTGATCGCGACCTGGCGGTCGAGCACGCTGTCGTAGGCGAGGTGGACGGAGGCCATGCCGCCCTGGCCGAGCAGGTCCCGCAGTTGGTACCGTCCGCCGGCGAGCGAACGTCCCGCATGGTGGCCCTGTGCGCCGTCCTGGCTCATGTTCCGCTTCCCCCGTAGCCTCTCCGGCGCCGTCGTCGGTGACCGTCCGTCGTAGATCCCGTGTGCTATTCCCGGCCAAGTCTGCCGCAGGCCACCGACACGTCAAGCGCGGTGCCCGTTCCGTGACCGTACGCGAAAGAAGCGTCGCGGAAGCGTTACCGCAGGCGTACGGCCGGTACACGCAATTTGCACGACCGTACGGAGTGCGGGTTTCATGACCGGTCCGTCTCGTCCCGGTCCCCGCGGGCCGTACCGGACCGAAGGCCCGCGCGAAGGCTGTAGCGTGGCTCGACGGAGAGACCGTGACAACACCGCGCGTACCGCGGGCAGAAACGACGGCGAGGACTGATGGCACAGCAGCAGCGCGCCCAGGGCCCGTCCGACCCCGAGGCGACTGGCGGCGGCATGTCGGACGCGCCGGACAACTGGGGCAACGGCGGGCTCGTGGGCGACGGCCGGTACCGGCTGACGCACCGGCTCGGCCGGGGCGGCATGGCCGAGGTGTTCGCCGCCGAGGACGTCCGTCTGGGACGCACCGTCGCCGTCAAGCTGCTGCGTTCCGACCTCGCCGAGGACCCGGTCGCCAAGGCCCGCTTCACGCGTGAGGCGCAGTCCGTGGCCGGCCTCAACCACCATGCGATCGTCGCCGTGTACGACTCCGGCGAGGACGTCATGGGCGGCCAGCCCGTGCCGTACATCGTGATGGAGCTGGTCGAGGGCCGCACCATCCGTGACCTGCTGATGAACGCCGAGGCGCCGGGTCCCGAGCAGGCGCTGATCATCGTCTCCGGGGTGCTGGAGGCGCTCGCCTACTCCCACCAGCACGGCATCGTGCACCGGGACATCAAGCCCGCCAACGTCATCATCACCAACAACGGCGCCGTGAAGGTGATGGACTTCGGCATCGCCCGGGCGCTGCACGGCGCGTCCACGACGATGACGCAGACCGGCATGGTCATGGGCACCCCGCAGTACCTCTCGCCGGAGCAGGCGCTCGGCAAGGCCGTCGACCACCGCTCCGACCTGTACGCCACCGGCTGCCTGATGTACGAACTGCTGGCGCTGCGTCCCCCGTTCACCGGTGAGACGCCCCTGTCGGTGGTCTACCAGCACGTCCAGGACATCCCCACGCCGCCGTCGGAGGCGTCGGACGCCAGCCCGCCGGAGCTGGACGGGCTGGTGATGCGCTCGCTCGCCAAGGACCCGGACGACCGCTTCCAGACGGCTGAGGAGATGCGCGGGCTGGTCCAGTACGCGCTGCAGATGCTCTACGACCAGGGCGGTCACACCGGCACCTGGAACACCGGCCCGGTCGACGTGCACGACGGCCGCAGTACGCCGGCGGCCGGTTTCGCCGGCACGGCCGTGATGCCGCACGCGGACGCCGCGGGCACCGCGGCGATCCCGCAGCCGATCCTGCCCGCCGGGTACGGGAGCGGGGACGACGGCGGCTTCGAGGGCGGCGGCAACCGCGGCAGCGGACGCGGCAAGCTGTGGGTGCTGGCCGTGCTCGCGGTGATCGCCGTGGTGGCCGGCGTCGCCCTGGCGCTCAACAACTCCGGGGGCGAGGGGGGCGGCGAGAAGCCGGAGAAGTCGCCGACGACCTCGCAGACCACCGAGGACGAGAAGTCCAGCGAGAGCCCGAGCGACGACGTCGACGAGACGCCCAGCCAGGACACGGACCCCGGTACCGGGACGGGCTCCGGCGGCAACTGGACGCCGACCCAGCAGCCGACCCAGCAGCCCACGCAGCAGCCCACCCAGGACCCGACGGGCGAGCCGACGGGCCAGGACCCGACGACGCCGACCGACCCGACCACGGAGCCGGAGGAGCCGTCGAGCCCGCCCGTGACACCGCCGACCGGCGGTGGCGTGGCAGAGGGCGCGACCGGCGGCGGCGAGGACGCCGGGGGCCAGGGCGAGGGCGGTAACTGACGGCGCAGGCAGGGGCGACGGCGGCGGCTGACGGCGCAGGCAGGGGCGATGGCGGCGGCTGACGGCGCAGGCAGGGGCGATGGCGGCGGCTGACGGCGCAGGCAGGGGCGATGGCGGCGGCTGACGGCGCCGGAGCGGGCGGCCGGCCGTCCGGACAGCCCGCCGGTGGCGTTCCGCCGGCCCGTTCCGCGAACGGGCCGCCCGTCCGTACTGCCCGCCGGTGGCGTTCCGCGGCTCACTCCACGAACGCGTCGCACACCGCGTCGTACTGCCGGGTCCACCACACGGCCAGCGCGGCCGTGGCGGGGAACTGGCCGTCCGCGCGGGTGTCGGCGCGTTCGTAGTGCCAGCGCAGGATCCAGAAGTCGTTGAGGCGCTCCCACCAGACCCGGTGCACCGCCGCCGCCAGGTCCGACGGCGTGGCCGCGGCGGCGCCCCGGTAGGCCCGGGCGTAGGCCCGCACGCGCGGCAGGTCGAGGGTGCCCCCGGGCCGCACGAAGAAGATCGCCGCGGCCCGCACCGCCTCCTCCGCGCGGGGCTGCACGCCCAGCCGGTCCCAGTCGACGATGGCGGCGGGCGCGTCCCCCCGGTACAGCAGGTTGAAGGGGTGGAAGTCGCCGTGCACCCAGCCGACCGCGCCCCCGCGCGGCGGACGCCGGTGCGCGTGCCGCTCCAGGAGCGTGCGGCGTTCCTGGAGCCGGTGCCGGGCGAGCGCGTCGAAGGAGTCGGCGGGCCGGTGGCGGTCGACCCGGGCGAGCAGGTCGTCGATCAGGTCGAGAGTGTCGGCCGGGTCGGCGGCGGGGGCCGGCTCCGCGGCGGCGCGGCCGTGCGCCGGCATCACGCGCTCCAGGCCGGCGTGCACCGCGCCGAGCAGCGCCCCCAGCCGCCCGCACTGCTCGGGGGTGAGCTGGCCGCCGTGGCGGTGCCGGCCGTCGATCCACGGGTGCAGGGCGAAGGCGTGGCCGCCGATCACCACCACGGTGCGCCCGTCCCGCGCGGGCAGCGGCGGCGCCACCGGGACCCCGAGCCCCGCCAGGCGCAGGGTGGCCCGGTGCTGCCGGGTGATCGCCACCGGGTCCGCGGTCTCCGGGTCGAAGTGGTGCTTGAGAAAGTAGCGGCCACGCGTCGTGCACAGGCGGTAGCCGCGGTTCAGCAGCCCTTCCTCGACGGGCTCGCAGGTGACGGCCGAACCGGCGGCGTACCGGCTCAGGAGGGCGCGCAGAGGGGGCGCGTGCGGTGCGGGAGGTGGTACAAGGAGTAACGACACGCGCCGGATGCTAGGGGAACGCGCACCCCCGTGAGCTGCGTCGCGTCACACCCTGTCAATTCCGGTCACACCAGGTGTCCGTTCCGACGTCGGCGGTGCGGCTCGGCTCTTCCCGAGCCCGGGGTGGCCGGGATAACGTGCCGTTGCTCCGGCCTCCTGCAAGGCTGTGACCAGTGCACCCGCCAGACCTTCTCGATTTACTTGGATATCCAAGCAAAAACGCAGGTCAGGTGGGGTTTCACAGAAATGTGTCGCACTGGGTAACGTGCACATTGCAGGGCGCTCGCCGGGGCACCTGTCACGCCTGTTCCCGGTCGAGTGGCACCCACCCCGTGCCCGGTGGCCGAAAACAGGTGAGCCTTTCCCGCTCCTGGAGCGGGGAAGACCCCCAGGTCACCCGGCAACCCCGGGGGCCGGACCGACGGAGGAGCACACGTGACCGTGGAGAGCACTGCCCCGCGCACACCGCGACGCAGCGCCGGAAGCAAGGCCGGCGCCACCGGCACCAAGAGCGGCGCCGCCGCCAAGAAGGCCGCCGGCGCCGCCAAGAAGGCCACCACCGCCAGGAAGGCCGCCGGTGCCGCCGAGAGCGCCGAACCCGCCCTCGTCCAGCTGCTGACGCCGGAGGGCAAGCGCGTCAAGAACGCCGAGTTCGACCCCTACGTCGCCGACATCACCGCCGACGACCTGCGCGGGCTGTACCGCGACATGGTGCTCACCCGCCGCTTCGACGCGGAGGCCACCTCGCTGCAGCGCCAGGGCGAGCTGGGTCTGTGGGCCTCGCTGCTCGGCCAGGAGGCGGCGCAGATCGGCTCCGGCCGGGCGCTGCGCGACGACGACTACGTCTTCCCCACCTACCGGGAGCACGGCGTCGCCTGGTGCCGGGGCGTCGACCCGACCAACCTGCTCGGCATGTTCCGCGGCGTGAACAACGGCGGCTGGGACCCCAACAGCAACAACTTCCACCTGTACACGATCGTCATCGGCTCCCAGACGCTGCACGCCACCGGCTACGCCATGGGCATCACCAAGGACGGCGCGGACAGCGCGGTCGTCGCCTACTTCGGCGACGGTGCCTCCAGCCAGGGCGACGTCGCCGAGGCGTTCACCTTCTCCGCGGTCTACAACGCCCCGGTCGTCTTCTTCTGCCAGAACAACCAGTGGGCGATCTCCGAGCCGACCGAGAAGCAGTCCCGGGTGCCGCTCTACCAGCGCGCCCGCGGCTTCGGCTTCCCGGGCGTGCGGGTGGACGGCAACGACGTCCTGGCGACGCTGGCGGCCACCAAGTGGGCCCTGGAGCGGGCCCGCAGCGGTGAGGGCCCCACCCTGCTGGAGGCGTTCACCTACCGGATGGGCGCCCACACCACCTCCGACGACCCCACCCGCTACCGCCACGACGACGAGCGGGCCGCCTGGGAGGCCAAGGACCCGCTGCTGCGTCTGCGCCGCCATCTCGAGCTCTCAAACCACGCGGACGAGGGATTCTTCGCGGAACTGGAGAACGAGTCCGAGGCGTTGGGCAAACGAGTGCGCGAAGCGGTCCGTGCCATGCCGGACCCGGACCACTTCGCCATCTTCGAGAACGTCTACGCGGACGGACACGCCCTCGTGGACGAGGAACGGGCGCAGTTCGCCGCCTACCAGGCGTCCTTCGCCGACGCGGACGGGGGTAAGTGACATGGCAGAGAAGATGGCCCTGGCCAAGGCGATCAACGAGTCGCTGCGCCGCGCCCTGGAGACGGACCCGAAGGTCCTCGTCATGGGCGAGGACGTCGGCAAGCTGGGCGGCGTGTTCCGGGTGACGGACGGGCTGCAGAAGGACTTCGGCGAGAGCCGCGTCATCGACACCCCGCTCGCCGAGTCGGGCATCGTCGGCACGGCGATCGGCCTCGCCCTGCGCGGCTACCGCCCGGTGGTGGAGATCCAGTTCGACGGCTTCGTCTTCCCGGCGTACGACCAGATCGTCACGCAGCTCGCGAAGATGCACGCCCGCGCGCTGGGCAAGGTCAAGATGCCCGTCGTCGTGCGGATCCCCTACGGCGGCGGCATCGGCGCGGTGGAGCACCACTCCGAGTCCCCCGAGTCGCTGTTCGCGCACGTCGCCGGCCTGAAGATCGTCTCGCCGTCGAACGCGTCCGACGCGTACTGGATGATGCAGCAGGCCATCCAGAGCGACGACCCGGTGATCTTCTTCGAGCCGAAGCGCCGCTACTGGGACAAGGCCGAGGTCAACACCGACGCCATCCCCGGCCCCCTGCACACCGCGCACGTGGCCCGCGAGGGCACCGACCTGACGCTGGTGGCCTACGGCCCGATGGTGAAGCTCTGCCAGGAGGTCGCGGACGCGGCCGCCGAGGAGGGCCGCTCCCTGGAGGTGCTGGACCTGCGCTCGGTCTCGCCGATCGACTTCGACGCGATCCAGGCGTCCGTGGAGAAGACGCGCCGCCTGGTCGTCGTCCACGAGGCCCCGGTGTTCTTCGGTTCCGGCGCGGAGATCGCCGCCCGGATCACGGAGCGCTGCTTCTACCACCTGGAGGCGCCGGTCCTGCGGGTGGGCGGCTACCACGCGCCGTACCCGCCGGCCCGCCTGGAGGAGTCCTACCTCCCGGACCTGGACCGGGTGCTCGATGCCGTCGACCGCTCGATGGCGTACTGAGGAGGGGGTCGTGACGACGATGACGGACGCGTCCGTACGCGAGTTCAAGATGCCGGACGTGGGCGAGGGCCTCACCGAGGCCGAGATCCTCAAGTGGTACGTCCAGCCCGGTGACACGGTCACCGACGGCCAGGTGGTCTGCGAGGTCGAGACGGCCAAGGCGGCCGTCGAACTGCCCATCCCCTACGACGGCGTGGTCCGCGCCCTGCACTTCCCGGAGGGCACCACGGTCGACGTGGGCACGTCCATCATCGCGGTGGACGTCTCCGGCGGCGCGGCCCCGGCCGAGGAGGCGGCGCCGCCCGCGGCGGAGACCGTGAGCGCGGACGGGCCGGCGCCGGAGCCGGAGCAGAAGGGCTCGGGCCGTCAGCCCGTGCTGGTCGGCTACGGCGTGGCGACGTCCTCCACCCGCCGCCGCCCCCGCAAGCCGGCGACCGCTCAGCCGGAGCTCAACGGCCACACCCCGCCCCCCGCCGAAGCCGCCGTGCCGGCCCCGGCACCGGCCGCCGAGCCGGTCACGGGCGGGCAGCGCCCGCTGGCCAAGCCGCCGGTGCGCAAGCTGGCGAAGGACCTCGGCGTCGACCTCACCACGGTCGTCCCGACCGGCCCGGACGGCATCATCACCCGGGACGACGTGCACGCGGCGGCGCAGCCGAAGGCCCCCGAGCCCCAGGCCCCGGCGGCCCCCACCGCCCCGGCCCCGGCGCCCGCGCCCGCAGCCGCGGCTCCCGCGGCGGCGTCCTACGACACCGTCCGCGAGACCCGCGTGCCGGTCAAGGGCGTGCGCAAGGCGACGGCGGCGGCGATGGTCGGCTCGGCCTTCACCGCGCCGCACGTCACCGAGTTCGTGACGGTCGACGTGACCCGCACGATGAAGCTGGTCGAACAGCTCAAGCAGGACAAGGAGTTCGCCGGGCTGCGGGTCAACCCGCTGCTCCTGATCGCCAAGGCCCTGCTGGTCGCGATCCGGCGCAACCCCGAGATCAACGCCTCCTGGGACGAGGCGGCCCAGGAGATCGTGGTCAAGCACTACGTCAACCTGGGCATCGCGGCGGCCACCCCCCGCGGCCTGATCGTCCCGAACATCAAGGACGCCCACGCCAAGACCCTGCCGCAACTGGCCGAGTCGCTCGGTGAACTGGTGTCCACGGCCCGGGAGGGCAAGACCTCCCCGGCCGCGATGCAGGGCGGCACCGTCACCATCACCAACGTCGGCGTCTTCGGCGTCGACACGGGCACGCCGATCCTGAACCCCGGCGAGTCCGCGATCCTCGCGGTCGGTGCGATCAAGCTCCAGCCGTGGGTCCACAAGGGCAAGGTGAAGCCCCGTCAGGTCACCACCCTGGCCCTCTCCTTCGACCACCGCCTGGTCGACGGCGAGCTGGGCTCCAAGGTCCTGGCCGACGTGGCCGCGGTCCTGGAACAGCCGAAGCGGCTGATCACCTGGGCGTGACGGCCCGACAGCGGGTAGGTTGACCCCGGGAGGGGCGCCGCAAGTTCGAGTTGCGACGCCCCTCCCGCCGTTCGGTCGCTCGGCCGTTCCGCTGGTCCGCCGTTCCGTCGTGGCCGCGCCCGCGGCCGTGCCGGGAACCGTGGCTCAGGACGCGTGGAGCACGTACACCGGCGCCCCCTCCTCGCTCCCACCCCGCGAGCGGATGCAGGCGTGCGCGCGCAGCAACCGCAGGCAGGCGTTGACGCGCCGCACCGTGAGCCCCGTCCGCGCGGCGAGCGACTCCAGCGGTTCGCGCAACTCCCCCTGCTCGACGAGCACCGGGGCGATGACCACGGCCACCGTCCACACGTCCTCCGTGACGGACAACCGCTGCCGCCAGTCGGCCAGCACCGACGCGGTGGTGGGCTGCTCCGCGCGGGCGGCCCTGCCGGGCCCGCCCCCGAGCACCAGGGCGTCGAACCGGTCCGCGATCCGCTCCATCGCCCGCACCATGGCCTGCTGCACGGCCAGTGTCGCCTGCTGCGTGGTCAGCAGATCCCGCTGCAGCGCCACGGTGTCCTGGTGCAGGGCCAGCGTTTCCTTCTGCACAGCCAGCGACTCCCGCTGCCCGTGAGCCAGTTCCTCGTCCAGACGCAGGTTGTGCGCCTCCAGCCGGACGATCGCCTCGGCGACCTGGTCGGGCATGGCGTAGGCGATGGGGGCGCCGGGTTCGGGGGACTGGACCGGAGCCTCGTCGAGCACGTACGAACCCTCGCGCTGCACGGTTTCGACCACCTCGGCGACCCACTGCTTGAACGGTGCGCAGGCCGGTTTGGTGCAGGCGTTCACGAGCAGGATGAGACCTTGCAGCGAGATGACATTCAGGTCTCGGCGCCACTGCCGACCTGCGGGAATGCCGAGACCGTAAGTCCTGGTGACGGTCTCGAGCAACTCTCGGTGCTCCGGGGGGACATGGTCCGAGAGAGCCTGCCGTGAGTTGCTGTGGCCGAGTTCCTTGCACACGTCGACGGCCGGGAACCAGTGGGTTCCGTCGGGCATCGTCAGCCGTCGCACGCGGGCACCGGTCGCCGCGTAGACGAAGTCGCTGATGTCGATGGCCCCGGTCCGCTCGGGCCGGGCGGCGAAGGGATCGGGATTCCTGCTGGGCTCGTTCATGTGAACCACCTCCGCTGCGGAACGTAGAGCCGGGCAAAAGGCATATGCCAGCCCGTCCGGTGATGTTCACGCATGCGAGCGAAGGGGGCCGGAACCCGGCGTGCCGGTTGGTCCGGAGGTGTATGTCGTCGCTGCGGTGCTGCCGTGCTGCGGTACAGCGATGCTGCCGTGCTGAAGCCCTTGGTGGCTATACACCCTGCGTATACATGCCATGTATAGTCCCCTTTCATGTCCTCCGTCACCCGCCTGCGCCGCTCCGCCCCCGACTCCGCGCCGACCGATCTCACGGTGCTCACCGTGATCGCCGGTTTCGGGCTGCTCCTCGGCTGGGCGACCTACACCCTGCACGGGATCACGCCGGTGCTGGACCGGGCGACCAACTCGGTCTCCACCTGGATCCTGTGGACCGCCCTGGCCGGGGCCCTCGTCCCGTCCCGGCGGCTCGCCGTGGCGGGTGGGCCGCTGATGATGCTGTTCACCTGCGCCGGGTACTACGTCGCGTCCACCCTCGGGGGCCACTTCGGGGCCGGCGGGCTCGGCACCGCCGCCCTGTGGACCGTGGCGGGACTGGCCGGCGGGCCGTTGCTCGGCTGGGCGGGGTGGACGGTGCGCCGCGGCTCCGGGCAGGCGCGGGCGGTGGCGGGCGCGGTCGTGGCCATGGTGGTGCTGGGCGAGGGGCTCTGGTTCGGCCTGGCCCTGCACTACTGGACCGAGGCGGCCGTCTTCCTGGCGGTCGGCGCCCTCCTCACCGCCGTCCTGACGACGTACCTCGTGCGCGCCCGCGTATTCCGGGCCTGGCTCTGCCCCGTACTCGCCCCGCTCCTCGCCGCTGTCTTCTTCGGCGCCGAGAAGCTGATCCTGGACACCTTGATCGGGACCATCTGACGGCAGCTCCCACCGAAGCCGCTGTTCAGGGGTTCCCCTTCGGCCTCGACCCGGTGAGGCGGCCGACGGCGAGGGCGAGCCACCCGCTGGGGGAGTACGGCGCGGGCGGGTCCACCTCCATGCCCAGTTCGGCCAGGGCGAGAGCGGGTGGACACGCTGTCGTTGCTCCGGCGGCGCGCCTCCGGGCCTTGGCTCTGCTCCGCATCACCCAACGCCGAGGGGCTCACCCGCGCCGGTGCGCCGGTGAGCCCCTGGCCGGTGATGGGTGGTCGTTGGCGGGTCGGTCAGATCTTGCCGAAGCCGTAGCCCAGGAGCTTCTTCGCGTCCTTCTCGCGCTGGCTGCCCGAGGAGGAGGTGAGGACGGTGCCGATGACCGTCTTGCCGTTCCGGGTGGCGGCGAAGACCAGGCAGTACTTGGAGACAGAGCCGGAGCCGGTCTTCACGCCGATGGTGCCGCTGTAGTTGCTGAGCAGCGTGTTGGTGTTGGTCCACGGCGCCATGGTGCGGGTGCCGCCCGTCTTGGTCTTCGTCTTGGCCGTGTACTTCTTGGTCTTGACGATCGTGCGGAACGTGGAGTTCTTCATCGCGCTGCTGGCGATCTTCGTCAGGTCGCGCGGGGTGGAGTAGTTCTTGCCATTGCCGATGCCGTCGAACGAGTCGAAGTGGGTGTTCTTCAGGCCCAGTTTCTTGGCGTCCGCGTTCATCTTGCCGATGAAGGACTTCACCCGGGCCGCGCGGGTCTTGCCCGAGCCGAACTTGTCGGCGAGCGCGTACGCCGCGTCGCAGCCGGAGGGCAGCATCAGCCCGTAGAGCAGCTGGCGCACGGTGACCTTGTCGCCCACGATGAGGCGGGCGGACGAGGCGGTCTTGGAGACGATGTAGTCGCTGTAGGCCTTCTGGATCGTGACCTTGGTGTCGAGGTTCAGGTTCTTCTGCGCCAGGACGACCTTGGCGGTCATGATCTTCGTGGTGGAGCCGGTCGAGCGGCGGGTGTCCGCGGCCTTGGTGTAGAGCGACTTGCCGTTGGCGTTGTTCATCACGTAGCCGCCCTTGGCGACGATCGTGGGTGCGGCGGCGGCCTGGGCGGGAGCAGCGTGGAGGGCTCCGGAGGCGAGGACGGCGCCTGTGGTCAGGGTCACGCCGATCGCTCTGCTCAGACGGATGCCCTGGATGCCGGTTTTCAACTGAGGTACCCCGATTACCTTGAATGGCCGTACGGTGCGGCCGAGTTGAGGTGCGGCCGACAGGGGGCCGCACGTGTCTGACTCGCGTCGGGGGGTGATGGTTGTGCGGGATCCGTGAAAAATTCCGTCCGTCGACGGCTGTCGCGGGCCGTCGCCGGTCCGCATGGCGGACGGTGGCTGTGATGTGTCCCTGTTGTATCTATCCTGTCGGCATGAGCCTGGCCGACGTGAAGCACCCCCCTGCCGCCGAACGCGTCTACACCCATGTCAAGCAAGGTGTCCTCGACCGCCGGTACGAGGGCGGGACGCTGCTCACCGAGGGGGAGCTCGCCGAGGCCGTGGGGGTCTCCCGCACGCCCGTGCGGGAGGCGCTGCTGCGGCTGGAGGCCGAGGGTCTGATCCGTCTGTACCCGAAGAAGGGCGCCCTCGTACTGCCCGTATCGGCGCAGGAGATCGCCGACGTGGTGGAGACCCGGCTGCTCGTCGAGGAGCACGCGGCGCGCAAGGCTGTGCCCGCGCCGCCCGCCCTCATCGAGCGGCTGGAGGAGCTGCTGGCCCGGCAGAAGGAGCAGGCCGCCGCCGGGGACCTCGCGGGCGCCTCCGTCACCGACCGGTGCTTCCACGCGGAGATCGTCCGCAGCGGCGGCAACGAGATCCTCTCCCGCCTCTACGACCAGCTGCGCGACCGCCAGCTGCGGATGGGCGTCGCCGTCATGCACTCCCACCCCGACCGCATCGCCAAGACCCTCACCGAGCACGGGGAGATCCTCGACGCCCTGCGCTCGGGCGACGCGGAGGCGGCCGTGGGCGCCGTCCACCGGCACGTGGGCTGGTTCTCCCACCTGGCCCGGGGCGAGGTGCGATGACCCGCCCCGACCGCCCCGACCGCCCCGACCACTCCGGGGGCGCCGCCGAGCGCCCCGACGGACCCGGGGGCGCCGCCGGCCGTGCCGAGCGCGCCCCTCGTGCCGCCGGCCGCCCCGACCCCGCCACCCGGAAGGGCGCCACCGCCACGACCGCCCGCCCCGGCGATCCGCCCGGCGGGCGGCGCGCCCTCGCCGTGTGGGGGATCGGCGTCTCGGTCTACTTCGTCGCGGTCATCTTCCGCACGTCCCTGGGCGTGGCCGGGCTCGACGCCGCCGACCGCTTCGACGTCAACGCCTCCGCCCTGTCCACGTTCTCCATCGTCCAGCTGATGGTCTACGCCGGCATGCAGATACCCGTCGGCCTGCTGGTCGACCGGCTCGGCACCAAGAGGGTGCTGGCCATGGGTGCCGTGCTGTTCACGGCCGGCCAGCTCGGGTTCGCGCTGTCCCCGTCGTACGGCATGGCGCTGGCCGCGCGGGTGCTGCTCGGCTGCGGCGACGCCATGACGTTCATCAGCGTGCTGCGGCTGGGCACCCGGTGGTTCCCGGCCCGCCGCGGGCCCCTGGTCGCGCAGATGGCGGGACTGGTCGGCATGGCCGGCAACCTGGTGTCCACGCTCGTGCTGTCCCGGCTGCTGAACGACGTCGGCTGGACGGCGGCGTTCGGCGGCAGCGCGCTCGCCGGTGCCGTGGTGTTCGTGCTGGTCGTGCTGTTCCTCAGGGACCACCCCGAGGGCCACGAGCCGGAACCGGTGGGCAAGCAGGGCCCCGCCTACGTGCGTCGGCAGATCGCCGCGTCCTGGCGGGAGCCCGGGACCCGGCTCGGCCTGTGGGTGCACTTCACCACCCAGTTCCCGGCGATGGTGTTCCTGCTGCTGTGGGGGATGCCGTTCCTGGTCGAGGCGCAGGGGCTGTCCCGGGCCACCGCGGGTGAGCTGCTCACCCTGGTGGTGCTGTCCAACATGGCCGTCGGCGTCGTCTACGGCCAGGTCGTCGCCCGGCACCACGGCGCGCGGCTGCCGCTGGCGCTCGGGACCGTGGCCGTCACGGCGCTGCTGTGGGCCGCCACGCTCGCGTATCCGGCCGAGACGGCACCGGTGTGGCTGCTCGTCGTGCTGTGCACGGTGCTGGGGGCCTGCGGACCGGCGTCGATGCTCGGCTTCGACTTCGCCCGGCCCGCCAATCCGCCCGAGCGGCAGGGCACGGCCTCCGGGATCACCAACATGGGCGGCTTCATCGCCTCGATGACCACGCTCTTCGCCGTGGGGGTGCTGCTGGACGCCACGGACGACAGCTATCCCGTCGCCTTCTCCTCGGTCTTCGTCCTCCAGGCGCTCGGCGTCAGCCAGATCCTGCGGCTGCGGCGCCGGGCGGTGCGCCGCGAACGGGAGCGGCTGGTGGCGAGCCGGGTGGAGACGCATCACGTCGCGGTGTGACGTGACGGCCCGCTCGCGGCACCGTGCGGGGCGGGCCGCTCGGGCGCCGCGCGCTACGGCCCTCCCGTGACAGCCCTCCCGCGACGGCCTTCCCGTGACGACCTTCCCGTGACGGCCCTCCCGCGACGGAGCCCTGCCACGAGCCCTCTCCGGCGAGCAACGGGGTGCGGGTGCCGTCCGCGGGCACCCGCACCCGTATCCGTATCCACGATCCACGATCCACGCCGGACGGAACGCGGCGCGGGGACGGTCGGCTCGGGAGCTACTTGGTGACCGCGAAGCGGCGCAGGATCGCTTCGGCGAGGTCCGGGTCGCCCTCCGTCTTGATCCGGTCGGCCACCTGCTCGTGGGTCACCCGGCCACAGGCCAGCCGCACGTACGTCTCCCAGTCGAGGGTGAGGGTGACGGCCGGGCCCAGCGCGGGCGCGGTCTCCAGGGTGCCGCGGCCCTGGATGTCGACGCGGATGGTGCGCAGGAACTCCACCGGGCCGTGCACGTCGACGACCACGGCCGAGCTGCGCGGCGCCTGGGCCTCCTCCGCCACCACCCGGGGCAGCTCGTCCAGCAGCACGTCACGGGCGACGTGCGCGCCCGGCGAGTCGAGGTTGCCGGGGCGGCCGAGGGCGGCGCGCAGGTCCTGCTCGTGCGCCCACACGTCGAAGGCGTGCCGCCGCATGGCCTCCTCGAGCGTGAGTTCGGTGCCCAGCGGGCCGCGCACCAGGGTGGAGGGGTCGCGCGACTCGTTGCGCAGCTGGCGGTTGCGGCGGATGACGACGTACTCCAGCTCGGAGGTCATCTCCGGCGCCGTGTGGTGGCGGCGCACGTCGACCTGCATCTCCATGTAGCGCTGGTGGTCGTTGGTGACGTGGAACAGGTCGCGGGGCAGCGTGTGGATGGGGCGCGGGTCGCCCAGCATCTCGGTGTCCAGTCCGATGACGTGGGACACCACATCACGGACCGACCAGCCCGGGCAGGGCGTCCGCCGGTTCCAGTCGGCCTCCACGAGCGGCTGCACCAGCTCGGATATCGCGTCGATGGAGTGCGTCCAGGCGTCGGCGTAGGACTGAAGGGCGGGATGCAGGCTCACGGAACTGGGACCCCTCGGCGGTCGGTACACGGGCAGGTTGTGGCGGCGGTGCCTGTGGGCGGTGGCTGCACTCGGCGGGACCCCCAAGTTACGCTGCTGTGGGGCACCCCGGCAGTGCTTTGGTGTGACGATCGTAGGCCCGTGGCCGCGGGGCGAATGCCAGGACGGTGGTAGTGTGCGCGCTTCTCTCCTCCAGATCGCCGTGAACGAGGGCGAAACGGTCGAATCGCGTCGGCGGCGGGCCGCCGCCCTGGTGCGGGAACAAGCCGGAGCCGACCTCGTGGTGCTGCCGGAGCTGTGGACCACGGGGGCGTTCGCGTACGAGGAGTTCCACGGCGCTGCGGAGCCGCTCGACGGGCCGACCCGCGAGGCGATGGCCAAGGCGGCGAGCGACGCCGGAGTCTGGCTGCACGCGGGGTCCGTGCCGGAGCGGGTGCCGTCCGAGGGCGACGGCGACGGTGAGGGCGACCGGGGCGGGGAGACGCTCTACAACACCTCGCTCGTCTTCTCCCCCTCCGGCGACCTGGTCGCCGCCTACCGCAAGATCCACCGGTTCGGCTTCGACAAGGGCGAGGCGGTGCTGATGGGCGCCGGCGACACCCCGGTGACGGTCCGTCTGCCCGGTACGGTGCTGGGCCTGGCGACCTGTTACGACCTCCGCTTCCCCGAACTCTTCCGCGCGCTCGTCGACGACGGTGCCGAGACCTTCGTCGTCCCGGCGGGATGGCCGGAGCGCCGCCGGTCCCACTGGACGCTGCTGGCGCGGGCGCGGGCGGTGGAGAACCAGGCGTTCGTGCTCGCCTGCGGCACGGCCGGGACGCACGGCGGGATCCCGCAGGCGGGTCACTCGATCGTGGTCGACCCCTGGGGCGAGGTCCTCGCCGAGGCCGGGCCGGGGGAGCAGGTCCTCACCGTCGACTTCGACCCCGCCGCGGTGACGGGCACCCGCGAGCGCTTCCCCGCCCTGAAGGACCGCGTCATGGGGCTGCGCGACCCGCGGGCCTGAGGCACCGGACGGGCGGTGCACCGCCGCCCCACGGTCACTCCGTCCCGCTGTCCTGCGGTCCCTACGCCCAGCTGTCCTGCCGTCCCACGGTCCCGCCGCCCCGGCTCAGTCCTCCCGCTCCTTGTCCGCGAGGTGGATCACGCACACCGCCACCGCGATCAGCAGCGCCGGGTCGGCGTCCTCGCGCACGACGTCGACGCCGTAGGTCTCGCGGACGTGCAGCCACCGGCGGGAGACGACCGCGAGGAGTTCGCCGTCGTACTCCACGGCGAACTCGCGGTCCAGGATGCGGCCGCTGACGTCCAGTTCGCTGCCGTCGGCCAGGGCGACCCGGTAGTGGTTGCGCAGCAGGGACAGCCGTTTGCGGCGGATCGTGGCCAGTGGTTCGCCGCCGCGTTCGAGCACCATGGTGTCGCGCAGGGCGAACATCTTCTTGCGGATGTCCACCAGGACGCGGCCCTGGCTGTCCTTCAGCTCGAAGGTGTCCCGCAGCCGCATCGCCTTGCCGTCGACGAGGTAGACCTTGGTGCCGCGGTCGTCCTCGATCCAGTAGTCGTCACCGATGCCGAGCAGCCGCTCGCGTACGAGGAATCTCATGTCACCAGCACTTCCCCGCCCCCGTGGGCGGAACGCCGTCGGGTAGGCCGTTCGGCGCCACCGGCGGGCGGGCGGGCCGGGCCCAGGGCTCTGCCAGGTTCGAGGCTCTGCCGGTGCCCTGCCGGGGCCCTGCCGGGCCGGCCGTGGCAGCACCGCCGGGACGGGCCGTCGCGGGACTCAGGGGTGACGGACGCGGTGGGCCTCCTGCCGAGGTGACCGGCGCTGCCCGGCCGACCGGGGCCGTCGGTCCGGCCGGGCCCCGCCGTGACAACCAGCGCCTCCGCGGCGACCGCTGACGGTGGTGCGCCCGCCTGGGCGGCCCCGAGCGGTCCCCCGGGCGTCCGGGCGAACGCCGCCCGGTCGCCCCGTCGTCCAGCCGGCGCGCCCGCCGTACCAGCCGTCCGCCGCTCAGGCCCGCGGAGTCAGACGCCGTACCCGTCGCTGTAGCCGTCGCGGTGCGGCGGCCGGGTGTCGTCGACGACCGGCGTGGCGGGCGGCACGACGACCCGGCGGCGCCGGGCGATGCTGCTGAAGGTCGCCACCCCGATCAGGCCGACGATCATGAAGATGACGCCGACCAGGTCAAGGTTGACACCCTGCATGTCCCAGTCGGTCGCGAACGTGAGGATCGCCCCCACGGCAATGAGGAGTATGCATCCACCGAGGCCCATGAGTGTGTCGCCTTCCCGTCCGGTCGTTCCGGTCGTCGACACCGGGTACCCGGACGGCCGCCGCTCATGCGCCGAGCGGCGGCCGTCCCTCCGGATGACCCTCCGTCAATCAGCCTTCCAGGAAGGCCACCAGCGCGTTCGCCAGCATGAACGGGTCCCGGGCGCCGCACAGTTCGCGGGCGCTGTGCATGGACAGGATGGCCACGCCGATGTCGACCGTCCGAATGCCGTGGCGGGCGGCGGTGATCGGGCCGATCGTGGTGCCGCACGGCATGGAGTTGTTGGAGACGAACGACTGGAAGGGCACGCCCGCCTTCTCGCAGGCGGCGGCGAACACCGCGCGGCCCGAACCGTCCGTGGCGTAGCGGTTGTTGACGTTGACCTTGAGGATGGGTCCGCCGTCGACGAGCGGGTGGTGCGTCGGGTCGTGCCGCTCGGCGTAGTTGGGGTGCACGCCGTGGCCGGTGTCGGAGGACAGGCAGACGCTGCCGGCGAGGGCGCGCGCCAGGTCCTCGTAGGAGCCGCCGCGGGCGAACACCGAGCGGGAGAGCACGTTGCCGAGGAGCGGGCCGTCGGCGCCGGTGTCGGACTGGGAGCCGTTCTCCTCGTGGTCGAAGGCGGCGAACACCGGGATGTACGGCAGCCGGCGGCGCTCCGTCGACGTGCTCGTGGCGTGGTCGGCGACCGCCGCGAGGGCGGTGGTGCCGGCGTGCACGGAGAGCAGGTTGTCCATTCGCGGGCCGGCCACCAGGTCGCGGTCGCGGCCGAGGTAGGCGGGCGGTTCGACGGGGTGCACCATCAGGTCCCATCCGGTGACCTGGCCGGCCGGGACGTCGGCGGCCTCCCCGAGGAAGGCGATGAGGTCGCCGTCGCGGACGTCGTCGCCCAGGCCCCAGACGGGCTGGAGGTGGCGCTGCTTGTCCAGCTTGAGGCCGTCGTTGTTGACGGCGCGGTCCAGGTGGATGGCGAGCTGCGGCACCCGCAGCAGGGGCCGGTCGACGTTCACCAGCCGGGTGGTGCCGTCGCGCAGCGAGAGCCGGCCGGCCAGGCCCAGGTCCCGGTCGAGCCAGGAGTTGAGCAGTGGGCCGCCGTAGATCTCCACGGCGACCTGGCGCCAGCCGTGCGCCCCGCTGTCGGGCCGCGGCTTCACCCGCAGGGTGGGGGAGTCGGTGTGGGCGCCGACGATCCGGAAGGGGGTGTGCGTGGCCGCGCCCTCCGGCACGTACCAGGCGACGATGGCGCCGCCCCGTACCACGTACCGGCCCCCCGCCTTGGTGTTCTCCGCGTCCCAGGCGTCCGTCTCCGAGACCTGCCGGAAGCCCGCCTTCTCCAGCCGGGCGGCGGCCTCGGCGACCGCGTGGTACGGCGTGGGGGAGGCCGCCAGGAAGGTCATCAGGTCGTCGGTGTGGCCGCGGTGGAACGCCCCGGTGGCTCCCGTGGAGCCCGGGGTGGGGGCGGCGGAGGCGGGGCGGACGGTTTCGCTCATGGGTTCACCTTAACGAGGGCGAGGGCCCGCCCCCCATGGGAGCGGACCCTCGCGTGGTCCTGCGGCGAGTGGTGCGGGCGGGTCGGCTAGAAGGCGGCCTCGTCCAGCTCCATCAGGTCCAGGTCGACGCCCTCGGCGACCTTGCGGGCCAGGGTGACGCCGGGCAGGACGTTGGCGGCGAAGAACTTCGCCGCGGCGATCTTGCCGGTGTAGAACGCCTGGTCCTTGCCGGCGGCCGTCGGGAGCTTCTCGGCCGCGACGGCGGCGCCCTTCAGCAGCAGGTAGCCGACGACGACGTCACCGGAGGCCATCAGCAGGTGGGTGGTGTTCAGGCCCACCTTGTAGATGTTCTTGACGTCCTGCTCGGTGGCCGCGAGGTCGGTGAGCATCAGGCCGACGATGGCCTCCAGCTCGACGGCCGCCTTGGCCAGGTGCTCGCGGGCGCCGGCCAGTTCCTCGCCGCCGGTGCCGAGGGCGAGGAACTTCTTGATGTCCTCGGCGAGCGAGTTCAGGGCGGCACCCTGGTTGCGGACGATCTTCCGGAAGAAGTAGTCCTGCCCCTGGATGGCGGTGGTGCCCTCGTACAGGGTGTCGATCTTGGCGTCGCGGATGTACTGCTCGATCGGGTACTCCTGCAGGAAGCCGGAGCCGCCGAAGGTCTGCAGCGACTGGGCGAGCTGCTCGTAGGCCTTCTCGGAGCCGTAGCCCTTGACGATCGGCAGGAGCAGGTCGTTCATCGCGTTCTCGGTGGAGGCGTCCTCGCCGTTGGCCTCCTTGACCTGGATGGCGTCCTGGATCGAGGCGGTGTACATCACCAGGGCGCGCATGCCCTCCGCGTACGCCTTCTGCGTCATCAGCGAGCGGCGCACGTCGGGGTGGTGGGTGATGGTGACCTTGGGCGCGGTCTTGTCCATGAAGTTCGCCAGGTCGGGGCCCTGGACGCGCTCCTTGGCGTACTCCAGCGCGTTGAGGTAGCCGGTCGACAGCGTGGAGATCGCCTTCGTGCCGACCATCATGCGGGCGAACTCGATGATGCGGAACATCTGGCGGATGCCGTCGTGCTTGTCGCCGACCAGCCAGCCCTTGGCGGGGTGGCGGTCGCCGAAGGTCATCTCGCAGGTGTTGGACGCCTTCAGGCCCATCTTGTGCTCGACGTTGGTGGCGTAGACGCCGTTGCGCTCGCCCAGCTCGCCGGTCTCGAAGTCGAAGAGGTACTTCGGGACGAGGAAGAGGGACAGGCCCTTGGTGCCGGGGCCGGCGCCCTCGGGGCGGGCCAGCACGTAGTGGAGGATGTTCTCCGACATGTCGTGCTCACCGGAGGTGATGAACCGCTTCACGCCCTCGATGTGCCAGGAGCCGTCCTCCTGCTGCACGGCCTTAGTGCGGCCGGCGCCCACGTCCGAGCCGGCGTCTGGCTCGGTGAGCACCATCGTGGAGCCCCACTGCTTCTCGGTGGCGATCTTCGCGATGTGCTTCTGGACCTCGTTGCCCTCCTCGAAGAGGATGCCGGCGAAGGCGGGGCCGGAGGAGTACATCCACACCGCCGGGTTCGCGCCCAGGATGAGCTCGGCGTAGGCCCAGATGAGGGAGCGCGGCGCGGTCGTGCCGCCGATCTCCTCGGGCAGGCCCAGGCGCCAGTACTCGGAGTCCATGAAGGCCTGGTAGCTCTTCTTGAAGGACGCCGGGACCGGGGCCGTGTTGGTCTCCGGGTCGAAGACCGGCGGGTTGCGGTCGGCGTCGGCGAAGGACTCGGCCAGCTCGTTCTCGGAGAGGCGGTTCAGCTCCTCCAGGATGCTTTTCGCGGTGTCGACGTCCATCTCCTCGAACGGACCCGTGCCGTACAGCTTGTCGCGTCCGAGTACTTCGAAGAGGTTGAACTCGATGTCGCGGAGATTCGACTTGTAGTGCCCCATGGCGACGGCTCCGTTAGAGAGAGATCGGCGAGGCACTGACTCCTCGCACTCGTTCACGTACCAACAAGTAGCTACGATGATGCTACCCGTCGGTAATAAGAAGCAACCCCGATCCGGACATCTGTGACTCACCCCTCGCGCGGGTCAGTAGTCTGTGCGGCATGTACGGCTACGACCAGAGCGCCGGAGCGCAACAGGGTTACGTCCCGCCCCAGCAGCAGATGCCGGGCGGGTACGGGCAGCAGCCGCCGCTGTACCCCGAGCCGTCCCCGCCCTCGCTCGCGGACGCGGTGCGCGCCTTCACCACCGGTCAGCTGGCCGCCGAGGACTTCCAGCAGATCTTCGCGACGTCCAAGGTGTACTGCCCGCGGGGCGACAACCCCGGGTTCCTGGCCCTGCACAACACCCAGCAGCCGGTGATCCCCATGTTCACCTCGCTCAAGGAGCTGCGGCGGTACGCGGGCAAGGAGTCCAAGTACTTCGTGATCACCGGCGCCGAGGTGATCGACCTGCTGCCCACCGGCTACGGCTTCGTGCTCGACATGGAGGGGGAGCACCGGATGGTCTTCGACGCGAAAGCGGTGGAGCAGATGGTCGAGTTCGCGATGCGCCGGATGTACGGCTGACGCCACCTGCCGCGCGGACGGCGGGAGCCGTTCCCGCGCGGACGCGGACGCGGCCGGGTCTCGCCGGGCGGTCGGCCCGGGTGCCCGGTCCCGAGGGCGGGGCCGTCGCCCCGCGGACGGCCGGCCGCCGTTGACCCCCCACACCCCGTGGCCCGGAGGGAATGCCCTCCGGGCTCTCGTCGTTCGGGGTGGCGAGAAGTTCAATGCTCAACTAAAATGGCCTCAACCGAGGAGGTACCGCCATGCCCGCAGTGACCGTCGAGAACCCGTTGACGCTGCCCCGTGTGACCGCCGAGACCGATGCCGTGGCACGTCCCGTGCTCGCCGTCACCACCGCGCCGAGCGGATTCGAGGGCGAAGGCTTCCCGGTGCGCCGGGCGTTCGCGGGGATCAACTACCGCCACCTCGACCCGTTCATCATGATGGATCAGATGGGCGAGGTGGAGTACGCGCCGGGCGAGCCCAAGGGCACCCCCTGGCACCCCCACCGCGGGTTCGAGACCGTCACCTACATCATCGACGGGGTCTTCGACCACCAGGACTCCAACGGGGGCGGCGGCACCATCACCAACGGCGACACCCAGTGGATGACGGCCGGCGCAGGCCTGCTGCACATCGAGGCGCCGCCGGAGCACCTGGTCGTCTCGGGCGGCCTCTTCCACGGCCTGCAGCTGTGGGTGAACCTCCCGGCCAAGGACAAGATGATGGCCCCGCGCTACCAGGACATCCGCGGCGGCACCGTCCAGCTGCTGACCTCCCCGGACGGCGGCGCGCTGCTGCGGGTCATCGCGGGCGAGCTGGACGGCCACCAGGGCCCCGGCATCACCCACACCCCGATCACGATGATCCACGCCACGCTGGCGCCGGGCGCCGAGATCACCCTGCCGTGGCGCGAGGACTTCAACGCCCTGGCGTACGTCATGGCGGGCCGGGGCACGGTCGGCGCCGAACGCCGCCCGATCCACCTGGGCCAGACGGCGGTCTTCGGCACCGGCACCTCGCTGACCGTCCGCGCGGACGAGAAGCAGGACTCGCACACCCCCGACCTGGAGATCGTCCTCCTGGGCGGCCGTCCGATCCGTGAGCCCATGGCCCACTACGGCCCCTTCGTCATGAACACCCGCGAGGAGCTCCAGCAGGCCTTCGAGGACTTCCAGAAGGGCCGCCTCGGCACCATCCCGGCGGTGCACGGGATGAGCGAGGACGGGCTGTAGACGCCTCGGACCCGCGCGGACGGGCCCGGCTCCCACCGGCACGACGGGGGCCGGGCCCGTCCGGGTTTTCCGGGGTTCGGGGGACCGGGACGCGGGGCCCTGAGGTTCTTGAGGCCCTTGAGGTCCTTGAGGTCCTGTGGAGCAGCCGGGCCGCCGGACCCTCGTCCGCCCCGGCCGCGCGTGCGGCCACCCGTCCGCGTCCGGCCCGGTCACCCCGGGGTGACCGGGCCGTCGTCGTACCGGGCGGGCCGGGCGCGGCCGTCTACGGCCCACCCTGGCCGTCCCCGGCGTTCCTCGGCCGGACCCGGCGGCCCCGGCAACCTCGGCTGCCGGGGCGGCCGGAGCGGCCGGAACGTCAGCCGGGGGACCGGCGCGCCCTGTCCGTCAGGCGACGGCGCACCAGGTGCGCCGCCTGCCCCGCGCCCGCGCCCCACAGGAGGGCTCCGGCCGTCGCGTGGGTCGGGGCCACGTCGGCCACGATGGCCACGAGGAACGCCAGTGCGACGCAGCCCAGGCCGATGACGACCGCCGGGACGTCACGCCACACCCTGCTGCCGGGCCGGCCGATCACCAGCAGAGCACCGAGGGAAAGGCAGGCCGCTGCCGCCCCGGAGTACACGAAACCCATGTCGCCCATCGGGTGATCCCTTTCCTGCTGCTACGTGCAGTACCCGCCGGAGTACTGGCCGGGAACGAAGAGGCCGGCCGCGAACTTGATCTTCAGGCACTCGCCGTCAAGCTAGTCGCGCCTGCAGGCTCTCGTGTGGGTGAAATATCAACCAGCGTCCGGAAATGGCTGTTCACGGGTATGCGGCGGCGGGCGGTTTCAGCGCGTGGTCGCTTGCCGGCGGGCCATGGCGGGCCAGGAGGCTGTCTGGTTGGCGTTCGGAGATGGCTGGTTTCTTTCGTTCTCAACCTCAAAATACGCTCAGATGTCGTGAGGTGCGCAGATTGAGGAACTGCTGTGGGGTGCCGGACTCCCGTCGGTGCGGAGTCGGACGGACGGCTGCCGCTCCTGCCCGGACGGTTGCCCCTTCGCCCGGACGGCTGCCTCTCCTGCTTTCGGAGGAGCGGGAGCCTGAGGCCGGGGCGGCTCCGGTGGGTGAGCGCCGAGCGGTTCGGGGGTGTCGCCGGTCGGGTCGGCCCGGGGCCGGTCAGGCCCGCTCGGTGGAGGCGGGCGGTGACCCGTCGGGGCCGTCGGTGTTCTCGGCCTCCCCGGTGGTCTCGGCGCTCCCGGTGGTCTCGGCGTTCCCGGTGACCTCCGTGCCGGTGTCCCGGGTGCTCCGGGCCTTCTCGGAGTCATCGGCCCCCGCTCGGGGGAGTGTGCCGATGGCCGTGAGGCGGTCGGTCCCGTCGACCGCTTCGAGGGGACCGACGGCTTCGACCGTTCGGGCCGCGTGGGCGGTGTCCTGGGCCGTCCCGTCCGCACCCTCTGTCCCCTCGGCCCCCTCCGTATCGGTGGCCGTCTCGTACAGCTCGAACCAGATGCTCTTGCCGCGGCCCCGCGGGTCGACCCCCCAGGCGTCGGCCAGGATCTCGATCAGGAGCAGGCCGCGGCCTGAGGAGGCCAGCTCGCCCGGGCTGCGCACGTGCGGGAGGTCGTCGACGGTGTCGGTGACCTCGATGCGCACCCGGCGGCCCTCCCTGCTGTCGGTGACCTCGGCGACCATCAGGGCGTCGGTGTCGGTGTGCACCAGCACGTTGGTGATCACCTCCGACAGCAGCAGCACCGCCGAGTCGACCTGGTCCGGGGACGACCAGTCGTGCAGCAGCTCCCGCAGTTGCTGCCGGGCCACGGAGATCCGCTCGGGTTCGGTCTGGGCCACCGTCAGCATCGTCCGGCGCACCGGGGGCCGGATGCCGTCCCGGTCGGCGCCGCAGCCGCAGCCCTCGCCGGCGCGGCACAGCAGCAGGAGGGCGATGTCGTCCTCGCGGCGGTCTGTCAGCGGGCCGGGGGTGTGGTGGGAGCGGGGGCCGTGCACCGCCTGGACGACGGCGTCGGCCAGTTCCTCCAGGTTGCCCCGGTGTTCCTCCAGGGTGCCCCGCAACCGTTGCCAGCCGGTGTCCAGGTCGTGGCCGCCGGTCTCGATCAGGCCGTCCGTGCAGAGCAGCATGGTCTCGCCGGGTTCCAGGATCAGCCGCGTGATGGGGTAGTCGGCGTCGGGGTCGATGCCCAGGGGCAGTCCGCCCGCCGTGGGTCGGGACAGCACCGTCCCGTCGGCCATGCGGATCACCGGATCGGGGTGGCCGGCGCGGGCGACCTCCAGGACGCCGGTGGTGGGGTCGACCTCGACGTAGAGGCAGGTGGCGAAGCGCAGCAGGTCGGGATCGCCGTCGCCTATCCCGTGCAGGAAGCGGGAGGCGCGGGCCAGTACGGCGTCGGGCGGGTGGCCCTCGGAGGCGTAGGCCCGCAGGGCGATCCGCAGCTGGCCCATCAGCCCCGCGGCCCGGACGTCGTGCCCCTGCACGTCCCCGATGACCAGGGCGAACCGGCCGCTGGGCAGCGGGATCAGGTCGTACCAGTCGCCGCCGACCTGGAGTCCGCCGCCGGTGGGGACGTAGCGCCCGGCGACGCTCATGCCGGGGATGCGCTGCGGGCCGAGCCGGGGCAGCATCGACTGCTGGAGGCCGTCGGTCAGGGCCCGCTCGGTCTCGGCCGTGCCCGCCCGGGCCAGGGCCTGGGCCAGCATCCGCGCCACGGTGGTCAGCACGGACCGTTCGTCGGGGGTGAAGGCCACCGGGTAGGTGAAGGCCGCCATCCAGGTGCCCATGGTCCGCCCGGCCACGGTCAGCGGAAGGAAGGCCCAGGACTGCCGGCCGAAGCGCCGGGCGAGGGGCCAGGTGAGCGGGTACCGCTCCATGTACTGCTCGGGGGACGACAGATACACCGCCCGGCCGGTGCGGAGCACCTCGGTGGCGGGGTAGTCGGTGTCCAGCGGCATGAACGTGAACGGGCTGTCGTCGCCGAGCTCGTGTCCGTGGTGACCGATGATCGTGAGCCGGTCGCCCTCGGCGCCGAACACCGCCAGCCCGTCCGGGGAGAAGCCCGGCATGGAGAGGTTCGCCGCGACCCGCAGCACCTCCTGCGTGGAGCGGGCCTCGGCCAGGGCCCGGCCGGCGTCCAGCAGGAACGCCTCGCGGGAGCGGCGCCAGTCGCCGGTGACCGCACTGCGTCCGGCGGCGGTGCCCGGGACCGGGTCGGTGACCTCCTGGAGGGTGCCGGTCAGCACGTAGGCCTTGCGCCCGGTGTCGAAGGAGGGCCGGAAGCGGCTGCGCACCACCCGCACGACCTCGGCCCGGCCGTCCAGCCGCCGCTGCTCCCCCATGATGCGGATCCGGACCTCGCCGAGGGTGTTCTCGGCCACGGCGAGCCGGACCACGCCGGTGATCTCGTTCCAGTCGACCGGGTGCAGCCGGGAACGGACGCGGGCCTCGGTGAGGTGCGCCTGTTCGGCGGGCAGGTCGAGCAGCCGGGCTGCCACGGCGTCGACCGTGACCCTTCCGGTGGCGGTGTCCCAGTGCCAGCGGCCGGTGTCGAGTGTGGCGAGGAGGTCTCCCACGGACGGCAGGGGGTCACCAGTGCGCATTGGCCCACTTTAGGAAGATTGCGCCGAATGATGCCACTGTTGCCGCACGCATTTCCGAGCGGTCCGCGTGTGGTCGTCGGCGGTGCGCGTCTCGTCATCGGGGCGAGGCGATCTTGGCCCGGCCGGTAGGCTGGGACGCGTTTCACGTGAAACAACGACCCCGATCCGCGAAGACTGGATGAACGACGATGCATCGGTACAGGTCCCACACCTGCGGCGAGCTCCGCGCCTCTGACGTCGGCAGCGACGTCCGGCTGAGTGGCTGGCTGCACAATCGGCGCGACCTGGGCGGCATCCTCTTCATCGATCTGCGCGACCACTACGGCATCACGCAGCTCGTGGCCCGGCCCGGCACCGAGGCGTACGAGGCGCTGGACAAGCTGTCCAAGGAGACGGTCGTCCGGGTCGACGGCAAGGTCGTCTCCCGCGGCGCGGAGAACGTCAACCCCGAGCTGCCGACCGGTGAGGTCGAGGTCGAGGTCGGCGAGGTCGAGGTGCTGGGCGCCGCGGCACCCCTGCCCTTCACCATCAACGCCGAGGACGGCGTCAACGAGGAGCGGCGCCTGGAGTACCGCTTCCTCGACCTCCGCCGCGAGCGCATGCACCGCAACATCCTGCTGCGCACGTCGGTCATCTCGGCCATCCGCCAGAAGATGACGGCCCTCGGCTTCAACGAGATGGCCACGCCGATCCTGAGCGCCACCTCCCCGGAGGGCGCCCGGGACTTCGTGGTCCCGTCCCGGCTGAACCCCGGCAAGTTCTACGCGCTGCCGCAGGCGCCGCAGCAGTTCAAGCAGCTGCTGATGATCTCCGGCTTCGACCGCTACTTCCAGATCGCGCCCTGCTTCCGGGACGAGGACGCCCGCGCCGACCGCTCGCCGGGCGAGTTCTACCAGCTCGACGTGGAGATGAGCTTCGTCGAGCAGGAGGACGTCTTCCAGCCCATCGAGAAGCTCATGACCGAGCTGTTCGAGGAGTTCGGCAACGGCCGTCACGTCACCTCCCCCTTCCCGCGGATCCCGTTCCGCGAGGCCATGCTGAAGTACGGCTCCGACAAGCCGGACCTGCGCGCCCGCCTGGAGCTCGTCGACATCACCGACGTCTTCGAGGGCTCGGAGTTCAAGGCCTTCGCCGGCAAGCACGTGCGCGCGCTGGCCGTGCCGGGCGTCTCCGGCCAGCCCCGCAAGTTCTTCGACCAGCTCGGCGACTACGCGGTCTCGCAGGGCGCCAAGGGCCTGGCCTGGGTGCGCGTCGGCGAGGACGGCTCGCTGACCGGCCCGATCGCGAAGTTCCTCACCGAGGCGAACGTCGCCGAGCTGACCAAGCGCCTCTCCCTGGCCCCCGGCCACGCGGTGTTCTTCGGCGCCGGCGAGTTCGACGAGGTCTCGAAGATCATGGGCGCGGTCCGCGTGGAGGCCGCCAAGCGGGCCGGGCAGTTCGAGGAGAACGTCTTCCGCTTCTGCTGGATCGTGGACTTCCCGATGTACGAGCGGGACGAGGACACCGGCACGATCGACTTCTCCCACAACCCCTTCTCCATGCCGCAGGGCGGCCTGGAGGCCCTGGAGACCCAGGACCCCCTGGACATCCTGGGCTGGCAGTACGACATCGTCTGCAACGGCGTCGAGCTGTCCTCCGGCGCGATCCGGAACCACGAGCCGGAGATCATGCTCAAGGCGTTCGAGATCGCGGGCTACGACCGCGAGACCGTCGAGGAGAAGTTCGCGGGCATGCTCCGCGCCTTCCGCTTCGGCGCCCCGCCGCACGGCGGCATCGCCCCCGGCGTCGACCGCATCGTGATGCTCCTCGCCGACGAGCCCAACATCCGCGAGACCATCGCCTTCCCGCTCAACGGCAACGCCCAGGACCTCATGATGGGCGCCCCGACCGAGCTGGACGAGGCCCGGCTGAAGGAACTGCACCTGTCGGTGCGCAAGCCGCAGCCGAAGTAGACGACGACCGCGGGCGAAGGGCCCGGACCGACTCGGGGGCGACCTCGGGGAGTCGGTCCGGGCCCTTCGCCGTCGCCCCTGTCCGGCCGGTTCCGGCTCTACGCGGCCGGTTCCGGATCGTCGAACAGATCCTCGGCACGCTCCACGGTGCCGGAGCGGTCGAGCCAGCCGCCGAGAACGTCGAGGTCGGTGCAGCCGGTGATGCGCTGTCGCACGTCGTCCGACACGGCGATGCCCCGCACCTCCAGAACCCGCAGGATGCCCCTCGCTTCGCCCCTGGCCTCGCCTTCGGCTCTGCCCTCCAGGTATTTCTCCTCGAACAGCGTCCCGTGCCCCGGGAAGTGGGTGACGACGTCCTGCATCAGCTTCCTCCAGTTCTTCCTGGCCGGAGTGGACTCCAGGCCGACTTCCACCACCTCGAATCAGTACGTCGTGATGTCCGGCGCGAACGACAGGAGCCCGCGGGCGACCGTCGGTCGCGGAGTCGCGGAGTCGCGGAGTCGGTGGGTCGGTGGGTCGGTGGGGCCCGATCCGTGCAGGACCGGCTGTCAGGGTTCCAGCGGCAGGGACGACTGTTCGGCCGCCGGGCCGAGATACGTGTACTCGGTCGACCGGGCGATGCCCACCGCGTCGAGGCGCTGGCGGAAGCGGACCCGGAAGTGCACGTTGTCTCCGAGCCCGGGACGCATGCGCAGCAGTGCCGCCGGCTCCTCGAACCGCACGTCATAGGCGTGGGCGTTCCTGGCGGTTCCCGTCTTGACCTTCACCAGGCCGCTCTCGCGGAGTTCGGTGATACGGCCCGAGATGATGATCTCCTGGTCACGGGCCCTCGTCGTCTCGCGCAGCCGCTCGGCATGGCGTCTGCCGCGCTCCGTGAGCCGTGCCCTGCGCGTGTCGCCGTCGCCGCCGTACCAGGTCATCCCGAGGTCGAGTCCGTACGTCCCCAGAGCGCGGGCCAGCGTGTCCACGGGGTCGAAGAGGCGCGACCACTCACGGACGTCCTGTTCGGCCTCCAATGCGGCGATCAGTCTGGTGAGGGTCTGCATGCCGGTGCTCGCGGCGGATGTCGGAGGAGCCTCCAAGGCCACGGGCTCCGGTGGGGTGACGGACGGCACCGGACGCGCATGGATGACGGTGCTGCCCCGCGAGATGCCCGTGAGCTCCAGGTGGACCGGAGTACCCGCAGCGACGGAGATCGCGTTCTCCACCGGGCTCAGCAGGGCGTCGCCCCACTGGAAGCGCAGAGCGCCCCCCTCGGTGTCCGGTCCCGTCAGCCTCAGCCGCAGTTCCTCGTCGAGGCGGGCGTCGGGCTCGTAGGCGCGGACCGCGGCGAGGCGGGCGGCCCGGTGCTCGGCCTCGACCTCCTCCTCGTCCCGTTCCTCGGTACCCATGTCATCGAGGAGGCGCGCGGCGGTCTCGGCCGCCACCGGATCGTCCCTGAGCAGGGCACGCCTGCGCTCACGCCAGCTGTCGCCGGTGGTCACAGTCGCACCTCCAGGTATCCGCGTGCCGGTGAGGCACTTTCCCGGGACAGGGAACGGTCTTGTCCGGTGTGGCGGAACGCCGGGGGGTGTGCGGTGTGACGGTGAGTTCTGCGACGACGGTTCATCCGGTCACGCGGGTCTTCCCGGCTTCCGGGGGCTTCGGCGTCCCGGTGGTCTCCCTCTCCCTGCACTCGCGGCAACGGCCCGGCTGGGGTGCGCGGAAGGCGCGGTCGCAGCCGTCGCAGGTCTGGAGGGGCGGGCGGGGGCCGGGGGCCGGTGCGGCCGGGGGCCTGACCGGGGGCGGGGGCGGGAGCTGGGCGGTCAGGCGGTGGGCGAGGAGGGCGGCCGGGCGGACCAGGGGTTCGTCGGGCAGGTTCGCGGTCAGGGCGTGGCGTACGGCGGTGGGGGTGAGGGTGCGTTCCAGCCAGGCGGCGACGCCGGGGGCGAGGTGTTCGGCGTCGGTGGCGGACAGGAGCAGACGGGGGTCGTGGCGGCGCAGGCCGGCGAGGACCTCGACCGCCGTGTGGAGCAGGGCGGGCCAGGGGTGCGAGGGCTGCGGCACGGCGGGGAGCCGCTTGCGGGGTGCGGGGCCGTCGGGTTCCGTGCGCCGCGCGGGCCTGCGGGCGGCCTGCTCCCGGGCGCCCCGGTGCCCCGGGCGGTTGCAGGACACTGTGCGGGTGACGATCCGGCCGGTGGTGGTGCGCTCGCGGGTGCGGCGCAGGTAGCCGTGCGCTTCCAGCTCCCGCAGGGCGGAGGCGATGCGGGTGGGGCCCTCGGGAAAGCGGGCGGCGAGGGTCTTGATGTCGACGGCGGTGCCCCGTCGCACCGACTGGATGTAACAGGCCAGTCCGATGGCGAGCAGGGACAGCTCCTGGTGCTGGGCCAGGTCGTTGCCGATCACCGTGAAGTTCTCGGTGTGCCGGACGTGGTCGTGGACGATGCCAGCGGGCCGTCGGTCGTCCGGATGCCCGTCGGGGTGTTTCTTGCCCCGGTTCCGGGACTGGGAGCGCGCGGGCGCGCTAGGGTTTTCGGTATCCATCGGGAAGGTTCCTTTGTCTTGCTTCCTTGGTGGTCAGGCCCTCGCATCGGGAATGTCGCTCCCGGCGGGGGCCGTCACATGTCTGCGGTGGTCCGGTGCTGCTGGCGCTGAGCGTAGGGCAAGCAACCCATCCCAAATCCAGCCCACTTGGGCATATTCACTCGCGTGAGTGAGTTTGCCCGGCGGGAGGGAGGGGTGGGGTTCGGTCGGGTGCTTTCTCCCCAGTGGGTGGTGCATAGGGAGCGCAGGGCGGACCGGAGCGTGAACATTCACGTTCCGGTGACTGCGGTGCGGGGAGGGTGAGTTCGGCCCGGACCGTCCTGCGGCGTGGCAGGCTGTCGGTGACGCCCCAGCGGTCGGCGAGGGCGGCGACGAGAGTCAGACCGCGGCCGGATTCATCGGTGGGGCCGGCGGGCCGGTGGGGCGGGAGCTTGTCACCGCGCGTGTCCGTGACCTCGATGCGGAGGGTCCGGCCGACCACCCGGAGCAGCAGCCGGAAGCTGCGGCCCGGGACGCGGCCGTGGGTGGACGCGTTGTTCGCCAGCTCGGCCACGACGAGCCGGGCCGGGTCCAGCGGGAGCCCCCAGCTGCGCAGTTGTCCGGTGGCGAGCAGACGGGCCAGGCGGGCGCCCCGGGGCGTGGGGGACAGCAGGGCGCTGAAGTTCCGGGCGGGTTCGGTGGGTTGGGCGAGTTCTCGATTCACGTCACTCAGCGTGGCCGGTGACGCCTACCGTGAGGAGTGACGCCGTGGTTGCGTACGGTGACTGTCCGGTCGTTGTCCGGTGGTGTCCGGGCTTGTCGGGTCGGTGCGTACGGGTAGGGCGTGGCTGGCACGCAGTGGCACGACGGGGAGGCGAGCGCATGTCGGTGGACGGCGAGGTTCGGCAGCTGAGGACCGAGGCTGACGAGCCAGGGTGGGAGGTGGACCCGGACGACGAGTGGGGCGTGGCCGTGGTCGCCACCGTGGGGCGGCAGGTGAAGCTGCGGCGCGAGGCGGTGGGGATGCGGGCCGGCGAGTTCGGCAGGGCGGTGGGGTACGGCGAGGACCTCGTCTACAAGATCGAGAGCGGGAAGCGGATCCCCCGGCCGGAGTTCCTGGACAGGGCGGACGCGGTGCTGGGGGCGGGTGGGCTGCTCGCGGCAATGAAGGAGGACGTGGCCAAGGTCCGCTATCCGAAGAAGGTACGGGACCTGGCGCAGATGGAGGCGCGGGCGGTCGAGATCGGGGTGTACGAGAGCAGCAACATCGCGGGTCTGTTGCAGACCTCGGACTACACGAGGGCCCTGCTGGCGTCGTGGCTGCCCGCCTACACGCCCGAGGACCTGGAGCGCCGCGTGGCCGCCCGTGTCGCTCGGCAGGCCGTCTATGAGCGGTGTCCGGCACCGGCGTTGAGCTTCGTCCTGGAAGAGGCGACGCTTCGGCGCAAGGTCGGAGGCACAATGGTCCGGCGGCAGCAATTCGAACGCTTGCTGGAGGTGGGGCGGTTGAGCAACGTGTCCCTCCAGGTGATGCCGATGGACAGTGCGCCACACCCCGGCATGAGCGGCAGGATCGAGTTGCTGAAGTTCGAGGACGGTACCGCTGTGGGGCGCTCCGACGGGGCGTTCGTCGGCCGTCCCGTCTCCGAACTGAGGCAGCTCCGCGTCCTTGAGCTGCGGTATGGAACCATCCGTGCGCAGGCTCTCCCACCAGGGGAGTCGCTGGCTTTCATCGAGCAACTGCTGGGAGAGACATGATCCGCAAGGCTTCCGCACGGGACGCCTCCGAACCCGCGTGGTTCAAGAGCAGCTACAGCAGTGGCCCTGACGGCGACACCTGCGTCGAGGTCGCCCCCACCCCCGGGACGGTCCACGTCCGTGACTCCAAGTGCCGGGACACCGGTCCACGGCTCGCGGTCGCGCCGGAGGTGTGGGCGGAGTTCGTGGCGTACGCGTCCGGGAGCCGGCCCGTCGACTGACGTGCCGGGCCCCCGGCCGGACCGTGTGCCGGGCTACCGCGCCACGAACTGGGTGAGGATGGCCTGCACCTCGTAGATGTCGACGCCCTTGGTGAAGGTCTTCTCGATGGGGGCCGGGCTGCCGGAGAGCCAGATCTTCAGTTCGGCGTCGAGGTCGAAGGTGCCGGCGGTCTCCACCGCGAAGTGGGAGATGCTGCGGTAGGGGATCGAGTGGTACTCGGTCTTCCTGCCGGTGATGCCCTGCTTGTCGATGAGGATCAGCCGGCGGTCGGTGAACAGGATGGTGTCGCGGATCAGCAGGAACGCGGCGTGCACCTGCTCGCCGTGACCGAGCAGCCGGGCGTAGTCCTGCTGCGCCTGCGCGGGGTCGACGGTGTGCGCGTTGCCGAACAGTGCCATGGAAGGTCCCCCCGGGTCAGCGGTCCGCGGCCGGTCGGCCGCGCTGCCCCGATCGTCGCAAAGGCACGGGGCCCGGGAGAAGGGTGTCGTCCTCCCGGGCCCCGCCTGTGGCACGCGTGTTACGCGGTCGGCTTCTCCTCCAGGCGCGGGAAGAGCACCGCCCCCTTGGTGACCGTGGAACCGGCGGGCAGCCTGCCCCACTCGGCCGCCTCGCCGACCTTCTGGTCGGCGAGCGCGCCCAGGGACGCCTCGGCGCCCAGGGAGTCCCAGAGCTTCCGGGAGGACTCCGGCATCACCGGGTTGAGCAGGACGGCCACCGCGCGCAGCGACTCCGCCGCCGTGTACAGGATCGTCGCCAGGCGGGCCCTGCCCTCGTCGGAGGTGTCCTTGGCGACCTTCCAGGGCTCCTGCTCCGTGATGTAGCCGTTGACCTGCTTGACGAAGTCGAAGACGGCGAGGATGCCGCCCTGGAAGTCCAGCTCGTCACCGATGCTGCGGTCGGCCTCCGCGACCGCCTTGGCCAGGCCGTCCCGGATCGCCTGCTCGGCCTCGCCGTACGCGGTCGCCTCCGGCAGCTCGCCGCCGAAGTACTTGCCGACCATGGCCGCCACGCGGGAGGCGAGGTTGCCGTAGTCGTTGGCCAGCTCGCTGGTGTAGCGGGCGGAGAAGTCCTCCCAGGAGAACGAGCCGTCCTGGCCGAAGGAGATGGCCCGCAGGAAGTACCAGCGGTACGCGTCCACGCCGAAGTGCGAGGTCAGGTCCTGCGGCTTGATGCCGGTCAGGTTCGACTTGCTCATCTTCTCGCCGCCGACCATCAGCCAGCCGTTCGCGGCGATCCTCCCCGGCAGCGGCAGGCCCTGCGCCATCAGCATGGCCGGCCAGATGATCGCGTGGAACCGGAGGATGTCCTTGCCCACCAGGTGGACGTCGGCGGGGAAGGTGCCCTCGAACTTCTCCGGGTTCTCGTTGTAGCCGACGGCCGAGGCGTAGTTCAGCAGCGCGTCGACCCACACGTAGATGACGTGCTTGTCGTCCCACGGGACCGGGACGCCCCAGTCGAACGTCGACCGCGAGATGGAGAGGTCCTCCAGCCCCTGGCGGACGAAGTTCACGACCTCGTTGCGCGCCGACTCGGGCTGGATGAAGCCGGGGTTCGCCTCGTAGTGGGCGAGCAGCTTCTCGCTGTACTCGCTGAGCTTGAAGAAGTAGTTCTCCTCGCTGAGGATCTCCACCGGCTTCTTGTGGATCGGGCACAGCTTCTGGCCCGCGTACTCTCCCTCGCCGTCGAGCAGCTCGCCGGGGAGCTTGTACTCCTCGCAGCCCACGCAGTACGGGCCCTCGTAGCCGCCCTTGTAGATCTCGCCCTTGTCGTACAGGTCCTGCACGAACTCCTGGACGCGGTCGGTGTGCCGCTTCTGCGTGGTGCGGATGAAGTCGTCGTTCGCGATGTCGAGGTGCTCCCACAGGGGCTTCCACGCCTCCGTGACGAGCTTGTCGGCCCAGGCCTGCGGGGTGACCCCGTTCGCCTCGGCCGTGCGCATGATCTTCTGACCGTGCTCGTCCGTGCCGGTGAGGTACCACACCTTCTCACCGCGCTGGCGGTGCCAGCGGGTGAGCACGTCGCCTGCGACGGTCGTATAGGCGTGGCCCAGGTGAGGAGCGTCGTTGACGTAGTAGATGGGGGTCGTGACGTAGTACGCCTTCGCCCCCTGCTTCTCTGATCCAGTGGCCGCCATGCCCGAAATCCTACTGGGCGCGAGGTGATCGGCTCACACACGTTTCGGGGGGCGGACGGGAGGGCAGTGGCCCCGTCCCGCCCACCCCCCGGGGTGTGGCTTCCCGCGTCGTTCCCGGCGGCGGCCTACGGGCGCCAGGACGCCAGGACGCCCTCGTACAGCTCCTTGTCGGTGAGCTCCCTCGGCGTCGCCCCGGCGAGGAAGTGCGCCGTGTTCGGCGTCTTCAGCTTGCGGAGGTAGTCGAACGCCTTGTTCTCCGGGTCACCGAAGGCGACGAAGGAGAAGAAGACCGCCGGGTGGGAGGTGGCGGCCTCGGAGAGGGCCTGGTTGGCCGGGGTCTTCGCGTCCGGGGCGCCGTCCGTCTGGAAGACCACCAGGGCGGGGGTGTCCGGACCGGGGCCCGACTTGTCGTGCAGGGCGAGGACCTCGGCGACCGCCGCGTGGTAGCTGGTCCGGCCCATCCGGCCGAGGGACGCGTGCAGCGTGTCGATCCGGTCCTCGAAGTCGTCGAGGGTGAGCTCGCCGGTGCCGTCGAGTTCGGTGGAGAAGAAGACGACCTTCACCGTGACCTCGGGGTCGAGGTGGGCGGCCAGGGCGAGCGTCTGCTCGGCCAGGGCCTGGGCGGAGCCGTCCTTGTAGTACGGACGCATGGAGGCGGACCGGTCCAGGACCAGGTACACCGTGGCGCGGGTGCCGGAGAGGTGGTGCTGCTCCAGGACGGAGGCGGCGGCCTGGTAGGCGGTGGAGAGGGCCGCGGGGACGGAGGGGGCCGGCTCGGGGGTGGGAGCGGGAGCGGGGGCGGGGGCTGAGGCTGGGGTGGGGGCCTTGGTCTCCGGTTCGGTTTCGGGTTCGGTCTTGGTCTCCGGCTCGGTTTCGGGTTCGGCCGGGGTTTCGGGCTTGGTCTCGGCGTCGGCCTTGGTCTCGGCTTCGGGTTCGGCCGGGGTTTCGGCCTCCGCCTCGGGTTCGGGCTTGGCCTCCGTCTTTGCCTCGTCCTTCGCTTCCGGCTCGGCCTTGTCGGCTGCCGGGGCCTCGGTCCGCGGCTCGGGGGCCGCCTCCGGCTCCGGTTCGGCGGTGGGTGCCGCGTCCGCGTCGGCCTCGGGGGCGTTGTCGGCGTCGGCCTGCGGGGCGGTGTCGGCGTCCGCCTCGGGCTTCTCTTCGGTGTCGGCCGCTGCCTCCGCCTTCGGGGCGTCCGCCGCTGCCTCCGCCTTCGGGGCGTCCGCCTCGTGGCCGGCTTCGGCGTCCGCCTCGCGTTCCGTCGCGGGCTCGGCTGCTTCGGTCTGGGCGGTCGGCGCCTCCGGCGAGGTGGGGGACTCCGGCTCGGCCTCGGGCTTGGCCTCCGCCTCGGGCTTGGTCGCCGGTTCGGGCTTGGCCTCGGCCTCGGGCTCGGTCACCGCTTCGGGCTTGGTCTCGGCCTCGGGGGCTGCCGGAGCTGCCGTGGCCGCCTCGGGTTCCGGGGTGGCCTCGGGCTCGGGCTGCGGGTCGGCCGGCTTCGCCGTCTCGGCGGGCTTCGACGCCGTCTCGGTCGGGGCCCCGGCCTCGGCACGGGTCTCGTCCGCGGTGGACGTCGGCTCGTCGGAACGGGTGGGGCGGGGCACCGCCACGTTGTCGAAGGCGGCGGAGACGAGATCGTGCCCACTGCGGGGCTCGGGGACGGAGGCCGAAGCCGACCGCTCCGACCGCTCCGACCGTTCCTGCTGCTCGGGCTGCGCCGAGGGCTCCGTGCTCGGCCCCGTGCTCGGCTCCGGCGACGGCGACGGGAGCGTGGGCTCCGGGGAAGCGGAGGCGGGCTGCGGTTCGACGGCCTGCGCCGCACCCTCCGCCTCGGCGGCCCGTGCCTTGCGTGACCGGCCGAACGCGTTCCGCAAGAGAGTGAGAATGCCCATGTGCGCAACCCTTCACTGAGTTGATGCCCGTCAATCCCTGGCCAGGACGGACACGTAAGGTTAGCGGCCCGCACAGGCGATCTTGGGCAGGGTCGGGGTCTGTGGCCGCCCCCCTGTCAAGGGGGACTTCCGGCCCGAGCGCCCGCGGCCGTCGCTCCGTGCCCAACTCCTCGAAGGCCGCCACGGGTTCACTCGTCGTTCACCCGGCCGCCCGGCTGTGGCACCGCTGCGCTCCTAGCGTCGCGCTGAGACTCACGGGCATCCAAGGAGAGCGAAGTGCGCAAGCTGCTGCCGTTGATCGGAACGCCGTCCGGTTCGCACCCCGGCGGCCGGTCCGCCCTGACGTGTCGGTTCCGGTGTGGTGACGCCTGTTTCCACGAGGTGCCCAACACCAGCTCCAACGAGTACGTCGGTGACGTCATCGCCGGGGCCCTCAGCCGGCGCTCGGTGATGCGGGCCGCCGCCGTGGTCACCGTCGCCGCGGCCGGGGCCGGTGCGGCCGGTGTCGCGACCGCCCCCGAGGCACAGGCGGCCCCCGTGGCAGGACGCGGGAAACCGCACCGCCCGGGACCGAAGGGCGCCCGCGGGCTGCGGTTCACGCCGGTCCCGCCCAACACCACCGACGCGGTCACCGTGCCCGAGGGCTACCGGCAGAACGTCGTCATCCGCTGGGGCGAGCCCATCCTGCGCGGGGCGCCCGCCTTCGACCCGGAGCGGCAGAGCGCGAAGGCGCAGGCCGGACAGTTCGGCTACAACTGCGACTTCCTGGCCCTGCTGCCGCTGAAGGGGGAGCGTGGCCGCCAGTTGCTCGTCGCCAACCACGAGTACACCGACGAGGTGCTCATGTTCCGCGGCTACGACCCGGCCCGTCCCACCCGCGAGCAGGTGGAGATCGCCTGGGCCGCGCACGGGCTGGCCGTGGTGGCGGTGGAGGAGGACCGCAGGACCGGGAAGCTGACCCCCGTCCCGCGCCACCGGCTCAACCGGCGGCTGACGGCCACCTCCGAGTTCCGGCTCACCGGCCCGGCCGCCGGGTCCGACCTGCTGAAGACCTCGGCCGACCCGAGCGGCACCAGGGTGCTCGGCACGCTGAACAACTGCGCGGGCGGCACCACCCCCTGGGGCACGACCCTGCACGCGGAGGAGAACTTCAACCAGTACTTCGCGCGCGGCAGCCGGCCCACGGACAAGCGCTACGGCGTCGGCAGCGGTGAGACCGAGCGCAAGTGGGAGCGGTTCGACCGGCGCTTCGACCTCGCCCAGGAGCCGAACGAGGTGCACCGGTTCGGCTGGGTCGTCGAACTCGACCCGCACGACCCCACGTCGACGCCCCGCAAGCGCACCGCGCTCGGGCGCTTCAAGCACGAGGCGGCGACCGTCCGGCTGACCCACGACGGGCGTCCGGTCGTCTACTCCGGTGACGACGAGCGCTTCGACTACTTCTACAAGTTCGTCGGCAGCAAGCGGATGCGCCACGGCACCAGCCGCTGGGCCCGCGAGCACAACCTCACGCTGCTCGACGAGGGCACCCTCTACGTGGCGAAGCTGACCGGCGACTCGCCCGCGATGGAGATCGACGGGACGGGCAAGCTGCCCCGGGACGGCGAGTTCGACGGCAGCGGGCAGTGGATCCCGCTGGCCACCGCCACCGCCGACGGTGCCGTCTCGCACGTCGAGGGCATGACCGCCGAGGAGGTGTTCGTCTTCACGCGTCTCGCCGGTGACAAGGTCGGCGCCACCAAGATGGACCGCCCCGAGGACATCGAGCCGAACCCGGTCACCGGCAAGGTGTACGTGGCCCTCACCAACAACTCCAACCGCGGCGTGGGCTCGCACCCGGCGGCGGACGAGGCCAACCCGCGGCACGCCAACAAGCACGGCCACGTCCTGGAGCTGACCGAGCGCTGGAACCGTCCGGAGAGCACCCGGTTCGCCTGGTCGCTGTTCCTCGTCGCGGGCGACCCGGAGGACCCGGCGACGTACTTCGCGGGCTTCCCGAAGGACGCGGTGAGCCCCATCTCCTGCCCGGACAACGTGGCCTTCGACGACCACGGCAACCTGTGGATCTCCACCGACGGCAACGCCCTCGGCTCGCACGACGGCCTCTTCGGGGTCGCCACGCGGGGCAGCCGGCGCGGCGAGCTGAAGCAGTTCCTGACCGTGCCGAGGGGGGCGGAGACCTGCGGTCCCGTCATCCAGGACCGGCGGGTGCTGGTCGCGGTGCAGCACCCGGGCGAGGTCGACGGGGCGAGCGTGGAGAACCCCGGCAGCACCTGGCCCGACGGCCCCGGCACCTACGTCCGTCCGTCCGTCGTGGCGGTGTGGCGCGCCGACGGGCGGGACATCGGCGTCTGAGGCGCTCTGCTTGTTCCCCGGGGTGCTCGGGCCCGTGCCTCTGGGGTGCCCGGCCCGTGCCCCCGGGGCGCTCGCCCCGTTCCCCGGAGCCGGCGCGGCCCCCAGGCGGGGCGGGCGGCCCCGGACGGGGCAGGGCGGCGGCGGGCGGGGGCCGGACCCGCCCCCGCCCCTGTCACGGAAGGGCCGGAACGGGTGCTTCCGACCCGCCGCGTTCCAGCCATTCCCGGTACGCCGGTGCCTGGCGGGCGACCTCGTCGTAGGCGTCCGCCAGGTCCGGGTAGACGCCGTCCAGTTCGGTGTCGGTGCGGGCCGCCAGCAGCAGCCGCACCCCGAGCGGGTCGCCGTGCAGGGGGCGGACGGCCGTCTCGGCGCGGGAGGGCGAGGTCGGCTGGACCACCGTGACGACCTCGCCGGTCGCGACCAGGGACGCGGCGGTGTGGTAGTCCCCGTGCAGGATGCGCGGGTCGAGTCCCTCGGCGCGCAGCACCCGGCGCACCGCGTCCCACTCGCCGTCGACGGTGGGGTCGATCATCCAGCGGTCGTGGGCCAGGTCGCAGAGGCGCACCACCGGCTTCGTCGCGGCCGGGTGGTCGGCCGGCAGACAGACGAACTGCGGTTCCCGTTCCACCAGGACGCGGGTCCGCAGCCCTTCGGGGACGCGCAGCGGGCTGCCCTCCACCTCGTGCACGAAGGCGACGTCGAGCTGGCCGTCGGCCACCATCCGCAGCAGGGCGTTGGCGGAGACGTCCATGTGCAGGATGGGCTCCTGCCAGTGCGCGCGGAGCCGGCGCAGCCAGCCCGCCAGCGCCCGGCTGGCGGTGGACCCGATGCGCAGCTGGCGTTCCCCGACGGCGGCGGCCCGCGCCTCGCTGACCAGGGAGCGCAATTCGGCCACCAGGGGGCGGGCACGGCTGAGGACCAGCCGGCCCAGGGGGGTGGGCCGGCAGCCGGTCCGGGCCCGGACGAACAGGGCACCGCCCAGCTCGTGTTCGATGCGCCGCAGCTGCGTGCTCAACGAGGGCTGTGCCACTCCCAGTTGGCGTGCCGCGCGGTGCAGGCTGCCGGTGTCGGCGATGGCGCACAGCGCCCTGAGGTGCCTGACCTCAAGCTCCATGCCCTGGGAGGGTAAAGCGGAAGTTCAGCTTTCACCAGACATACAAATCCCGACCGATCAGGACCATCGGGCCTTCGCGGCGCGCGCGGCCGGCCCGGGTCGGAAGGGCCCTCGTCAGGGCCGCCGGGCATGCCGGGGCAGGTGGGGACGGAGAGGGATAGGGCGGTCCTATCGGCGGTTGCCATCATCACAACGCCCGTACGGACACGGACACTCACGGTGTCTGACTCATCCCCCCACCCCGAGGAGTCACCGATGCGCCTGCGCATGCCCCTGTCCGTTCTCACCGCCGCCGGACTGAGCCTGGCCACCCTCGGTCTCGGCACCGCCGGACCGGCCTCGGCGACCCCCACCGCCGAGGGCGCGCCGGTCGTCGCCTACGGGTCCCCCTCCGCCGGCCCCGCCGCCGAGGCCGACGCGCAGGCCGAGGCCCGCGCCGACCGGGCCTTCTTCGAGGCCGTCCTGCGGTCGGTGGCCGAGAAGCGGGCCGCGAACCCGAAGAGCGCGGCCGCCGTCACGGTGGTCTACAACGCCTCCCGGGCCCCGTCGTTCGCCACGCAGATAGCCCGCAGCACGCAGATCTGGAACAGCTCGGTCTCCAACGTCAAGCTCCAGGCGGGCACCTCGGGGGCCGACTTCTCCTACCGGGAGGGCAACGACCCGCGCGGCTCGTACGCGTCCACGGACGGCCACGGCCGGGGGTACATCTTCCTGGACTACCGGCAGAACCAGACCTACGACTCCACCCGCGTGACCGCGCACGAGACCGGCCACGTGCTCGGGCTGCGGGACAACTACTCCGGCCCGTGCAGCGAGTTGATGTCCGGCGGCGGCCCCGGTCCGTCCTGCACCAACGCCTACCCCAACGCGGCGGAGCGGTCCCGGGTGAACCAGCTGTGGGCCAACGGCCTCGCCGCGGCGATGGCGGAGGTGACGGACAAGGGCCTGGCGAAGTCGGCCCGTTGACCGGACACGGCGTCGCGTCGGCCACGGTCGCCCGTTGACCGGGCGGGGCGGCGCGTGAGTCGCGGTCGTCCGTTGTCCGGGCACGGCGGTACGTGGGTCATGGTCGCCCGTTGACCGGGCGGGGCGTGCCTCATGCGGTCAGTGGTCAGCGGCCAGGGGTCAGTGCTCTGGGGTCACGTCGCCCGTCGACGGGGCCCGGCGGCCCGACATGCGGCCGGCGGTCGCCCGTACGGATCCGCACGGTGCGCGGTGACCTGACCTGACCTGACCCGACCTGCAGCCGGTGGGAGCGGGCCGTCCCCTTCGCGGGGGCGGCCCGCTCCTCGTCCGTCAGCGGCCCTCGTGCAGGGTGAGGTCGACGAGCACCGCCCGGTGGTCGGTGCGGGCGAGGTCCAGGAAGCGGACGCGGTGCGCCGCGAACTGCTCCGTGACCAGGACGTGGTCGATCTGGGCGCCGAACGCGGGCATGGTCCTGGCCGGCCAGGTCGGCGTCCGGTCGGCGCCGGCCAGCCGGGCGGCGTCGCTGAGACCGGCGTCGAGGATGCGGCGGAAGGCGGCGTGGTCCTGCGAGGCGTTGAAGTCCCCGGCGAACACGGCCGGGGTCGTCCGGTCGCGTGCGGCGGCCTCGCGCAACCGCCCCAGTTCGCGTTGCCACAGCTCGGTCTGGCCCGGCAACGGCGGCATGGGATGGGCGAGTTGCAGCCGCACGGCCTGCCCGTCGACGTCGGCGACCGCGGCGGGCATGCCCATGGTGCCGGGCACCGGATCGGCGTCCCGCAGGGGGTGGCGGCTGAGGATGACGGAGCCCTCGGAGCCACCGCCGGAGACGGCGCTGCGGTGCGGGTGGCTGTCCGCCAGGTCCCGCCCCAGCCGCGCCTCGCAACCGGGGTCGCACTCCTGCACGAACACGAGGTCCGGCTTCTCGCGGCGCACCGCCTCGACGAGCGGACCGGTCCCCCGCCCGAACTCCACGTTCGAGGTCAGCACCCGCAGGGAGGCGACCGGCCGGCCGGTGGGCTCCACGCTCTTGCCGTACGGCTCGATGAACCAGGCCAGCAGCCCCAGCACGGCGATCCCCCAGGCCAGCCCGGTCCACCACCGGGCGAGCAGGGTGAGCAGCAGACCGAGACCGGTGGGCACGAGCAGCCAGGGCAGGAACGCCAGGAGCTGGGTCACGGGCGTGACGGCGTCGGTGTCGGCCACCCGGCAGCCGACGACCACGCTGACCCCGGCGAACAGCAGCGCCGCACACCGGGTGCGGAAACGCCGCCGCCCGCTGCGGCGGTCGGCCGCCTCGTCGTCGGCGGTCCACTCGGCAGTCGCAGTGTCCAACGTCCGGCCTTCCGCTCGCGGTGGGGTGTCCGCATCCTCCCTCATGTCAGGGACGGCGGAGCGCGCGCCGGGGTTGCCTCGCACGACGCGGCGACCGCTGCGCGGCGGGGCGGCGCGGGCGACGGCTCCGTGGCGGGTGGTCGCGTCACCGGGGTGGCTCCACGGTGGTCGCGTCACGGGGGCCGCGTCGGCGGGGCCGCGTCACCGGCGTCGCGCGTCGCCGGGGTCGCGTCACGGGGCGGGGGCGGTGGCGGCGTGCGGGCGAGCGGCGGGGCCGCGCGCGCCGTCCGGTGGTGCCGGGTTCACACCCGGGCGCGGGGCGGAGGGGCGGGCGGTGCGGGGGCGGTGCCGTCCGGGGCCTGCGCGCGGCGCCCGCCGGTAAGGCGGTGGCGGTGCCCGGCGAGCCAGGACAGCAGGGCCACGCCCGCCCCCAGGGCCACCAGCAGCCAGGACGCGGTACGCAGGCCCGCCGTGAGGGCGTCGTAGACCGCGCCCGCCGCGGGCCGGTGGATCGGTTCGGGCAGGTCGGCCAGGGTGAGGTGGCGGCCGACGACCACGGCGACACCGAGCAGGGCACCGCCCAGCGCGGCCCCGAGCCCGGTCGCGGTGAGCGCACGACGGCGGCATCCGGCGACGGCGACCCCCGCGACGGCGAGGGCGACGGCCGACAGGGGCAGCCAGAGGGCGGCCGTGTCGAGCACCTGGTACCCCTTCCGCAGACCGGGGACGTCACGGGCCGGAACCACCGCGACCTCCGTGTGCTCGACCGGGATGTTCCGGGCGAACGGCACCCGGTCGGCGACCAGACGCGCCTTCACCTCCGCCGCGACCGGGGCGAGGTCGACGGTGACCGGTCCCGGCGCGGCCCGGTCGTCGCGCACGGCGTGCAGGACCGCGTCGTGGACGGCACGGTTCCCCGCCTCCCAGGCCGTCCGGTACGCCTCGGTGTGCGTGAACGAGCGCACCGCCTCCCGGACGAAGGCCCCCAGGGCCGGGGACCCTTCCGCGCCGAGTTCCCGCACCACCCCGTCCCCGACGGCGTCGGCGACCGCGTCCCGCACATCCGGGTCGGCGGCCAGCGGTGCCATCGTGCCGACGTAGCGGCCGGTGTCGGCGAGCCCGTGCGACGCCCAGACGGCGAGGGCGCCGCAGGGGAGCAGCAGGCACGCCAGCGCGGTCAGCACGGCCGACACGGCGTTGCGCAGCCGCGGGCCGCCGGGGCCGTGCGGGCCGCCGGTCCCGGTGGGTCCGGTCGGGCCGGTGGGTCGGGCGGCGGCGGGGTCGGTCGCCCGTGGGCCGGAGCCGGGCGGGACGGGGGAGGCGGACACCCCTCCAGGCAAGGCGGCCGGGGCCGGCTCCGCGAGCGCAGGGCCCGCAGACGGGTGCACGGGGGCGGCCCGTACGGGCGACGGAGGGGATGCTTCACCCGAACGGGTGATGGGGCGGCCGCGGACACCGGTCGCGCCGACCCCGTGACCCCGTGACCCCGTGACCCTGTGCGCGCGTCCGCCTGTCCGCCGGTCCGTCCGTCCGTGCCCCCGTCGGCCTCCGCGGTGGCCCCGTCCGCGCGCCACCCGCCCGTCCGCCCGTGCCTCGGCCCGGCCCGAGCCGCTGGACTCGGGCCGGGCCGGGGTCACCGGCCTGGGGTCACCGGCCTGGGGTCACCGTCCCGGGCCACCGGGCCCGGCCGGAGCGGACCGCCGCTCCGCCGCCCGCGCTGCTCACGGGCGCCGGCGCCCCGCCGCGTCCTCGCGGGAGTGGTAGCGGTAGAACAGCAGCGCGCCGAGCCCCGCTCCCGACGCCAGGCCGAGCCACATGGACCACAGCACGCTGAAACCGGTGGTGCTGACCAGGAAGCCGATGGACGCGGCGGTGAAGGCGCCCCACAGCGCCGCGTGCACCTCGCGCTTCAGACGCGGGGCGACCGCCTGCACGGCCAGGAACAGCACGATGAACACCAGGGCGGTGAGGAAGCCGAACAGCACGTTCCCACCGGTGATGGGCCCGCCGTACCGCACGTTGGCGGCGGCCCAGTAGCCGTAGACCAGCCCGAGGGCGACGGGGACGGCGATCCGGGCCATCCGGTGGGTCCGTTCGCTGAAGACGTCGGGTGTGCCGGTCCGCTCGGTCCCGGGCCTGCCCCTGCCCCTGACCCTGGACCTGGGTGCCGCATGAGCCATCGGAGCACTCCTCTCTCCTCGCCCCCGCCTTCCAGGGCACACCGGCCGGGCCCCGCGGGCAAGTCGACGGCTCCGACACCCGGCGGCGGCCCTCGACCGACGGCGGCCCGTACCGGCTCCGGTCGGCCTGGTGCGGGTGCGCCGGAGGCGTCCCGCTGCCGACGCCTGGTGGGGACCGCTCCCCGTCACGAGCCCGGTCGGCCCGGGTGATCGGGTTCGCCGGCCGCACGGACGCGCCCCGGATGCTCGCCGACCGCCGGGCCGTCACGACGGTGCGCGCGACGGGCGCGAGATCGTCGTGCGGGCCGGCCGGGGCCCAGGGCCTGGCGGCCGGCCGGAGACGGGAACGCGTGCCCTGGGCGAGGGCCTTGTCAGGACTGGTGGTTCCCGGACACCACCGCGATCCTCCAGACAGAGGTTCCGCCGGTCACCTGGACGGTGAGGTGCTGAGGCTTCTTGTCCCCGTGGACGACGCCCACGGTGTGGACCCCGTCGCACGTGACGGGGTGGGGGGTGCTGCTGTCCCGGTCCATGATCGAGACCTTGCCCTTGCCCTCGCACGTCGCGTAGAGGGTGTACGCGCCCTCCTGCGGGGTGAAGGCGGGCAGGTTCCGGTCGGTGTCGCCGGTGGTCTCGGCCACCAGGGTCCGCGCGTTCTCGGGCAGCTCGAAGCTGGGCGGCTGTGTGGCGGGCGCTGGGGTGGGCCTGCCGGCGGAAGCGGTCGGAGCGGTGGGGCTCGGACGCTTCGCCTCGGGTTCGTCGGAGCAGCCTCCGGCGAGGAACAGCGTGGCCAGGGCGGCAGCGGTGCACAGGGTGCGACGCAACGGGGTCTCCCGGGAGTGAGGCGGACTGCTCGCCCGCGCCTCCAGGAACGCTGGAGGCGAGAGGGACAGTAATCAGTACCGGGCTCGGCCGACAGGCGCGTTCGGCGAGTGGCCGGAACCGCCCGATGGGAAAAAACGGGACGAAGGTCACCGATCCCTCACCGGAGGCCCTTCTGGCCTTCCATAACGGGCAAATGGTCGATATTTAATGGCTGATCTTCACGCTGAGGAACCTCAAGTTCCCCTCAGCGGCACCTCTTCACCCCTTCAACAATGTGCTGCGGCGCGCCCTGTCTCCCGCAGACGGCAGCCACGGCACACGATCGGGCCGGCCTCACCCGCGCCGGCGCAAGGCGTGCAGGGTGATCCTTCGAGCGGGACGGGGCCAAGGCTGACGGTGCGGCAGTCTCCGTGGGCCGTCGAGGCGCTCGTCGAGCTTCCGGAGCGCGCCGAGGAGGTGCTCCGCGCTGTCCTCCGCATCGCCCTCCGGTCGCTGCGGGGGCGGCCCGGCCCTGGTGGAACACCGGCGACCTCGAAGGCGAGGACGTGCGCGCCGCTGTGATCGGCCACTTGTCCGCCCGTGGTCGACCGACTCACCCGGGACCTGTCCCTCCTGGCCGTCATCTGGACCGGAACGTCACCAAGGACAGTGGTCCGGCCCGTGGCGTCCCGCCCCGTGGGGGAACGTTCGCCGTCCCCGTCCCCCGTGAGGGGCGCAGCGGTTACCGTGCTGCCCGTGGGTGATCGACAGGGGGAGGCGACCGTGCCCGGAACCGTGCTGCTGCTGGCGGCCTCGCCGCTGGGCCGGGGGCGGCTGGTGGACGCCGCGTCCGTGCTCCCCGTCCTGGCGGCCGTACCGCCCGCGGTGCTGTCCGCGACCGGCACCGGCTCCGTGAACGTCATCGAACTCGCCGACCCGCTGGAGCCGCAGGCCGTGCTGACGCGGCTGCGGGCCGCCGCCGCGGCGCCGGGACCCCTCACCGTCTACGTCACCGGCCAGCTGCACCTCGACCGGCGCCAACGGCTTCCGCACCTGGCGCTGGCCCGCACCACCCCCGCGACCGTGCGCTACACGGCGTTGCCCTGGCACTGGTTCCGGGACGAACTGCGGCTGCGGCCGGCGGGCGCGACGACCCTGGTCCTCGACCTGCACGCGGACGCCGAGACCCGGCGGACGCTGTGCGCGCCGCTGCCGCCCGGCCGCCGGTCGCCCCTGGACTGCGGCCCGCACAGCGCCGTCCACGGCCGGATCGCCCCGGCGCCGGGCCGCCGCACGGTCGCCGCCCCCGCGTACATGACGGCGGTCGCGACGATCCTGCGCAGCGGCCGGCGCCCGCCGGAGGAGGAGCTGCACCGGCTGGCGTTCGCCCGGATCGCCGCCGACGGCACGGACCCCGGCCTGGAGCTGGCGCCCGTCCGGCCCGGCACGGTGCCGGACGACCCGCACGCGGCCGTCTCCACCGCCGCGCGCTCCGGCCGCCACGGCGACGCCGACGCGCTCGCCGCCCGGCACGAGCGGGCCGCCGCCCTGGCCCACGGACCGGCCTCCGAGGAGGCCCTGCACTGGGCGGAGGTACGGGCGGACCTGGCGATGCTGGCCGGGGAACCGGCGCGCAGCTGCCGCACCTGGCTCGCGGTGGCGAGCGCGCGGCTGAGCGCCGGCCAGCCGGCGGACGCCCCCGGGGTCGAGGCGGCCGTGGACCGCGCGCACCACCAGTGGGGCCGCATCGACGACCCGCACCGGGCGCGGGAACTCGGCCCGGCGCTCGCCGGGTTGCGGACGGTCGTACCCGGCCGGCGGACCGGCGCCCTGGACCACGTGCGGCGCCGCCTCGCCCGCCTGGACCAGATGCACCGGACGGAGCAGGCGGAGCAGACGGAGCAGACGGGGCTGACGGGGCAGACGCGGCGGCCGGGTCAGCCGGGTCAGCCGGAGCAGGCGCAGCCGCCGCGGGGGACGCAGGAGATGCAGCAGCAGCGCTGACGGGGTGCCGGCCAGGGCGGTCGGCCGGGCGGGGACGGTGCCATGACCGCCGGCCGAAGAGGCGCCCACGCCCACCCGCCGCAAGAACGCCCCTCGCCCACCCGCCGCAGGAACGCCTCGCGCCCACCCGCCGAGGGGACGCCCTCGCCCACCCGCCGCAGGAACGCCTCGCACCCACCCGCCGAGGGGACGCCCCTCGCCCACCCGCCGAGGAGCCGGGCCCGGACGGGCCGCCGAGCGGTGCCGGGGCCGGGCCGGCCGAACCATGTCCCGGGAGGCGCACACAGGTTAGTTCCGGGAGGCGCCGACCGGTGGTGCACCAGTGCGTCCGAGGTGCGCGAGGAGCGCCCGACCCCTCCCTCCCCGGCACGCGCGGTGCCATGATGGTGCGTCATGGCTGAGGGGGACGGTGTGGCCGACGCGCGCATACGGGTGCGACTGGACGGGACGGCGAGCGAGAGGGACGTCGGGGCGCTGCACAAGTGGCTGGAGCGGGAGACACCGCTGCACGAACGGGTGCGCGCCGGCGAGTTACTGATCCTCCAGCAGAACCGCACGGACGAGGAGGGCGCCCCCATGGGCGCCGGCATGGAGATCGTCCTGGTGGTCGTGGGGGCCGGTGCGGGCGTGGTCTTCACGGAACTGCTGGAGCAGGTGAAGAGCGCGGTGACGGCCTGGCGGGCCAACCGGCGGGACGTCGAGGACGGTGAGCCGCCGGAGGGCAGAGTCGAACCGGTGGACCTCGACGGCAGGTAGGCCGGTGTCCCGCTTCGACCCGCGCGGACTGCCCAACCGGGCCCTGCTGGTGGGTGTGTCCGCATACGAGAGCACGGATCCGCCGCACGGCGTGTCCGGTGACCTCCCTGCCGTCGAGCACAACGTGACCCGGATGCGGGACGTGCTCGCGCGGGGGCGGCTGTTCACGGAGGACGAGATCGAGGTCGCGCGTTCGCCGACCCTCGACGCGTTCGGGCAGCTGCTCATGGACGCCGCGCAGGAGGCCCGGGGGGTGCTGCTCCTCTACTTCGCGGGGCACGGGGCGATCCCGAGCGCGGGGGACGAGCTGTTCCTGCAGATGCACAACGCGCGGGTCGTCGCCGGTGGGCACGCGGTGTTCCCCGGCGCCGAGATGGTCACCACGGTGCTGACCGTCCTGGCGACCAGCCCGGCCCGGCGGATCGTGGTGATCCTCGACTGCTGCTTCGCGGGGAACGCGGCCTGGGTGTGGGAGACCTTCCACGACAAGCGGCGGGTGCTGCTGCTGATGAGCGTGCAGGCCAACCACCGTGTCGACGCGGGCGATCCGGGCACGCCGACGCCCTGCACCGCCGCCCTGGCCGACCTCCTCGACGAACCGGGCGAGGCGGGCTTCCGGGAGGTGTCCGAACGGCTGCGGGAGCGGATGACCACCGGCCGGCACCGCACCCTGCGCGACGAGCGGTGGGAACCGCAGTGGCGCGCGGAGCCGGACATGGACGTCCTGCTGGTGCCGGCGACGCCGACGACCGGTACCCCTCCGCCCGGCGACCCGTCGTCGCCCGGCCCGCCGCCCGGCGACCCGTCGCCCCCCACCCCGCCCGACCCCGACGATCCGCCCGTCACCCCGCCGCCCGGCGGCCCGTCGCGCCCCGCCCCTCCGCCCGGCGACCCGTCGCCCCCCACCCCGCCCGACCCCGACGATCCGCCCGTCACCCCGCCGCCCGGCGACCCGTCGCCCCCCGCCCCGCCTCCCGGCACATCGCCCGACGATCCGCCGGACGGCCCGCTCCGGGGCCGGACGCACGCGCCGTCCGACCCGGGGGACCGGAGGCGGGCGCGGATCGCCGTCCGTCTCGCTGCCGTGCTCCGCGCGGGGCGCGCCCGGGTCCTCGAACGGCTCGCCCCGTCGCCCCCCGGCGCGCCCGGCGGGCGGGGCCTGGGCAGGCTGGTGCTCGCCGCCGTGCTGGGGGCGGTGCTGCTCGGCGCGGGCGGGTACGGTCTGTTCCGGCTCGTCGCCGCCGACGACGCCCTCTGCGCCCCGGCGGTGGAGCTGCGGGTGCTGACCGGCCCGGACCTGGAGCCCACCCTGCGGACGGCCGCCGACGCGTTCGTCGCCTCCGCCGACAACACCACTGGTGACGGCTGCCGGCGAGCCGGCGTCACCGTGCACAGCGCGGGTGCCGCCGACGTGGTGCACGCGCTGAGCAGCCAGTCCGGCCTGTGGCAGGAGCCCCGCGACGCGGACACCAATCCGCAGCGCGACATCGGTCCGCAGCCCGACGTGTGGATCCCGGCCTCCGGCGCCGACGTCGCCCGGGTCGTGGACGGTCAGGACACCGACGCCGTCGCCGCCCTGGAGACGGTCGGCGAACCGCTCGCCTACTCGCCCGTCGTGCTGGCCGTGCCGCAGCACTTCGCCGGCGAGGCCCAGACAGAGCGCACCGGGAGGACGCTGACCGAGATGATCGAGGAGCTGACCCGCCGCCAGGAGGACGCCGCGGTGCGGCGCCCGGACCCGGAGTTCTCCGCCGTCGGCCTGCTCGCCACCGTCGGCCTCTACGGTGAGGACGCCCGGGCCGCGGCCCGCGGTGAGCGGCTGGTCGCCCAGCCGGGACCGCCCTCCCCGACGGCCGGGGAACTGCTGTGCACCCTCCCGGACGACAAGGCGACCGACAACCGCACCGCCGCCCTCGTCCCGGAGTTCCTCCTGATCAGCGGCGTCGACTGCGACAGCAACACACGCGCGCCCCGCATGGCGCAGTACCCCGAGGACGTGCCCGGGATGGAGCCGGCGTTCGTCCGGGTCCGCTGGCATGACGGCGACCGGGACGCCGGGGTGCGGGACGCGGCGGCCGAGGCGTTCCGGGCCTGGCTGGCCGGGCCGCAGGGCCGGGACGAGTTCACCCGGGCGGGCTTCCGGGACCCGGACGACCGGATGCTGCTCGGCGGGGAACGCCGGCGGGACGGCGTGCTGCACGCGCCGAGCCCGCTGCACGAGTCGGCGGGGCAGCGCGCGATGGAGCGGGCGCTGGCCGAGTACCGGGAGGTGGGCGGCCCCGGCCGGGTGCTGTTCCTGCTGGACAGCTCGAGTTCGATGGGCCGGCTGTGGGAGGGACCGAGCGGGGGTCCCGGCCTGCTGCGGCAGTCGCTGGGCGGGCTCGGCGGCAGGGACGTGTACGGCGTGTGGGGGGTGGCCGGGGGCGGCGACGAGCCCTACCGGACGGTGCTGCCGCTCGCCCGGCACCGGCGTGCCGACGCCGAACGGACCGTCATGCTCCGGGCGGAGGTCCAGAACGCGGAGGCGGATCCGCACGCGGCGCTGCTCGCCGCGTTCGACGTGATGGAACGGAGCGGCGGCGACGACGAACGGCCGCAGCTGATCGTGCACATCACGGACGGGGAGGACCACGACCGGCTGACCGGTGAGCGGCTGCGCGAGGTGCTCGACCGGGCGGGGACGGCCGGGGTGCCGGTGACGGTGGTGTCCCTGCAGAACGCGGGCTGCGATCCGGACCGGCCGGACCGGCGGATCGCCGACGCGAGCGGCGGGCGCTGCCTGGACACGGCGGACGACCTGGGCCCGGCGCTCCAGGACGAGGTCGCACGGACCGGAACGGGGGACGGCTGATGCTCCGACGGCTCGCGGCGCTGTCGGCGGCGCTGCTGATGGCGGCGGCCTGCACGGCGGGCGGGGACGGCCGGCCGCCGGCCGTGCCCTCCGGCGGGGACGTGCCCGGCACCATCGTGGTCGCCGGGGGGCGGGACGTCACCGGCAAGAACGGCATCCGCCAGCAGCTCATCGACGCCTGGAACAAGGAGCAGCGGCGTACCGGTTCGGACTACCAGGCGCGGCTCGTGGAGCTGCCCGGCAGCGCCGACGAGCAGCGCAGCCAGCTGCTCGGCGCCCTCCAGTCGGGCAGCGCCGCGTACGACGTGGTCAACCTGGACGTGACGTGGGTGCCGGAGTTCGCCGCCGCGGGCCTGATCCGCAGGCTGCCCGGGAAGCTGGTGGACGAGGACGTCATCGAGTCGGTGGCGGGGACCGCCCGGTGGGACGGCGACGTGTACGCGGTGCCGTTCAACAGCGACGTCGGCCTGCTGTACTACCGGCGCGACTACCTGGAACGGGCGGGAGTGCGGCGCGTCGACCTGACGTCCTGGTCCGCGGTGCGGGACCTGGTGGAGACCCTCGACAGCCGCCTCGACGAGGACGCCTACGACAAGGGCTGGACCACCCAGCTCGCCGCGTACGAGGGACGCACGGTCAACGCGGTGGAGGCGTTCGCGTCGGCGGTGGAGGACTTCTCCCTGGTCGACGGGGAGGGCCGCTACACGGGAACGGTGGAGGATCTGGCCGACGGCATCGAGGAGCTGGGCCGGCGCACCGGGCGGCCGTACACGCTCGCGGACGCCGTGCAGTCCGACGAGGCGGCCTCCCTGAGCGACTTCGCCGAGGGCCGGACCGCCTTCCTGCGGCACTGGCCCTCCGTCCACCCGGCGCTGCACCGGACGTTCACCGAGGAGCAGCTCGGGGTGGCCCCGCTGCCCGGCCGGGCGGTGCTCGGCGGGCAGAACCTGGCGGTGACCTCGTCGTCGCCGCGGGCGCGCAGCGCGACCGACCTGATCCGGTTCCTCACCGGCGAGGAGAGCGAACGGTGCCTGCTGGACGCCGGGTTCGCGGCGACCCGTGTCTCGGCCTACCAGGACGACGGCGTGCGCTGCACCACGGCCACCGTCCCCTCCGCCCCGGCCTCACCGTCGGCGCCCGGCGCCGGGGAGGGCGCGGACCCGGTGCCGCGCGACGCCGCCGGGCGGCCCGCGTACGCCCGGACGATCCTGCTGGACGCCCTGCGCAAGGCGGTGCAGCGGCCGAGGACACCGCTGTACGGGGCGTTCACCCAGACGTTCACGGCCCGGCTGGGCCCGTTGTTCGGCGACGACCCGCCCGACGCGGAGGAACTCGCCGCCCACCTCGACCGGGCCCTGCGCGAGGCGCTGTCGGGGTGACCCCTGGCGGAACGGACCGGCGGCCCCCGTCCGACCCGAGTGCGCGGAGTCGGGGCCCGCTCGGGGAGAGGGGCGGGGCAGGGGCGGGCCACGGACGTACGTACGGGCGCGTCACGGGGATCGACGGCGGTGCGGAGGGGCAGCCTTCAGGGGCGGGGCGGCGGCAGCCCCGGGGGAACGGCGGACCGTCAGCGGACCGCGGCCTCCACCGGGGCGGTGGTCTGCTGGTCCGGATCCGGCTGGGCCGTGTCGGAGGTGGGGCCGGTGACCGAGGCCAGGACGAGCGCGGCGACGGCGGCGACGGCCGCGGCGACGCCACGGGCGTACCGCTCGACGGTGCGGGTGTGTGCCTGCACGGCGACCTCACTACAGCGATGGGGTAACCATGGTTAATCCGGCGTTTAACCTAGAGCCTGCCGGACTCGAACGGCAAGAGCCACAAGGAGAGTTGGGCGTGGGGGAGCGGGACGATCCGGGCACCATCGGGCGCCGGGTGCAGCAGTTGCGCACGGCGTGCGGGCTGACCCAGAGGCAGCTGGCGGAGCCGGTCTACACCCCCGCCTACATCTCCACCCTGGAGTCCGGCCGGGTCCGGCCCTCCGACGACGCCCTGCGCCACCTCGCCGGCCGGCTGGGCGTGACGTTCGACGAACTGGCCACCGGCCGCCCGGCCCGGCTCGTCACCGAGCTGCGGCTCGGCCTCACGGAGGCGCAGCGCGTCCTGGCCGCCGGGGACACCGACGCGGCCGCGGAGCAGTTCACCGCGCTGCTGGCCTCGGCGGAGCGGCACGCCCTGGCCGAGGAACAGGCCGCCGCACTGCTCGGCCTCGGGGAGTGCGCGCTGGAGACCGGCGACCTCGTCCCCGGCCGGGAGTTCTTCGAACGGGCCGAGGCGTGCCTGGCCGGGGCCCCGCTGCCCGCCCGGGTGCCCGCCCTGCGCGGCCGGGCCGTCGCCCACTACCTGGCGGGCGAACTGCGGTACGCCGTCTACCTGCTGGAATCCACCCTCGACGAGCTGAACCGCGGCGGCCTCCACGACCCGGACGCGCTGCTGCTGCTCTACGCCAGCGCGATCGGCCCCTACATGGACATGGGGGCGCACGCCCGGGCCGCGCAGGCGGCCGAGTTCGCGTTGGCGCTGGCACCGCGGTCCGGTGACCCCGCGCTGGTGGCGCGCATGCACCGGTCGGTCGCCCGCACCCTGCTCGCCGAGGGCCGGCTCGCCGAGGCGGACGCCTCGCTGGCCAAGGCGGCCGAGCTGTACCGCGGGCTGCACCTGCGCACCGAACTCGCCAACTGCCACTGGATGCGCGGCTACGTCTGCGCGCAGAACGGCGAGCTGGAGCGGGCCGAGGCGGAACTGCGCGAGGCGCTGCGCATGCTGTCGGCCCGCCGCGCCTCGCTGTACAGCAGCCAGGTCACCGTGGAACTGGCCGACGTCCTGCACCGGCGCGGTGCCTCCGACGAGGCCGCGGATCTCCTGCGGGAGGTGCTCGGCGGCCTGTCACCCGAACGCGGCGCCGTCCACGCCGCGGCGGCGCACCGCCTGCTCGGCATCATCGCGGAGGACGCGCGCGACACCGAGCGGGCCGAGGAGCACTACGTGCGGGCCATGAGCCTGCTGGAACGGGCGGGTGCGCTCGGTGACCTGGCCGACCTGTGCCGGCTCCTGGGGGACCTGCTCCGGCGCGGCGGGCGCGTCGAGGCCGCCCTGGACGCCTACCGCACGGGCCTCGGGCACCGCACGGCGCCCGGCACCACGACCCTCGGCCCGGCACCCGCCCAGCCGGCCCTCTGATCACGATGCGGACTCGGTCATTCCGCATGGTGTTTCGGTACGGGGCCGCCGGGTAGTCGGGCCTCGTTTCGGCTGAATCGGGCCCCTGCTGACGCAGGCCCCCGCTGATTCTCGCCCATGCTGATTCAGGCCCATCACGAGCCGAGGGAGGCGGTGCCGCCGTGCGGTCCGGGGACGACCCTGGTGGCGGCTCCCTGTCGGGCCGCCCCGGAGGGCCGGACCGCGGCGGGTACGAGCGGGCCGCCGAAGCCATCGCCGCGGGCGTGCACGGGGCCGGGCCCGAGGAGGTCCCGGGACGGCTGTGCGCCGTCGTCGTGGGCCTGCTGCCGGTGGACGGCGCCAGCGCGTCGCTGCGCACCGAGGACATGCCGGTCCCGCTCGGTGCCAGCAGCTCCCGGGCCGCGTACCTGGCCCAGCTCCAGGCCACCCTCGGGGACGGACCCTGCCAGTGGGTGCTGCGGACCGGGGAGCCGGTCCTCGCCGCCGACCTGGAGTCCGCCCGCAGCAGGAACCGCTGGCCGGTCTTCGCCCAGCAGGCCGTCGCGGCCGGGGTACGGGCCGTCCACGCCCTCCCCCTGGGCAGCGACCGGCTGTGCGTCGGCACCCTCGACCTGTACCGCGGCACCCCCGGCGCCCTCACGGACGGCCAGCTGCGCGTGGCACGGCTCGCCGCCGGGATGATCACGGTGGCGCTGATGGCGCTGCCGCACGGGGAGGAGGACGAGTACCGGGGCAGCGAACCGTGGCTCAGCGGCCTGGCCGCGGACCACGACACGATCCACCAGGCGGTCGGCATGATCATGGCGCAGCTGGGCGTCGGCGCCGCCGACGCCCTGGCCCGGCTGCGCGGGGACGCCTTCGTCCAGGGCCGCACCGCGCGCGACGTGGCCGGCGACGTGGTGGCCCACCGCCGCCGCTTCGACTCGCCCTGACGCGTCCTGCCCCGCCCTGCCCCGCGCTGACTCGCGCTGACCCGCCCTGAGGTGACGACGGCGCGCGTCCCGAGCCCTAGGGTTTCCGTCATGGACATACTCATCCCGTTCCTGGCCTGCGTGGTGATCATCGGCGCCGCGGGCATCCAGAGCCGTATCGCCCGCACCGAGCGCCGACTGGCCCGGGTGGAGCGCAAACTCGACCTGATGCTGGACCACTTCGGCCTGCAGCAGGAACTGCCGAGGCGGGACGAGATCACCGCGCTCCTGCGGGAGGGCAAGAAGATCCAGGCCGTCAAGGTCTACCGGGAGGCGACGGGAGCGGACCTGAGGGAGGCCAAGGAGGCCGTCGACCGCCTCGCCTGACGAGCCCACCCCGGCTCCGGGCCCGCCTCGGCTCTCGGCTTGGTTCCGCCCCCGGCCTCTCGGCCGGCGGCTCCGGCGGCTCGGGCTGCTCCGCCCGGCGGCTCCCCGGCCGGCCCGGAGCGCGGTCTCGCCCTTCCGTCCCGGCTCGCCTGCCGGTTCCGGGCCGGCCCGGTCAGCCCCGATGGCAGCCGCGGGCCCGGCGTCCCACCCGGAGGCGCCGCGAGCCCTGGTCCCGAGGCCCCGCCGTCACACCCGGAGGCGGCCCTGTCGGCGGATCTCCGTGAGCCGTTCCGTGCCCAGTTGGGCCACGGCCTGGGTGATCTCGGGCATCACCTCGCCGGGGCCGCCGTTGGTGAGGGTGATGGTCTCCTCGCCGACCCGTACGGCGGCGAGGTCCACGGTCAGGTAGGTCTCCTCGCCGTCCGGTGTCCCGCCGGCCAGGACGACCCGCAGCCCCGCCCGGGCGTCCCCCACCTCCGGCAGCGGCAGTTCCTCGACCCGCACCTCCTGGCGGCCCGCGCTCGCGGAGGTCGCCGTGAACCGCTCGCACCGCTGCGGGAGCGACACCAGCCAGGCGAGGGTGCGGTCCACCTCCGCGGACGCGTGCGCGGCCACCTGGTAGCGCAACTGCGCGTCGTGGTGGACGTCGTCGAGGGCCACCGCGGCGCGCGGGCCGGTCGGCTCGCCGAAGAGGTCCTCCGTGTACAGGACGTCGAGCAGCCGGCGGCAGTCCGGGTCCTGCGTCGTCGCCTTCAGCTGCCCGTCCCGCCAGGTCGCGGCACCCCGGGTCGGCGTCCACGGCTCCCCCAGGTCGGTCTCCGTGATCAGCGCGGCCCGTACCTGCTCCGCGGTGAGCACCGACGGTGCGGACGGACCGGTGGGGGTGGGCTGTTCGGCCGCCGGCGCGGCGGCCGAGGCCGGCGGGGAGGCGACGGCCCGGGGCGCGCTGTCCCCGCCCGCGGAACAGGCCGTCACCGTCAGCAGGGCGGTCGCCGACGCGGCGGCGACGAGAGCGGCACGGGCGGCGGCCGGGGCACAGGTCATCGGCTGTCTCCTGGGGGGACGGACTGTCCGGAGTCGGACACCTGCCCCTACGGCACCACCGCCCCGCCACCCCCACCAGCGCGAACGGTCCGTCCGGGTGAGCGCTCCCGGGCCGGGCACCGCGCCGCCCCGGCGGGCCCCGGGCCGGGCACCGCGCACGCCCGCTCACGGCACCCCGGCGGCGCCCGGTGGGGGCCCGGGCGCCCCGGCGGTGTCGGCCTACCCGTCCCCGTCCCCGCCTCCGTCCCCGTCCCCCGGGCACGGCCCCCGCGTAGGGTCGCGGACGGGACGCGGCACACCCCGCCCGGGTGCGCCCGCCCCCCATGCCAGGAACGGAAGGCCGCCGCGCGGGCACCGGACGGGGCGGGGAGCCGCCCGCACCTCCGGAGCACCGGCGCACGGTGAAAGGACCCGCAGTGACCCACGTCCCGCCGCCCACCCCGGTGATGATCGACTGCGACACGGGGGTGGACGACGCCCTCGCGCTGCTGTTCGCGGTACGGCACCCGGCGATCGACCTGCGCGCCGTGACCTGCGTGGCCGGGAACACCGACGTCGACGGCGTGGTCCGCAACACCCTGACCGTGCTGGAACAGGCGGGCGCCCCCGACGTCCCGGTCGCCCGCGGAGCCGAACGCCCGCTGATCGAGGCCCCCCGTTCGGCACGCCACGTCCACGGCCACGACGGCATGGGCGACCTCGGCCTGCCCGCGCCCCGCCGCACACCGGCCGAGGTGGACGCGGTGACCCTGCTGCGCCGCGAGATCCTCGCCTCGCCGCAGCCGGTCACCCTGGTGCCGACCGCCCCGCTGACCAACATCGCCCTCCTGCTGCGGACCCACCCGGAGGTCGTCCGCAACATCGAGCGGATCGTGTTCATGGGGGGTGCGGCGGGCAGCGGCAACGCCTCCCCGGTGGCCGAGTTCAACGTCTGGCACGACCCCGAGGCGGCGGCGGTCCTGCTCACCGCCGGGGTGCCGATCACCATGTACGGGCTGGACGTGTTCACCCGGGTCGTGGTCCCGGCGGCGGACGTACGACGGCTGCGCGCGAGCGCGGAGCCGGGCGCCCGGCTGGCCGGCGACCTGCTCGCCCACCGCCCCGCCACGCCCGGCAGCCGGCCCGACGACCCCGACGAGGACGCGGGCGGTCTCGGCGACGCGGGCGCGCTGTGCGCGGTGGCCGACCCGGCGGGGCTGACCACCCACCGGCTGCCCGTGGAGGTGTCGCTGGCCCCCGGGCCTTCCCGGGGGCAGACCATCGTGGACCGCCGCCCCCGCGTCGGCGAGGCGGAACTCCACGAGGGCACCCGCGAACAGGCCCTCGTCGATGTCGCCCTCGATGTCGACGTGGAGCGGTACGTGCGGCTGTACCTGGCGACGGTGGAGGGCGGCGGGACCGGAAACCGGCCTTAGGGACCTGCCCGGGGCGGCCGGGGGTGGCCGGGAGTGGCCGGGACGCGCGGTGATGAGGCCGACCACGGGTCGGGACGTGTGGGCGCCGGGGCGCCGGGGCGACGGAAAGCCGGGGGCATCGGGGCGTCGGAAAGCCAGGGCGTCGGGGTGCCGGGTGGGGTGGCGAGGAAATGTTTCCGCCCCGCCCGGACGTTCACATTCAGGACGTTGTGGACAGATGTCCCCCTGGTGCCCCGTACGCGACCCTGGAGGAGCCCGAGTGACCGACCGTTCCGACCTGCCCGACCCCACCGCGCCCCGGCCCGCCCGCGACGTCGCCCCCGACCTCTCCTCCCGCAGCCCCGACTGGTGGCGGCAGGCGGTCGTCTACCAGGTGTACCCGCGCAGCTTCGCCGACGCCGACGGCGACGGTCTGGGGGACCTGCGCGGCATCACCCAGCGCCTCGGCCACCTCGCCGCCCTGGGCGTGGACGCCCTCTGGATGAGCCCGTTCTACCCCTCCGAGCTGGCCGACGGCGGTTACGACGTCGCCGACCCGCGCGACGTCGACCCCCGTCTGGGCACCCTCGACGACTTCGACACGCTGGTCGCCGAGGCCCACCGGCTCGGCCTCAAGGTGATCGTCGACATCGTCCCCAACCACACCTCCCACCAACACGTCTGGTTCCAGGAGGCGCTGCGGTCCGGCCCCGGCTCGGCCGCCCGCGACCGGTACGTCTTCCGCGACGGCCGGGGGCAGAGCGGTGAGCTGCCGCCCACCGACTGGCAGTCCCTCTTCGGCGGCAGCGCCTGGCAGCGCGTCCCCGACGGGCAGTGGTACCTGCACCTGTTCGCCCCCGAACAGCCGGACCTCAACTGGGACAACCCGGAGGTCCGCGACGACGCCCTCACCACCCTGAAGTTCTGGGCCGACCGGGGCGTCGACGGGTTCCGGATCGACGTCGCACACGCCCTGGTCAAGGACCTGAGCGAGCCGCTGCGCGACCTCGGCGCGCCCGAGCTGAGCCGGGAGGAGGCCCTGCACCGGTTCGAGCCCGGCACGCACCCCTTCTTCGACCGCGACGAGGTGCACGAGATCTACCGCGACTGGCGCGCCCTCTTCGACACCTACTCCCCGCCCCGGGCGGCGGTCGCCGAGGCGTGGATCCCCGACCCCCGCCGTGCCCTGTACGCGCGCCCGGACGAACTCGGCCAGGCGTTCAACTTCGAGTACCTGCAGGCCCCGTGGGACGCGGACGCCCTGCGCCGGGTCATCACCGACTCGCTCGCGACGGCCGGCACGGTCGGTGCCTCGGCCACCTGGGTGCTCTCCAACCACGACGTGGTCCGCCACGCCTCCCGCCTCATGCTGCCGCCGGGCACGGACGAGAACGCCTGGCTGCTGTCGGGCGGCCACGCCCCCGCCGTCGACCCGGAGGCCGGACTGCGCCGGGCCCGCGCGGCCACCCAGCTGATGCTGGCGCTGCCCGGTTCCGCGTACGTCTACCAGGGCGAGGAACTCGGCCTGCCCGAGGTCGCCGACCTGCCCACCGAGGTCCTCCAGGACCCGGTCTGGGAACAGACGGGCCGGGTCCGCAAGGGCCGCGACGGATGCCGGGTGCCGCTGCCGTGGACCCGCACGGGCCCCTCGTTCGGCTTCGGCGCGTCGGGCTCCTGGCTGCCCCAGCCGCCCGGCTTCGCCGCGTACTCCGTCGAGGCCCAGGACGGGGACGAGGGCTCGACCCTGGAGTTCTACCGGACGGCCCTGCGCCTGCGCCGCAAGCTCGCCGTCGACGAGACCCTGACCTGGGCCGAGGACACCCCGCCCGGTGTCCTGCAGTTCGACCGGTCCGAGGGCTGGCGCTGCGTGACCAACCTGTCCGCCGACCCCGTCGACCTGCCGGCCGGGGACATCCTGCTGACCAGCGCTCCCCTGGTGGACGGCCGCCTGGGCCCGGACACCACCGCCTGGCTGAGCCGCTGAGCCGGAAGCTCTGAGCCGCTGGGCGCCGGACGGCTCAGGGCCTGCTCCACCGTGGCCCCGGTCGCCTGCACCCGCGGGGCGACCGGGGCCGGGCGCCGTCTTCGGCGGCACCGTTCCGCCGCTCGACGCGCACGGGCCCCACGGCCCGGCGGCGCGCCCGCCGCCGTCCGCTCCGGGTGGGCCGTACGGCCTCCGTGGCCGCCCGTCCGTCGTGAAGCGGTTCGTCGTGGGCGGTCCGTCGCCCCGTTCGAGGGCCCGTCGTCCGTCACACGTGTCCGGGGCCTCCGCTGCCGAAGCCGCCGCTGGACCCGGGACTCCAACGCCGTGGGGTCTGGTCCTTGCCCGTTCTCGTCGGGGAGCGGTGGAACTCGTGGGGCAGGATGCGCGCGCCGTCCTGGGAGCGGGGCACCTCGTCGGGCTCCCTCATCTCCCGCGTCTCACGGACCGCGCCGCCGTCCGGCAGCCTCGGCTGCTCCTCGGGACGCGGACGGTGCTCCTCCGTGTCCATGACTCGCATGCCGACCCGTACGGCCCAGATCAGCGCACCGGCCACGACCAGCCCGCCGATGAAGGCCGCGACCACGTTCAGTACGTCCTGGCCCGCGGCCAGGAACTCATACGTTGCCGTGCTCATGCTCCGAGTATGGACCCGAACAGGGGATAAAGCGCTCGGAAGCTCTGATATGCGGTTGAAGCGGGCGTACGGGGCGCGTCGGACCGGTCTCGTGCCTCCGTGCCCGTTCGGCCGCTCCGGCGGGCGGCCCGCCCGGGGCCGTGGCAGATTGCGGCCAGAGGGAGGCCGGGCCGGGCCGTCGCGTCCCCACGTGTGCAGCTCGGGGCCCGGCCCGGCCTTCCCCGCATGCGGTCTCGGGGGTGGCCCTGGGAGCGGCCACGGGTGGGACAGCCGGTGAGGGATCAGCGCCGAACCGCCGTCCGGCTCGGCGCTGCAATCACGGGACCGGGCCCCACTGGCCCGCCCGCACCGCGAGGCGCCTGGACGGTCCGCGAAGATCCGCCATCTCCCCCTCATGCTCATACGTCCTCATGGCTCCCCGCCTCTCCTCGGCGACGCCCGGGGAGGGCCGGGTCTCCCCCGCGCCGCCGCGCAGAGGCGGCCCCGGACGGGGTGGGCCCGTGGGCGGTCGGTTCGCGGCGGGGAGCGGGGTGACGGCGAGAGGCTCCCCGGAGAGCGAGGGGATCCGAGGACGGCACCCGGAGGGCGAGGGGATCCGAGGACGGCACCCGGAGGGCGAGGGGGCCGACGGCACCCGGAGTCCCGGCGGTGGCCGCAGCCGCCCCCGACCACGACCGCCGGCCACCACCGTCGACGCCCGACCACGACCGCCAACCACCCGGCCACCGCTCGCACGGACCTCCGGCCCGAGTGGCTGTTCCCCCGGCCGGAGCAGCCGTGTCCCCGGCCGGAGCAACGCGCGGCAACGGCCCCCGGGTCGCCGATCGGGCTCCTCGGTGGGCCGACCGACGCCGGCCGGGCCGCCCTCGGGGGTGACACCTGCCGTCGGCGGGACAGATTTTCCGGTCGGGTGACTAGAATTCCGGTGCGGGGAACCTGTCCCCGTGGTGGGCCGTGGTCTCTGAGCGGTCCGCAGGAAGGTGGGTATGCCCTCGGACAGTCAGCCGTACTCCGACGTGGATCTGTCGGACGCGGGTCGTCTTCCCGTCGCCGACCGGCTCGACGACGATCATTTTCCGGCCTACACCATGGGCAGGGCCGCCGAACTGGTCGGTGCCACCCCGGCGTTCCTGCGCACGCTGGGCGAGGCGGGACTGATCACCCCGACCAGGTCGGAGGGCGGACACCGGCGCTTCTCGCGGCACCAGCTGAAGCTGGCCGCCCGCGCCCGTGAGCTGGTCGACCGGGGTACGCCGGTCGACGCGGCCTGCCGCATCATCAGCCTGGAGGAGCAGCTGGAGGCGGCGGAGGAGGCCAACGCGCGGCTGCGGCGGACGGACGACAGGACCGTTCACGGCCGCTCCTGAAAACCTGCTTCCACCGGAACAGAATTATGGATCCCGTCAGGGCCATCTATTCTCTTAAACACATCCGGCGCAATTTTTTCCGGTGACGTATATCGCTTGCCGCCGAAATCCCGCGTGCTAGGCTGACGTCAGTTGCAGTTGTGGTTGCCAGTTTGCCACCGGTTCTCCGGGCAGGTGATCATCGCGACGATGAGGGAATTCGTAAAGTGCGTTTTCCCGGCACTGTCTCAGGAGATTTGATATGGCCACCGGTACGGTGAAGTGGTTCAACTCGGAAAAGGGCTTCGGCTTCATCGAGCAGGACGGCGGCGGCGCTGACGTCTTCGCCCACTACTCGAACATCGCCACCTCGGGCTTCCGCGAGCTCCAGGAAGGCCAGAAGGTGACCTTCGACGTCACCCAGGGCCAGAAGGGCCCGCAGGCGGAGAACATCGTTCCTGCCTGATCCGTGACGCGTACTCCGGTACGCACGCACGCAGGGTTTCGACAGGGGCCCGCACTTCGGTGCGGGCCCCTGTCGCGTTGTTCCCCGCACCCGTGAATGTCGCTCCCCGTACCCGTGAACGCGGCTCGTGGCGCGCGGGGTGCGCCGCGCGCCACGAGAGGGGGTTCAGCTCTTTCAGCTCTGCTTCGGGGCAGCCTGCTGGACCACCTCGAAGGACCAGAGCGCCGCGTCGGTGGCCGCCGGCTTCGGCCGTTCGGCGGGCGCCCCGTCGCCGCCGTGGGCGGCCTGGCCGCGCCCCTCCATCCAGCGCTGGAAGTCCTCCTCGGTGCGCCAGCGGGTGTAGACGAGATAGGTGTCGGTGCCCTCGACCGGACGCAGCAGTTCGAACCACTCGAAGCCGTCCGAGCTCTCGACCGCGCCGGCGCGCGCGGCGAACCGCTTCTCGAGGGTCTCCCGCTGGTCCTCCGGGACGGTGAGTACGTTGATCTTGACGATGCTCATGCCCCGATTGTCCCGCAGCACCGGACCCGGTTCACGGACGGGTCGTCCCGTGCCGTCCTCGACGGCACGGTCTCGGAGCCGGTAGAAGGTGCCCTGTCCGCCCTGCAGGCCGTTCCGCCGGGGGTGGGGCGCTGCCGTCGCCGTCCCCGTTGCCTCCGGGATCCGTGCCGCCCGGGTCCGGTGCGGTCGTGGCGCCCGGGCCCGGTCTGGTCGTGGCGCCGGAACCGCCGCCGTGCCGACCGGCGACGGGGGTGTCGCGTGCGGTTCTTGTGCTTTTCCTGCGCCCGTTCTCCGCATGCGATGAGGGAATGGCGTGGGGATGATTCCGGTAACTCGCCAGTAGCTCGCCGCTCTTGACCAACGGTCAATGGGGAACGGTGGTCGGGGGCCGAGAAAGGGCTCCCATGACCGGAAACTGGGGGTCTGCTCCCCGCAATTCGACGCCTGCCGACGGCTGTTGCAGGGCCGTTACAGTGCTTTCTTGACGCTGAACCGTCATTCCGCGTTGGCTTGCCACTCACCTGGTCGCCCCGTCCCCATTCCGCTCGGAAGGCACCTGCTGTGAACCCCCGTACGACCCGCGCCACCCGCGCCACCCTCGTCACCGGCACCACCACTCGCGTCACCGGCACCGTCAGCACCACTGGCGTCACCGGCACCGTCCGCCCCGCCCGCCGTACCGGACCCTTCGCGGCCGTGCGCCGTACCGTCCCGGTGGTGACGGCCGCTCTGTGCGCGCTGTCGCTGACCGCGTGCGGGGTCTTCGGGGCCGACGGCCCGGACGGGGACGACGCGCCCGCCCGGGACGGCGAGATGACCGTCGGCCTGCTGCTGCCGGACAAGGACACGGCCCGCTTCGAGAAGTTCGACCACCCCCTGATCGAGAAGCGGGTGTCCGAACTCACCGGCGGCAAGGGCGAGGTCGTGCACGCCAACGCGGAGGGGAGCTCCGCCCGGCAGAGCGAACAGTTCGGCAGGCTGATCGCCGACGAGGTCGACGTGATCCTGGTGAACGCGGTGGACGCCGAGGCGGTCGCGTCCGACGTGCGGAAGGCCGAGGAGGCGGGCATCCCCGTCATCGCCTACGACCGGCTCGCCCAGGGACCGGTCGACGCGTATGTCTCGCACGACAACGAACTCGTCGGCGAGGTGCAGGGGCGCGCCCTCGCGGAGGCCCTCGGGGCGGGCTCCGAGAAGCGCAAGGTCGTCATGATGCACGGTGCCCCCGCCGACCCGAACACGGCCCTGTTCAAGGAGGGCGCGCTCAGCGAGCTGGAGGGCGAGGTCGACATCGCCGCGCAGTACGACACCGAGAAATGGCTGCCGGAGGTCGCCGAGGCGAACATGAGCAAGGCGATCAGGAGCATCGGCGCCGAGAACATCGCCGGTGTCTACTCGGCCAACGACGGCATGGCCGGCGGCGTCATCGAGGCGCTCCGGAAGGCCGGGGTCTCCGAACTGCCCCCGGTGACGGGGCAGGACGCGGATCTCGCGGCGCTGCGCCGGATCGTCGCGGGCGAGCAGCACATGACGGTGTACAAGTCGTTCCGGCTGGAGGCGTACGGGGCCGCGGAGATGGCGGTGGCCCGCGTGCGGGAACGGGACATCGAGTTCGACGCGCTCGCCCGCGAGCGGGTGGACAGCCCCACCCACAAGAACATCCCGACGATGCTCGTGCCGGTCGTCGCCGTGACGAAGGACACCATCGAGGACACGGTGGTCCAGGACGGCGTCTACTCCGTCAAGGAGATCTGCACGGCCGCGTACGCCCAGGCCTGCGCCGCGGCCGGCCTGACAACGTGACGGGACCGTCGACGGCGGCGGTCCGGCCCACGGCGGCGGTCCGGCCCACGACAGCGGACCGGCCGACCGGGACGGACCGGATCGCCGGGGCGGACCGGCAGGCCGGGGCAGACCGGCCGACGGGGGCGCCGGGGTATCGCGCCCCCGCGCGGCTCACTCGTCGGAGTACCCGATGTCGCCGACGGTCCAGGCGCTGACGTCGGCGAGGGCGACGCGGTACATGCCGCCGGTGTCGGGGATGCCGTAGCTGCCCTGCAGGATGCGGGCGAGGTGGAAATGCAGGTGGGTGGGCGGGGTGTCCGGCTCACGGGCCTGGGTGAAGGGGACGGCGAAGTGGCTCAGCCGGTCGGAGTCCCGCAGGACCTCCGCCACGCGCGCCCGCCACAGGGCCTCGGGAGCCAGTCGTCCGGTGATCACGGCCCCGGAGACGACCACGGTGAGGGACATCTGGCTGTCCTGATCCGCTTCCACCATGGCAGCGATGCCGGCCAGCAGATCGTCAGGGTGCGACATGCTGAAGGACTGTAGCCGAGCCGGGCCGGTAGCGGGTACACGCGGTCGCCGGACGCGGTCGTCGGACGGGGCCGCCCGCCGGGGGCGCGGCCGGGGTGCCGGGCGCTTCCGACGGGCGGCGGGCGGCGGGCGATCGTGCCCGGCGGGTGCCCGGGGCCCGCGCCGGTGTCGCGTCCGGCCCGGTCGCCCCGGGGGTGCGCGGGCCGCCGGAGTTAGGATCCGGGGCATGAGCCTGACCGCACAGGACGTGCACCGGTTCGAGGCCGCCAGGCCCCGCCTGGAGGCCATCGCCTACCGCCTCCTGGGCTCGGCGAGCGAGGCCGAGGACGCCGTGCAGGAGACGTTCCTGCGCTGGCAGGCCGCCGAGACCGAACGGATCAGGGTCCCCGAGGCCTGGCTGACCAAGGTCCTCACCCGCCTCTGCCTCAACCAGCTCGCCTCGGCCCGCGCCCGCCGCGAGACCTACGTCGGCGCGTGGCTGCCCGAGCCGCTGCTGGCGGGGGACCCGATGCTCGGTCCCGCCGACACCGCCGAACAGCGCGACGCGGTCTCGTACGCGGTGCTCGTCCTGCTGGAGCGGCTCTCCCCGAACGAGCGGGCGGTGTACGTGCTGCGCGAGGCGTTCGACTACCCGCACCGCGAGATCGCCGCGATCCTCGACCTCAGCGAGAGCGCCAGCCAGCAGATCCTGCACCGGGCGAAGGAGCACGTCGCCGCGGGCAGGCGCCGTACGCCGGTCGACGAGGCGGCGGCCCGGCGGGTCCTCGACGAGTTCCTCGCCGCCGCCACCAGCGGCCGGACCGAGCCGCTGGTGCGGCTGCTCACCCAGGACGCCGTCGCGGTCGGCGACGGCGGCGGGAAGGTGCCCGCCCGGGCCAAGGCGTTCGAGGGCGCGCTCGCGGTGGCCAAGCTCGTCCGGGGCCTGTTCGTGCCCTCGCGGGCCAAGCGGGCCGTGGTCGGCGGCTCGCCCGCGCTGTACGCCACGACCGCCAACGGCGAACCGGCCCTCCTGGCGGTCCTCGACGGGCGGGTGATCGGCGTCATGTGCCTGGAGGTCACCTCCGAGGGGATCGCGGCCGTCCGCAGCCAGGTCAACCCCGACAAGCTGGAACGGGTGGCCCGGCAGTGGGCGGCCACCGACCACGGCGAGCCGCTGCTCGCCACCACCTTCTGACCCCGGCCCACGTCACCCGACGGACGCTGGCGTGTGACTTACATCACATGATGTTCCTGTCAGGGAACGGCTCCCCGCCCGGTTCAAGGAGCGAACCGACGAGTCCGCTCACGACAGGAGCAGGGAAATGCAGCACCGCATCGTCGTCCTCGGAGCCGGATACACCGGAACCAGCGCCGCCGGGCGCCTCGCGAGGCGACTGCACCGTGACGACGTCACCATCACCCTCGTCAACGCCGAGCCCGACTTCGTCGAGCGCGTCCGTCTGCACCAGCTCGCGGCCGGCCAGGATCTCCGGCCCCGGCCGCTGCGCGACATGCTCGCGGGCACCGGGGTCGTGCTGAAGCAGGCGCGGGTCACCGGCATCGACGTCGACCGCAGGACCGTCACCGTCGTCCCCACCGGGTCCGGGGCCGGGGCGGGGTCCGCCTCCCGGCCCGGGTCCGCCCCGGGGCCGGCGGACGGTGCCGGGCCCGAGGAGGAACTGGAGTACGACACCCTCGTCCACGCCCTCGGCAGCGGCTGGGACGACCGGGGCGTCCCCGGCGTCGCCGCGCACGCCCACGAGATCGCGAGCCGCCCGGGCGCCCGCCGGCTGCGCGACCGCCTGGCCCGGCTGGGGGCCGGGGGCACCGTGGTCGTCGTCGGGGGCGGCCTCACGGGGCTGGAGGCGGCGACCGAGATCGCCGAGGCCCGCCCGGACCTCGACGTCACCCTCGCCACCCGCGGCGCGCTCGGCGACTGGCTGTCCGACCGGGGCCGGGCGCACCTGCGGAAGGTGTTCGCCGGGCTCGGCATCACCGTCCACGAGCACGTGTCCGTCACGGCCGTGGGCCCCGACCACGTCACGACCGCCGACGGGACCACTCTCCCGGCCGCGGTCACCGTGTGGACCACCGGCTTCGCCGTCCACCCGATCGCCCGGGCCACCGCCCTGGAGGTCGGTGACACCGGTCAGATCGTCGTCGACGGCACCCTGCGCTCGGTCTCCCACCCGGACGTGTACGCCATCGGGGACTCCGCCCTGGTGAGGGGCCCCGGCGACAAGCCGCTGCGGATGTCGTGCGCCTCCGGGGTCCCCACCGCGTGGCAGGCCGCCGACGCGATCGCCGCCCGCCTGACCGGCGGCAAGCTGCCCCACGTGCCGATGCGCTACTTCAACCAGTGCATCTCGCTGGGCCGCAGGGAGGGGCTGATCCAGTACGTGACCGCCGACGACCGCGCCGTCCGCGCGGCCCTGACCGGGCGGCTCGCCGCCGTCTACAAGGAACTGGTCAACAGGGGAGCCGCCTGGGGCGTCGCCCACCCGCTGCTCGGCCTGCCGGCCCGGCGCCGCCGCGTGGTGCGGGACCCGGCACGCCCGCAGGACCCCGCCCTCCGCGAGGCGGCCTGAGGGCCGCCGCCCGGCGGGGCGGCCCGACGGCGGGGCGGGGCGGGAAGGCGGCGTGTACTCCCCAGGTCGTACACGTTCGCCGCCCCGGGCTCCTACGGTGGCGCCGTGAGCCGTTCTGCCTCCCGGACCTCCCGGTACCGCCTTGCACGCCGTCGCCGTGCAGGGGGGACCGGAGGCGGACCGGGAGGACCGCCGTGGTCGCCGGCGCCTGGTCTCCGGCGCGGTGCCGCCGGTCGCGGGCACGACGCTGCGCGACCGCAGGGGGCACCGCTGCTGGAGCGGCGGTCGCGGCGGTGGGGGCGGTGTTCGTGCTGCGGCGGCGCGACGCCTGACAGTGAGGATGTGACGTGGTGACGCCGCTGGTGGGTCTGACCCCTCGCCTGACTGACGTCTCGACTGTCCTGTTTGGGATTTGTCGGCCCACCGGGCGTCACCACGCAC
>NZ_JBWHZP010000007.1:0-257704 GCF_056323165.1 Streptomyces sp. 3-6
ACCCGATCGAGTCAGAAACCGACGACACCACCCTGCCCACCGAACTCACCGCATAGCCTCAAAACGAGATCACCGAGTGGCCGTCGATACACCACTCCCGCGGACGTGACCCCCGCGATTCCCGAAGTTCCCGCGGTCGGCCCCGTCCTGGCGCCCGTCGACGGTCCGTGCACCGGCCCCGGCTCAGCTGCACCCCTACCTGCGTGAAATGGCCAAGATCCGTCACCAGCGGAGGCGCTGGGGCCGGGGCTTCGCGTAAGTGCGGGTGTGCCGTTCGGAGCGGGCGCGGGCAGGGCCGCGGCGAGGACGGGATGGTGGCGGAAGGGCTGCCGCCCGTGGGGCGCGGGCGGAGAGCATGTGGACTGTGCCGCCCCGTACAAACGGTCGACGCCTCGGGGCTGGGCGCTTCCTGCCGGATCACCACGCCGGCTTCCGCGCTCGCCGGTGGTGTGATGACCGCATGCGGCCTGAGCACTGTGCGACGAGACATCACATGACGTGTGGCAGGGAGCCGTACTGCCTCCGGCGCCGGCACGGATTACGTTCCGGCTGGTGTCGCGCGGCTCCCTGCTGCCAGTCCTGATCTGGACCGGCATCGCGTGCTTCGTGTATGTCGTGTACAGCCCAGTCCTGGCGGCTGTGCTCGGTGGCTGCTTCCTGCTGTCGTGTGCCGAGGGGTTCGGCCTCCGCCGCAGGGCGGGGCATACCGTCCGGTGCAGCTTTCACGGTGCACTGAGCGGGGTGCTCGACAAGTCCATGGCCGGGTGGTGAAAGGGCCCGCTCGGCGATCGGCGTTGGTGAAGGTTGTGGTGCTCGCTCCCGAAGGCTCCGTCGCCCGTGCGCATCTCGATCAGGTCGCGGCCGCTGTGGCTTGACGGGCCGGGGCTCCGCTCAGGTGGGGGGCGCGGCGGCGCTTCGGCGTCGTCTCGCGGGCGCGGACGGCCCTGGTCCGGCACTACTGTGGCGCGCCGTCGGTCCGACGAGGACCATCCCGCGCGGGTGCTTCCCGAAAGCGCGTGGGCCGGGGCGGCGGAGCTGCCGGGTGGGAGGGCTGCTCCCCCGGGCGCGAGGGTGGCTGTCCGCTCGGGGAGCTGTGACAGTCCGTTTCCGCCGGGTGGTTGTCACTGGGCGGCGACGCCTCGTACCGACGGGGGAGGTGGACGGGGCCTGGAGGAAAACGCGGGCCCCGTTCCCCCGCCTCGGCCATACTCCAAGCGTGATCGAGAGTCCTGTGCCGATACCGTCGGCTTCGGTTCCCGCGGGTGTGGTCGGTTGGTCGTCCGGGGACGCGTGGGCGTGGGAGCGTGCTCGGCCCGCTGCGTGGGCGCGGCCGGTGTGGGCGGTGTCGGCGTTGCTGGCCTCCCTGGTGTGGGCCTTCGCTGTGGAGCCGGGGCCGGTCTGCAGTGAGGCGGTGCCGTGCGGGCCGGACTGGGGTGGCATGGCGCAACTGGGGCTGGCCGTGGGGCTCGTGTACTGGGCGGCCCGGGGGTCGGATCTGGTTCTGGTCGCCGCGCCCCTGCTGGCCGTCTCGGTGGGGCTGACGGAAGTGCCGGGCGCGGATGCCGCGTCGGCGGTGGCGAACCTCGGGGTGATCGCGGCCGTCGGGCTGTGCTGGGCCGGTGCCCGGGAGCGGGTGGCGGCCCGGCACCGGCAGCGGGAGCTCGCCCTGCGGGCGGCAGGGGAGGCACGGCATCGCCTGCCGGGATCCGTGATGCCGTTGCAGCGGGGCACGGTCCTGATCGCGGTCGGGGCCACGCTGTGCGGTCTGGCCGCCTGGGCGGTGGGGATGGGGCTCGGCGGTATCCGGGCGGACGAGCGGCGCGCCGACGCGGCCGTCGCCGTGGAGGCCGAGGTGGTCGCGCGGCACGACCTGTCGCTGCGGGTGCGTCTCGACGGTACGAGGACGGTGACCGTCGACGCGCTCTTCCCGGAGCACTACCCCGTCGGGGGCACGGTGACGGTGCTGGAGGACGGGACGTGGCGGCGGCTGGTGGCCGAGCCCTACGACGCCTTCGACTGGCAGTTGCTGGTCCTGGTCGCCGGGCTGCCCGGGCTCTCGCTGCTGGGCTCGGGACTGCTGGCGCGTCGGCGGGCGGTGGCCCTGCGGCGGGCGCCGGTACCGGCGTTGCGGGTGCTCGAACGGCTCGGGGAGGACGGCCTCGTCCGGGTGTACGCCGCGGACGACGTGGCGGGCAGTGACCCGGTGCTGGTCTGCGACCGGGTGTTCGCCGTGCGGGTGGCCGGTCCCGGGGAGCCGGTGGTCGCCGACCCGCGTGCCGTCGAGCCCCGGCTGCGTGAGGCCGTGCTGTTCGGGGCGCCCCACGACGGGGGCGAACTGGTACTGGTCACCACGGGGGCGCCGCCGCACCCGGTGCGGGTGCGCGGCCACGCGCGGGCGAGGGCCGGGGCACCGGCACCGTGGGGTGCCCGGTAGGGGAACACCTACCGCGAGTGGACTGGTGAGTCGGTGGGACGGGGAGTCACGGCGGGGCCCCGCCGACCCCTGTCTCGTGCGGCCCGTCCCGGCCCGTCCGAGCCCGTCCCGACCCAGCGCGGGCCAGGACGGGCCCGGAGCCGGCGGTGCGGGTCAGGCCTTGGCGGAGTACCAGCTGGTGCAGCCGTGGCTCGTGGTGCCCTTCTTGATGCAGGCCCGCAACTGGATCTTGGTGCCTTCCTTGAGGTTCTTGGTCTTCTTGACCTTGGAAGGGGCGGGCTTGCCCTGGGTGCTGATGTTGATGATCATCTTTCCGTCCGAGACCCGCTTGACCTGCCCGACGACGTAATAGCCGTCGCTCTCCTTGTCGTTGACGTAGAGGGTGTCACCGGTCCAGGACCCCAGGAGCGGGTCGGCCGCCCACGTGATGGCACCGATGTTGTTCGGGTGGTGGAACAGCTGGAAGCCGCGGGTGCCGTCCTTCTTCAGCTCCTTCTTGTAACCGATCTCCTCCCAGGTGAGCTTGGGAGCTGCCTGCGCGGCGGGCGAGGTCAGGACGGAGCCGAATACGGCCAGACCGAGGGCAGCGGCGACGGTGGCCGTGCGACGGGCGTACGAACGCAATGTGCTTCTCCTTGGACGGTGCTTCTACCGGGTGGGCCTTCCCACTGCGCCGGTGGTGCGATGGAGGACGCTAATGGCCGATCTGCGTCCCAGCGCCCGGCTGGGGACATCTTGGGACGGGGAAACGTCTGACCTGCGGGAACGCGCCGACGGATGGGACGAGCCGGGACGGGGGGACGACGCCCCCGCCGGGTCCGCCCGGCGGGGGGTGCGGACGGCCGTGGACGGCTGTGGACGGCTGTGGACGGCTGCCTGCGGACACGGTCACGCGGTCGGCTCCGGCCGGCGGTTCGCGTCCCGTGACGGGGCCGTCCCGTGAAGGAACGGGCTCAGTCGACGCCCCAGCCGTCCTCGCGCACCCGGACGGCCAGGTCTGTCTTGGTGTACGTGGGGCGGCCGGCCTGCTGGTACTTGTCCTTCACCCGGTCCAGGTAGTACTTGGCGGTGTGCGGGCTGATGCCGAGGCGGCGGGCCGTGGCCTTGAGGGTGAGTCCGGAGGCGTACTCCACCAGGACCTGGCGTTCCTTGGGGGACAGGGCGGGGCGGGCGGGTGTGTCGTCGTGGGCCCAGGCGAAGGCGAGTTCGGGGCAGTGGGCGGTGCCGCCGGCGGCGATGTCGGTGAGGGCGCCGACGAGCGTGGGCAGGTCGTGGTCCTTGGTCAGGTAGCCGTCCGCCCCGGCGGCGATCGCCGCGACGATCCTGCCTCGGTCGGCCACGGTGCTGATGACCAGGACGCGCGGCCCGGCGGCCCGCAGACGGCGGATGTTGTCGGCGGGGCTGGAGCCGTCGCGCAGGAGCAGGTCCAGGAGGACGACGTCCATGGGCGGTGGCTCCGGGGCGGCGGGTGCGGCGGGGGTGAGGAGGTCGTCGACGGTGGGGGCCGTGGCCGCCAGGTGGACGCCGGGCACGTCGGCCAGCCAGAGCCGCAGGCCGTCGAGCAGCATCCGGTCGTCGTCCACGGCGCCCACGCTGATGGTGCCCGTCATGCCGGCCACCGCAGTGCGACGCGGGTGTCCTCGCCGGGGGCGCTGTCGACGGACGCGGCACCGCCCGCCTCGTTCATCCGGGCGGTGACCGAGTGGCGCAGGCCCAGGCCCAGGCCCAGGCTCTGGGGGACCTTCTCGGGGCCGAAGCCCACGCCGCAGTCGACCGCCGTCACGGTGACACCGCCACCACCGTCCTCAGTGCCGGTGGCGGTACCGATGGCAGTACCGATGGCAGTGCCGGTGGCAGTGGCCGCGTCCGGCCTGTTGCCCTGGCGGCGCAGGTACCACCAGAAGACGCGGGCCATGACGGCGGAGGCCACGACGGCGTGGAGAGGCGCGACGGCCACCGCCACGTCCGCGTCGGTCAGCCGGTTGCCGGCCGCGTGCGTCGCGAGGAGCGCGGCGACCGCTCCGGCCACGGCGGGCAGCCGGGGCAGGGGCAGGGCGACCGCCGACGCGGCGCTCGCCGAGCCGCCGAGGAGCATCGCCCGAGCGACCTCCGCCGGACGCCGCGCGCCGCCGGCGCACACGACGAACGAGAGGAAGCAGCCGACGAGGAGCAGGTCCGCGAGGACCCGCCCGACGGTGACCGAGCCGTGGGAGCGGGCGGTGGCGAAGAGCAGGACGCTCACCGCCAGGGCGACGGTGACGCCCGCCCGGGACAGCAGGCTGTGCCGCTGGTGCTGGGCGGGCGCCAGGACGCCGAGCACCAGGTGGCCGGCCCGGTGGAGGCCGGTCGCCGGGATCATGAACGACTGGGACCGCTGGAGCCCGGAACCCTCGCTCACCGCACTCTCTCCCCGCCCACACAACCCCCCTGAACAGGCGGTACAGCCGGACGACCGGACGCACTAGCTTTCAGGGCGTTCCGGTGCTGAACACGACAAGCCATCAGATCACGGCACCGGCGCACCTCACCGCTCGGAATTCAGGCAAAGGAGGAAGCGCAGTGGCTCGATGTGTGCGCCGTGGGGGGATCCTCGCGGTTCTGGCGTCCTTGCTGGTCATGCTGTTCCCGGGCATGGCCACGGCAGCCGATCCGCCGATCCGCTACACGGGCTGGATCGACAACGCCGCCATCTACGAGATGCGGGCCTCGTACTCCTGGCAGTGCATGGACGTGCGCGGCGCGTCGCAGAACCCGGGGGCGGTCGTCCAGCGCTTCGACTGCAAGGGCAAGCTCCACCAGCGGTTCTACTTCATGCAGTCGCCCACGCCCGGCCTGTTCTTCATCGGTGTGTACGGCAAGTACTGTCTGGGCGCCCAGAACGCCTCGCAGGCGGACGGCACCCCGATCGTGATCGGTCACTGCCAGGGGCCGGGGCAGTACTTCCGCTGGGTGGACCAGGGCAACGACCACTGGGAGATCGTCGAGGCGTCCAGCGGCAAGTGCCTGATGGACACCGGGCGGCGCGGCGCGATCCAGCTGGGCAGGTGCGGGAACATCAGCGAGCCGTACCCGAGCCTGTGGACCCCGCGGTACCACCGTCAGTACAACTACACGAGCGTCTGGGGCTGACCGGACCGGCTCCGGGAGGGGTTCGGGGCGGCACCGCCGGGCGACCGGCGGCCCGCCGTCCCGAGTACGGGGGAAGGGGCGGCCCGTCGGGAGAGACGGGCCGCCTCGTCGTGTCCCCGGGCAGCCTGTCGTGTGTCCCCGGTCCCCCGCACGGCCCGACGCCAGCAAGGAACGTTGCCCGCACGGAACGTGGCCCGCGCGGGGGACCGCTCCACTCCCGCCGCGAGCCACCGGCCGCGAGCTGCGGGCTGCGGGCTGTGCGGGCTGCGGGCTGTGCGGGCTGCGAGAACCGCGAGCAACGGGTGACGAGCAACGAGCCGTTCGCCGTCGCGCCGCTCCGTCGGTCAGCTGGACGCGGATGCCGTCGCCGCTCCGTCGGTCACCTCGATGCGGTCGCCGACTCTGATGTGGGCGTAGAACCACTTCGCGTCGGTGGGGTTCAGGGCCGTCCAGCCGAGCTTCCCGCGGAGGGTGTCGCCGGTGCGGGCGCCGACGTAGACGACGGCCGTCCGGTCGGCGGCCCGGAGTTCGACCACGTACAGCACCTTGATGCCGAGGCCCTCCTTGATGACGGCCTCGGCCGGGAGTTCCTTGACGGCGTGCTTGGCGGCCACGGTGAGTTCGCTGCCGGCGGGGAGGGTGGCGGCGTCCTCCGACGGGGCGTCGAGGCGCATGGTGCGGTGGTCGACGGTGAGGGTGTGCCGGCGCAGGTCGAGGACGTCGTCGTCGGTGGTGGTCGGGGCGGGGGTCGCCGGGCTCGCGGGGGCGGTGGCGACGGGGGCGGGAGCCGGGGAGCCCGCGGCGGGGGTGCGGTGGGCGGCAGCGGTGTCGCCGGGGTGGAGGGTGAAGGCGAGCGCGGTGACGGCGCAGGCCGCCGCGGCGGTCATGCCGACGGCGGCGGTGGTACGGCGGCGGCGGGCGCGGCGCACCGCGCGGAGGCGGATGCGGGCCGGGGGGACGGGGGGCGGGAGTTCGTGGTCGGCTGCCAGCCTCCGCAGGGCCGAGGCGAGTTCATCCGACACGGCCGCCCTCCCTCCAGGCCGGTTCCTCGGCCTCGTCCACCGTCAGGTGCCTCGCCAGCGCTGCCCTCCCGCGGGACAGCCTGACCTTGATCGTCCCCACCGGAGCGCCGGTTTCGGAGGCTACCTGCTCGACACTGAAGTCGCACAGATGATGGAGGACGATGGCCCGGCGCTGCGGTTCGGGGAGTAGGCGGAGGGCGGCGACCAGGGCGGTGCGCTCGGGACCGGGGCCCGGGGCGGGTTCGGGGGGCGGGGTTCCGCGCATCAGCTCCAGCCAGCGCCTGGCCCGCCGCCATCGGCTGACCGCCAGGCGCATGGCGACCGTGCGCACCCACGCCTCGGGGGCTTCGTCGGCCACCAGTTTCCGGCGCCGGTCCCACGCCCGTACGAACGCCTCCTGGACCACGTCCTGGGCCTCGCCCAGGTCCCCGGTGAAGGCGTAGAGCTGCCCGGTCAGACGGGGGAACGCGGCCGCGTAGAAAGCGTCGAACTCGTCCTCGGTCATGCCCTCCACCGGACCTCGTCCTCCCGTGCGATCCGGGTGTCCCCGTCCCGCGGACGAGTCCCACGGATCGCGTTCATCGAAGCACACCCGCCTGAGAGGACGCCGAACTCGCGTTCCAGGATCCCTTGTTCCGACGGGCGGACAGCGACGGCCGGGACCGGTGCGCCAAGCCCGTTGCGACGCAGGTGAGTTCGCGCGGAACGGCAGGCCACGCGGGTGGCGCCGACCCGTCGGTCCGAGGGGCACCACCCCACGGACCGACGGTCCGGGCGTCCGGCCGGGCGTGACCCGTTCCACACGAGAGGGGCGGCCGGAGGACACGGAGGGCGAGTGGAGCCCGGGCGTGGGCGGCTGCCCCGTGGATCACCACGCCCGCCCGGCGCCCCGGTCATACGTCCTCAGCCGCCCAGCACCCCGTTCGGCCCACCCGGCGCCCCGACCACCCGATCCTCAGCCCACCCGGCACCCCGCTCGGCCGGCGCCCGGCCCGCCCGGCACCGGCCCGCCCCGTGCCTCAGGCCGAGCGCTTGCGGGACGCCGTCTTCTTGGCCGGAGTCTTCTTCGCGGCCGTCTTCTTCGCCGACGACGTCTTCTTGGTCGTGGACCTGCGCGTCTGCGAGCCCGACTTCCCGCCACTGCCACTGCCGCTCCCGCTCCCGCTTCCGGCGGACCTCGACGAGGACGACGACGAGGCCGTCTTCTTCGCGGGGGCCTTCTTCGCCGTGGACGCGGACTTCTTCCCGCCGGTCTCCTTGGGCGACGAGCGGGACGTCTTGCGCTGCGGGAGCTGCTTGACCTCGGCGTCCTCCTCCCCGCGGGACTCGCGGGCGGCGCGGACGCTGCTCTCCAGCGCCGCCATCAGGTCGAGCACCTTGCCGCCGCCTTCCGGCTGGGGCAGTTCCGGCGGGGCCTCGCCGGCCACCTTCGCGGCGATGACCTCCTCCACGGCCTCGCGGTACTCGTCGTGCAGGTCCTCCAGGTCCACCTCGCCGAGGGTGTCCATCAGGGCGTCCGCCAGGTCCAGCTCCTTGTCGCGGACGGTGACGTCGCTGTCGGGGGCCACGCCCTCGGGCGCACGCACCTCGTCGGGCCAGAGCAGGCCGTGCATGGCGATGGCGTCCTCGACCACCCGGAGCATGCCCAGCCGCTCCCGCCCCCGCAGCGCGAACTTGGCGATGGCGACCTTGTTGCTGCGTTTCAGCGCCTCGCGCAGCAGGGTGTACGGCTTGGCCGCCGGGGCGCCGCTCGCCTGCAGGTAGTACGCGGAACTCATCTGCAGCGGGTCGATCCGGTCGGCGGGGACGAAGGCGACGATCTCGATCGTGCGGGCGGTGGGGAGCGGCAGCTGGGCCAGGTCCTCGTCGGTGATCGGGATGATCGAGCCGTCCGCGTCCTCGTACCCCTTGCCGATCTCCTGCGAGCTGACCTCGCGGTCCTCCAGCTCGCAGAACTTGCGGTAGCGGATCCGCCCGCCGTCCTCGGTGTGGATCTGGCGGAAGGAGATCGCGTGGCTCTCGGTGGCGTTCACCAGCTTGATCGGGATGCTGACCAGGCCGAACGAGATCGCGCCGTTCCATATGGATCTCACGTGAGCACCCTTCCGGTCGTTGCCGATCACACCTGGGGTTCTTGCCCCGGTTTGCGTGGGATTCTCATCGTATGGCGCCCATCACCGAGGTGGAGGGGCGACGGCTCGCGCTCAGCAATCTGGAGAAGGTGCTGTATCCCGCCACGGGCTTCACCAAGGCGGAGGTCCTGCACTACTACGCGACCGTCGCCGACGTACTGCTGCCCCATCTGCGGGACCGGCCGGTGTCGTTCCTGCGGTACCCGGACGGCCCCGACGGCCAGGTGTTCTTCACCAAGAACGTGCCGCCCGGTACGCCCGAGTGGGTCACCACCGCCGAAGTGCCCCGGTCGGAGGGCCCGGCCCGGATGGTGCTGCTCCAGGATCTGCCGAGCCTGATGTGGGCGGCGAACCTGGTCGCCGAGCTGCACACGCACCAGTGGCTCATCGGTGACCCGGCCGAGGCGGACCGGATCGTGTTCGACCTGGACCCGGGTGCTCCGGCGACGATCGTGGACTGCTGCGAGGTCGCGCTCTGGCTCCGGGAGCGGCTCGCGGCCGACGGGATCGAGACGTACGCGAAGACGTCGGGCTCGAAGGGCCTGCACCTGCTCGCGGCGGTCCGGGACGCCTCGTCCGAGCGGGTGTCGGAGTACGCGAAGCAGCTCGCCGTGGAGGCGGAGGAGGCCATGCCCCGACTGGCGCTGCACCGGATGACGCGGAGCCTGCGGCCGGGGAAGGTCTTCGTCGACTGGAGCCAGAACGCCGCCCGCAAGACCACGGCCACCCCGTACACGCTGCGCGCGCGGGCCGAGCCGCTGGTGTCGGCGCCGGTGACCTGGGAGGAGGTCGAGGAGTGCCGGTCACCCGAGTTGCTGGCGTTCCGCGCCCCGGACCTGCCGCCCCGCCTCCAGGACCACGGCGACCTGCTGGCCCCCCTGCTGGACCCGGCCGAGGCGGCGCCGCTGCCGGGGCCGTGACGGCGGGGCGGCGCCGCTGGCCGGCCGTGACGGCGGGGCGGGAGGCCGTCGCCGGGCCGTGATGCCGGGGTGGGAGGCCGTCGCTGGTGGGCCACAGCGGTCGGCCGGCCGCCGGCGTCTGCTACCTGAACCGGCCTCGGGGAGCCTCCGGCGCGGCGAGGCCACCGCACGGCGGGCGTCCCCGCGTGACGCGGAGGCGCCCGGACACCCGGACGCCCGTTCGCGCCTCCTCCTGGTCGGCGCCCCCAGGTCGACCCGGCCCGCCCGCCTCCGGGTCGTACGAGGCGAGGTGGCCGCCGTCCGGGCTGCGGACGTGCAGCCGCTGCCGGCCGTGCTGCCGGATCGGCGGGACACGCAGCCGCTCCGTGCACCATCACCCCCGACCCGTGGGACCAGGCGGGGTGCTCCATGCGCCATCACCCCATCACCGTGGGACCCGGGCGGGGTGCTCCGGGGGCGAGAACCCGGCTACCGTGGGGACCGGTTGGCCCGCCGGGCGGTCCGCTCGCGGGCGGGTGACGGGAGGTGCCGTTGCGTACCCGCGGGAAGCAGACCGACGTACCGGCACCGGGCCGTCCGTGGGACGAGATCGTGCCGGGCCTGTGGATGGGCGGGCACCAGTTCCGGGGCGGTTCCGGGCGGCTGGAGTTCGCCGTGGTGCGGCAGGAGTTCGATCTGGTGCAGTCGCTGCTGCGGCTCCCCGGGCACGGCCCCGACGCGGGGGTCGAGCACCAGGTGTGGCCGATCCCGGACGGGCCGCTCGACGGCGGGCAGCTCGCCGGCGTCGTCCGCCTGGCCGAGGCGGCGGGCGAGGCGCTGGACGCGGGACGACGGGTCCTGGTCCGCTGCTTCCACGGGTACAACCGCTCGGGACTGGTCGTCGCGCACGCACTGGTGCGCCGGGGCAGGACCGCGGAGGAGGCGATCCGGCTGATCCGGGACCGGCGCTCGTCCTGGGCGCTGCACAACGACGTCTTCGTGGACTACCTCCGCACGGGACTCGCCACGGCCCGGCCGCCGGAGGAGCCGGCCGGCTGACCGGGCGCGGGTGGCCTGCCGGGCGGGGGGCGGTGTCCTACCCGGTGCCGGGCGCCCCCGGCACAGGGCGCGGGTGCCTCCCGGGCCGGGCCGCCCCGGCACGCGGCGCACCCGCCCCCGCACGGGCCTCCCCCGGCTCCCCCGGGCGTCGCGCGGGCCACCCGGTGCCCAAATAGGGACGTCCGCGCGAATAAGGTGTGTGCGCACCGGCCCACGAACCCAGGAGTGCAGTGCCCGCCAGCCGCCGTATGCGCGCCGTCCGCCGTGCCGCCTGTCTCCTGCTGGTGACGGCGGCCCTCGCGGGCTGCGGGGACGACGGGAGGCTGCGCGGGGCGGGGGCGACGCCCACCGCGATCAGTCCGGCCCGGCTCTGGCCGGAGCTGACGCCCGCGTCGAGCCCGGCGTTCGACCTCGGCGAAGTGGACACCGAGGTGATCGAGGGCGTCACCGTGCCCGGCGGCGACATCCGCGCGGTGGACCCGGTCGCGGTGGTGCGCGCCGAGATCGCCGCTCACCCGGAGGACTACGCGGGCGACGCGGCGCCCTTCCGGGAGACGGCCCGCCGGATGAGTGACTGCGCCGACGGACCGGGGTCCGCGAAGCCCGGTGGGCGGCAGGGCGAGGACGGCTGTCCGGTGCTGGAGCCGTACTACCGCGACCTCACCGGTGACGGCCGCGCCGAGCTGACGCTGGGGTTCCGGCTGCTCCCGGAGAAGCTGACCGCCGTGCGCGTCTACACCGCCGGGCGGAACCGGCTCACGCGGATCATGTCCTACGACGACGCCCTGAGCGGGGTCGAGCTGGCCCGGCGGTCGGTGATCATCCGTTCCCCCTCCGAGGTCGCCGGGTACGAGTACCGGCTCCAGTGGACCTGGGACCCGGAGCAGCGGGCGATGCTGCTGACACACGACGAGATGCTGCGCACGGGCGCGTCGGCCCGCCCGAGGCCCTCGCGGTCCGGCCGGCCCTCGGACCCGGCGTCGGCGTCGGCGTCTCCCACGTCCCCGGCGCCCCGGCAGTCCCCGGACGCCCGAGAGCCCCGGGAACCCCGGCAGTCCCCCGAGCCCTCGCACCCCCCGGCGGCCGGGGGCGTCCCGTCGGCCCGTTCCCCGCAGTCCCCGGCGGGCGCGCGGTGAGACGCGCGCTCCCCCGCTGGGCCGGGCCCCTGGCCCTGAAGACGGCCGTCTTCATCACCGTGATGTGCTGCGCGCTGGCGGCGCTGCTCGGTGTCCTGGTGCACGTGCAGGTGACCGACCAGACCGTCGGGCAGGCGCGTGAGCTGGCGCTGCGGCGGCTGGCGGAGGCGACCGAGGCGTACGAGGCCGGGGAGTCGCCGCGCCGCGACGCCGGGGTGGACCCGGCTCAGCTGCCGGACGAGCTGCGCCGGCTGGCGGTGTCCGGGGAGCGCGGCACCATGGTCGCCGAGCACGACGGGCTGCCCGCGATGTGGGCGGCCGGGCCGCTGGACGGCGGACGGGCGCTGGCGGTGTGGGTCGACTACTCGCAGGGCGAGCGCACGATCGACGGGCTGGACAGCGCCATCGTGTGGTCCTCGGGCCTGGCGATCGGCACCACGCTGCTCCTGGGCGCCTTCGCGGTGACCCGGGTGACGCGGCGGCTGCACACCACCGCGCGGGTGGCGCGGCGGATCAGCGCCGGCGATCTCGACGCACGCGTGGAGGATCCGCGGGCCAGGGACCGCACCCGGCCGCAGGACGAGGTGGCGGCGGTGGCCGCCGCGCTGGACACCATGGCGGCGTCGCTGCAGGGCAAGCTGCTCGCCGAGCAGCGGTTCACGGCGGACGTGGCGCACGAGCTGCGCACCCCGCTGACCGGCCTGCACGCGGCGGCCGAGCTGCTGCCGCCGGGCCGGCCGACGGAGCTGGTGCGGGACAGGGTGGCGGCGTTGCGCACGCTCACCGAGGACCTGCTGGAGATCTCCCGGCTGGACGCCGGGCGGGAGCGGCTGGAGCTGGACACCGAGTGGCTCGGGGAGCTGGCCCGGCGGGTGGTGCGGGGGTCGGGGACGGACACGGAGGTCGCCGTGGTGCGGGACACCGCCGTGGAGACGGACCGGCGGCGGCTGGAACGGGTGCTGGGCAATCTGGTCGCCAACGCGCACCGGCACGGGCGGGCGCCGGTGACGCTGACCGTCGACGGGCCGGTGGTGACGGTGCGCGACCACGGCGACGGCTTCCCTGACTACCTGGTCGCGCACGGGCCGCAGCGGTTCCGTACGGAGAGCGGGTCGAAGGGGCACGGGCTGGGCCTGACCATCGCGCTGGGGCAGGCCGAGGTGCTCGGTGCCCGGCTGGAGCTGTCGAACGCTCCGGAGGGCGGTGCCGTGGCCAGGCTGACCCTGCCTCAGGAGGCGTCCGCGACCGCCGGTGGAGTGACCTGACGGCTTCTCCGATGGCGCAGCAGGGCGGGCGGGGCCCCGTGGGTGGCTCCTACTGTGGCGACAAGTCAGCTTTCCCTGCTTTCGACCTCGTATGGAGGTATCGCCATGTCCCTGCGCTCCCCCTCGATCCGCCGGCTGCCCATAGCGCTCGCGGCCGGTGCGCTCGCACTGGCGACCGCCGTCACGCCGGCCGTCGCGAGCACCGGCACCGCCCCCGCCGACGAGACGCCGTGGAGCCAGCAGAACGGCACCGGCGGCACCGGCGACGGCGGCTCCGGCCAGCAGAGCGGCGGCACCCACCAGCAGGGCGGGAACAGCGCCTGGGGCCAGCAGAACGGCACCGGAACCAGCGGGCAGGGCCACCAGCAGGGCGGCAACGGCACCGGCGGCCAGGCCGACTGGGGCCAGATGAGCGGCGGCCACCACGGCGACCAGGGCGAGTACCGGGGTGTCGTGACGGCGGACCGGCTGGCCCTGCGCAGCGCGCCGACCCGTGGCTCCCAGGTCATCCGGTACGCGCACCGCGGTGAGGTCGTCTCGATCTTCTGCAAGGTCCCCGGCGACAACGTGAACGGCAACCCGCTCTGGTACCTCCTCACGGACGGCACCTGGGCCTGGGGAGCCGCACGCTACATCGACAACATCGGGCCCGCGCCACGCTGGTGCTGATGAGCCGGACGCACACACCCCCCATGGGTAGGTTCCGGGCATGAGCAAGGCCGGAACCACCCCGGCGACGGCCGGCCCGTCCCCGCCCGCCGTCCGCCCGTCCGGGCGTCGCGGGATCGAACTCGCCCTGCTCGTCCTGGCGGTCCTGCTGTCGGTGTACGGGTACTGCGCGGTCGGCCTCGCCCGGCACGGCTCCGTCCCGCCCGGCGCCGCCGGTTACGGCGCCGGGCTCGGCGTGCTGGCGCTGGTCGCCCATCTGGCGGTGCGGTTCCGGGCGCCGCTCGCCGATCCGCTGCTGCTGCCGATCGGCGTCCTGCTCAACGGGCTCGGCCTGGTGCTGATCTACCGGCTCGACCTGGAGACGCCGGGCGACCGGGCGGCCCCGACCCAGCTGGTCTGGTCGACGCTCGGGGTGGCCCTGTTCATCGGGGTCGTGCTGGTGCTGCGCGACCACCGGGTGCTGCAGCGCTACACCTACCTGTGCGTCACCGCCGCGCTGGTGCTGCTGACGGTGCCGATCCTGTTCCCGGCGGTGAACGGCGCCCGCATCTGGATCCGGGTGGCCGGTTTCTCCATCCAGCCCGGCGAGTTCGCCAAGGTGCTGCTGGCGGTGTTCTTCGCCGCGTACCTCGCCGCGAACCGTGCCGCCCTCACCTACGCCGGACGCCGGGTGGGCGGGCTGCGGCTGCCCACGGGACGGGTGCTGGGCCCGATCGTCGCCGTCTGGCTGGTGAGCGTGGGCGTCCTGGTGCTGGAACGGGACCTCGGGACCTCACTGCTGTTCTTCGGCCTGTTCGTGGTCCTGCTGTACGTCGCCACCGGCTGCACCGGCTGGATCGCTGTCGGGCTGCTGCTGGCGTCGCTGGGCGCGCTGGCGGTGGGCCGGCTGGAGCCGCACGTGCACCGCAGGATCGAGACCTGGCGCAGCCCGTTCGCGTCGATCGAGGCGGGCGAGGGCGCCAACCAGATCGCGCAGTCGCTGTTCGCGTTCGCCGAGGGCGGGCTGCTCGGCACCGGTCTGGGCCAGGGACACTCGGTGCTCATCGGCTTCGCGGTGAAGTCCGACTTCATCCTCGCGACGGCCGGTGAGGAGCTGGGCCTGGCGGGACTGTCGGCGATCTTCCTGCTCTACGGCCTGCTGGTGGAGCGCGGCTACCGGGCGGGGCTCGCGCTGCGCGAACCCTTCGGCCGGCTGCTCGCCGTGGGGCTCGCCTCGATCGTGGCGCTCCAGGTGTTCGTGATCGCGGGCGGGGTGACGGGGCTGATCCCGCTGACGGGCATGGCGATGCCGTTCCTCGCCCAGGGCGGTTCGTCGGTGGTGACCAACTGGGCGATCGTGGCGCTGCTGGTCCGGCTGAGCGACTCCGCGCGCCGCCAGGACGAGGGAGGTGCGCACGGGTGACGCCGTACATCCGGCGCGCGGCGCTGTTCTGCGCGCTGCTGCTGGTGGCCCTGCTGGTGAACGCGGCCCGCGTGCAGCTGCTGCGGGCGGACGCCTACGACGGCAATCCGGCCAACCGCAGGGAGACCATCGCCCGGTACGGACAGCCGCGCGGCGACCTCCTCGTCGGCGGCCGGCCGGTCACCGGCTCGCGGGACACCGGGGAGCACCTGCGGTACGAACGGACGTACACCGACGGGCCGTTGTACGCGCCGGTGACCGGCTTCGCCTCCCAGGAGTACGGGACGACCCTGCTGGAGCACACCGAGGACGGGGTGCTGTCCGGCACCGACCCGGCGCTCGCGCCGCTGCCGCTGTGGAACGACTTCACGCGGTCCCGCAGCCCGGGCGGTCACGTCGAGACGACGATCCACCCGGCGGCGCAGCGGGCCGCGTTCGAGGGGCTGCGCTCGCGCAAGGGCGCGGTGGCGGCGGTGGAGCCGTCGACCGGGCGGATCCTGGCGCTGGTGTCCGTGCCGTCGTACGACCCGCAGCCGTTGTCGGGGAACGGGGCCGAGGCGAGGAGGGCCTGGGCCCGGCTGAACGCCGATCCGGACAAGCCGATGCTGAACCGGGCGGTGCGGCAGACGTATCCGCCGGGTTCCACGTTCAAGGTGGTGACGGCGGCGGCGGCGCTGGACGCGGGCGTGGTCACGGACCTCGACGCGCCGACGGACTCGCCGGAGCCGTACCGGCTGCCGGGGACGACGACGACCCTGACGAACTCCTCCCGCGGCTGCGCGGACGCCTCGGTGCGGGAGGCGTTCGTCTGGTCCTGCAACACGGTGTTCGCCAAGCTGGGGGTGAGGACCGGGCTGGAGGACATGACGGCCACCGCGCACGGCTTCGGGTTCAACCACGCCGGCCTGCGGATCCCGTTCTCCGTGGCGCGCAGCACCTTCGACACCACGATGGACCGGGCGCAGCTCGCCCTGTCGTCGATCGGCCAGTACAACACCCGGGCCACCCCGTTGCAGATGGCGATGGTGGCGGCGGCCGTCGCGAACAACGGGCAGGTGCGGGAGCCGTACCTGGTGGAGCGGTCCACGCGGGCGGGCGGCAGCACGGTGGCGACGACCGGGTCGCGGCCGGCGCGGCGGGCGATGCACCCGGCCACGGCACGGCGGATGCAGGAGCTGATGCGCGAGGTGGTCGAGAAGGGCACCGGCACCAACGCCGCGATCCCCGGCGCGGTGGTGGGCGGCAAGACCGGCACCGCCCAGCACGGACTGGGCAACTCCGGCACTCCGTACGCCTGGTTCGTCGCCTGGGCGCAGGGCGAGCGGGACGCGCAGGCGCGGGTGGCCGTGGCGGTGGTGGTGGAGGACGCGGCGGCGAACCGGCGGGAGATCAGCGGCGGCGGGACGGCGGCGCCCGTCGCCCGGGCGGTGATGGAGGCGGTCCTCAACTCGCCGTCTCGATAGCGCACTTGCCGTGACCGGTGGGCGAGACGGGGGTACCGGACGGACGCTGGGCCGACCTACCGTCCCACGCATGACCGAAACCGCCGCGTACGAACTCGCCCAGGTCAACATCGCCCGTCTGCTGGCCCCGTTGGACTCCCCGCGCCTCAAGGACTTCGTCGACGCGCTCGACCCGGTGAACGCCGACGCGGAGGCCGCCGACGGCTTCGTGTGGCGCCTGGTCGGGGACGCGGGGAACGCGACGGACGTGCCGGTCTTCGGGGACCGGTGGCTGATCGTCAACCTGTCGGTGTGGCGGGACACGGACGCGCTCACCGCGTTCATGTACCGGGGCCGCCACCGCGAGATGCTCGCCCGGCGCCGCGAGTGGTTCGAGCGCGTCGAGGAGGCGATGGTCGCCCTGTGGTGGGTCCCGGCGGGACACCGCCCGACGGTGGCGGAGGCCGAGGCCCGCGTCCTCCACCTGCGCGCCCACGGCCCCACGCCGTACGCCTTCACCCTGCGGACGGCCTTCCCGGCGGGCGCGTCGGAACCGGTGACGGGCGAGGTGCCGGAGGGGCTGGGCTGCTCGGCGGTCTAGGGCGGAACACACCCCGGGACCCCGACAGGCCCACGGACGGCGGTGGACGGCGGTGAGATCGGTGTTCACGGGAAACGGCACGGCCGGCCCACCCGGGGCGCGTCTGCGTTCCGGGTGCCCGACGAGGGGGAGCAGGGGCACGGGCGAGCCGTTGACGCACTCCGCCCGCTAGACCGTTCGTCAACAAGTCGCGCCGAAGGGATTGACGGTCTTGCTGACAGGCAGTCTCATAAGTGGGGTGAACCACCGGTAACCCGAGACGCCCACGAGGTGGAACCGCCATGACGACCCTGACGGAAGCCGACGCGCTGGACGGCCTGCGCGACGCGCTCGGCCTGCTCAAGGACCGCGAGCAGGTCGCCCAGCGGCTGCTCGACTCTTCCGCCAAGCACTCCTTCGACCCGGACAAGGAGCTGGACTGGGAGGCACCCTTCGAGGAGGGCAAGTGGTTCTGGCCTCCCGAGCTGGTGTCCCTGTACGACACCCCGATGTGGAAGCGGATGAGCGAGGAGCAGCGCATCCTGCTGTCCCAGCACGAGGCCGCGGCCCTCGCCTCGCTCGGCATCTGGTTCGAGATCATCCTCATGCAGCTGCTGGTGCGGCACATCTACGACAAGGCCGCGACGAGCGCCCACGTGCGGTACGCGCTCACCGAGATCGAGGACGAGTGCCGGCACTCCAAGATGTTCGCCCGGCTGATCACCCACGGCGGCACCCCCTGGTACCCCGTCAGCCGCGTCCACCAGCAGCTCGGCCGGCTGTTCAAGACCATCTCCACCACCCCGGGTTCCTTCACGGCCACCCTGCTCGGCGAGGAGGTCCTGGACTGGATGCAGCGGCTCACCTTCCCCGACGAGCGCGTGCAGCCGTTGATCCGGGGCGTCACGCGCATCCACGTCGTCGAGGAGGCCCGTCACGTGCGGTACGCGCGTGAGGAGCTGCGGCGGCAGATGGTGACCGCGCCGAAGTGGTCCCAGGAGTTCACCCGCATCACCTCCGGCGAGTTCGCCCGGGTCTTCTCGGTCGCCTTCGTGAACCCGGGCGTCTACACCAACGTCGGCCTCGACAAGCGCGAGGCCCTCGCCCAGGTCAAGGCGAGCGGGCACCGGCGGGACGTGATGCAGCAGGGGTCCAAGCGGCTCACGGACTTCCTGGACGACATCGGCGTGCTGCGCGGGGTGGGCCGGCGCCTGTGGAAGTCGTCGGGGCTGCTGGCCTAGGCCCTAGAAGGGCTGGGCGGTCTGCAGGATGCCCTGCGGGAGGTAAGGGCTCTCGACGCGGATGGTCCATCCTCGGCGGCGGGCGTGGCAGGCCAGGGCGAGGATGTCGAGGTCCACCGAGGCGTCCGGGGCGTCGGCGCGGTCGGCGACCTGGTAGTACGCGCGGTGGGCCTCGAGCGCGTCGGCCAGGGCCAGGTTGAAGCTCTCCTCGTCGCCGTCCACGAGTTGCGACAGCAGCACGGCCGGCGGCATGACGAAGCCCCGGCCATCGGCCCTCTCGGCCTGCTGCACGGCCCGTTGCGCGGCCGGTTCGGGATCGGTGACCGCCAGATAGGCGTGGAGGGCCTCGCGGTACGCACGGAACGGGGAGCGGTCCGGGCGGGCGAAGGCGGGGCCGGTGAGGACCAGCGGGGCGAGATCCTCGCGCGCGCCCGTGATGAGCGCGAGGGCGGTGGCCTTCTGCCATGTGCCGGCGTCGGCGTGCTCGCCCCGCTCAGCCGTACAGCGCAGTCGGTGGCCGTCGACCGACACCTCGACCTCGGTGCCCGGCTCCGCCAGCGCGATCCGGAAGAGGGCCGCCCCCGTTCCGGAGGCCAGCCGGAGGGCCGTGAGCTGGGCCTGTGCGGCCTCTTCCGGGCTCCTCGCGTACCACTTGAAGAGGCGCTCCTGATCGTTCACGGCACGGGCGAGCCGCCGGACGGCGAGGGGTTCCCCGGCGGTGGGGGTGAACGCCTCCCGGAGGCGTTCCTCGTACTTGGCCTCCAACCGCGGGCTGACCGTCCGGTCGAGAGCCGGCCGCTCCACCGTCAGCGGACCCGCGGCGAGCTCGGCGACCGCGGCGGGCCGCCGGTCCCGGCCGAACCCGGCGACCCGTGGGCCCGGGGTCTCGAAGCCGGTGACCAGGGCGTGCGGGAGGTAGTCGGTGTGGACGGCGGGCGCCCAGCCCAGGGTCCGGTGAGCGAGCGCGGCGAGCGCGAGGGGAACGAGGGGCAGCAGGCTGCTCGGGGAGGACGCGGGGCCGTGCTGAGCGGCGTGCCCGGCGAGGACGTCGGTCAACGCGGCGTCGAAGGGCTTTCGGTCCTCGGCGGCCAGCGCGCGCAGCGCCCGCAGTGCCACGCTCTCCGGGCGGTCCAGCAGCGGCTTTCCGGTCTCCTCGGACCGGATCCGGATCCGGTCGAGGGCGGCGTCGACGGCGGTGAGCCTGGCCTGCGCGCTCGGCGGGTGGTCCTCGTCGTCGCCGGTGTCGTCCAGGACCACGGCCATCAGACCTGTGGCGAGTTCGCCGACGGGCGTGCCCTTCGTCCGCTCGGCGAACTCCTGCCGGGCGAAGTGGAAGGCCTCACCGTGCCACTTGGCCCTGTCCCCGAGGACGGCCAGACAGAGCGCGTCGATCCATTCCCCGGGCGCGGCCCTCTCCTCGGGGGCGTCGTCATCCGGGTCGTAGCTCATGCCGAAGTTCACGTAGTGCAGGAAGACCTGGAAGCCGCAGTGCGGGTGGTAGGCGGCGTAGGCGACGGCGCCGGCCGCCGCCTCGCAGGCGTCCTCGAGGACGGCCTTGGCCTCCGCCGTGTCGAGACGGGGCGTTTCCACGGAGAGCGCGCCCAGATAGTCGAGGAACTGGTCGGCGATCGACTGCCACGCGTAGGTGGACATCCGGCCGCCCCGCGACATCGACCGGACATAACCTCCGATGCGGTTCGTGAAGTCCTCGCGCGCTGCTCGCACGGCCACTTCGCTCACCTGGTGACGCTGTATTCGCACTGTTCTACCCCCTGGTCACTGCTGGGAAGAGCCTAGTGCCGAACGGTGAGGCGGTGATCAGCCGTCCGGTCCCGGGGCGAGGTGAGGTGGAGGAGCCGAAGGGTCCGTTTCCGCTTTCCCCGTGTCCGGCCTGCGGGCACGCAGGCTGGTCGGGCAGGCGTGGGCAGGCATGGCGGCTGCCCTGGGGCGGTGCCGGCCCGGGGAGCGGCGGACCCGGTCGTCATCCGGGCGGCACGCCTTCTCGGCACGGGTCGCGTGGCGGGGGCGCGTCGTGGCGTCCCCGCCCCCACCCTGCGCTTGGGGCGGGTGCTCGGACGACGGGCCCGGAGGCAGCCCCGACGGCTCGCAGGCCGACGGAGGTGTCGGCGTGGGTTCGGGAGGTCGTTCTGCCCAGTGGTCGATCAGGTTCTGCCGGTGCGGGGCCGCGGTCCCGGCCGCCCCCGACCGGTCCGGGGTCCGGGCGGTTACGCTGCGGGGCATGACCTCGCAGGCCCCCACCCCCGCCTACCGGCGGCTCAGCGTCGAGGAGCGCCGCCGTCAGCTCCTCGACGCGGCCCTGTCCCTCTTCGCCGACAGCGCGCCCGAGGACGTCTCCCTGGACGACGTGGCGGAGGCGGCCGGGGTGTCGCGGCCCCTGGTCTACCGGTACTTCCCCGGCGGCAAGCAGCAGCTGTACGAGGCGGCCCTGGGGTCCGCCGCCGACGAGTTGCGGCACTGCTTCGACGAGCCGCACGAGGGCCCGCGGCTGCCCCGGCTGTCCCGTGCCCTGGACCGCTACCTGGCCTTCGTGGACCAGCACGGCGCCGGGTTCAGCGCGCTGCTCCAGGGCGGCAGCGTGGTGGAGACGTCCCGGACCACCGCGATCGTGGACGGCGTGCGCCGGGCCGCCGCCGAGCACATCCTGAGCCACCTCGGGGTCACCGGTGCCGGGCCCCGGCTGCGGATGACCATCCGGATGTGGATCACGGCCGTGGAGGCCGCCTCGCTGATCTGGCTGGACGAGGACCGGCAGATCCCGGCGGGGGAACTGCGGGACTGGCTGGTAGAGCAGTTCGTGGCGGGCCTGGAGGTCACCGGGCGGCGCGACGCGCAGACCGAGGAACTGGTCCGGGCGCTGGCGGCCGACGGCTGACGTCGGCCGCCCTCGGGTGGCGGCCGACGCGGGCCGGGCGGATGACGGACGTGGACCCGCCCCAGCGGATGGCGGACGCGGTCCGGCCCTGCGGATGACGCACACGGGCCCGGCGGATGGCGGACACGGGCCCGGCCGGTGGCGCACGCGGTCCGGCCGCCCGGCGGATGGCGGATGGCGGACACTGGTCCGGTGAAGAGCCAAGACACCCCCTTCGAGGGCGGCCCCATGGACGGCCGCGTGCTGCCGGTGCTGCTGGGCATGACCGGGCACCCGCCCAAGACGTACCGGATCCCCGTCCCGGCGCCCGACGGCGGTCCGGAGACCGTCCTGGTCTACCGGCGCACGCCCCGCGGGCACAGCGGGCGGACGGGTCTGACGCGGGGGTGGAAGTACGTGTACGACCCCGACCCCGACCCGTCGGCGGGCCGGCCGCGCTGGCCGTGGTCCCGGCCGGCCGCCCGTCCGGACGCCACGCCGCCGGGCAAGCCGGACGACGCGCACGGGTGACCCCGTTGCGCCGAACCGCGCACACCCGGCGCGCGGACCGCGCGGGACCGTCTGATGCTCGCGATGCGGAGCGGAGAAGCCGCCCCGGATCGGAGGTGATGACGTGTCAGGAAAGGTGCTGCGCCTGGTGTGCACGGTGGCGCTGGCCGCCGGAGCGGTGCTCGTTCCGCTGTCCGCGACGGCCGCGCCCGAGCCGTCGCCCGGCGGTGCGAGCACCGGGCCGGAACGGAGCGGGACCGGGGCGGACACGGGGGCGGACACCGGGGCCGGGGCGGGTGCGCCGGGCGCCGAAGGCCGGTCGGTGGCTGCGTTGCTGACGGACCTTCAGCAGCTGTACCGGGAGGTCGGGAAGGCCACCGAGACCTTCAACGCGACGGAGGAGCGGCTGCGGAAGCAGCGCGCCGAGACCGCGCGGCTGGACCGCGCCCTCGCCCGGGCCCGGCTGACCCTCCACGACAGCCGGGGCGCGGCCGGGCGGCTGGCCCGGCAGCAGTACCGCAACCGCTCCGACCTCTCGCCGTACCTGCGGCTGCTGCTCGCGCGGGACCCGCAGCGGGCGTTGGAGCAGCCGCACGTGATCGGCCGGGTGGCGCGGGAACGCTCGGCGACGGTGGGGCGGCTGACCGGCGACGCGAAGCGGGCCGCCGCCCTCGCCCGCCGCGCCCGCAAGGCCCTCGACGACCAGCTCGTCCTCGCCGAACGGCACCGCGTGCAGCGCGACGCGGTACGGGCGCGGCTCGGGGAGGTGGAGCGGCTGCTCGCCTCGCTCGGCACCGAGGAGCTGGCCGCCCTCGCCGAGCTGGAGCGGACGCGGACGGCCGAGCGGCAGGAGGAGTTCCTCGCCTCCGGAGCGCTGGGGGCCGCCGGGCCCGAACGCACCCCGACCGCGGCGGGTGAGCGGGCCGTGCGGTACGCCGTCGAGCAGGTCGGCAAGCCGTACGCGTGGGGGGCGGAGGGCCCGGAGGCGTTCGACTGCTCGGGGCTGACCTCCGAGGCGTGGGGCGCGGCCGGGGCGCCCGTGCCGCGGACCAGCCAGGAGCAGTGGGCGCGGCTGGAGCGCGTCCCGCTGGACCGGCTGCGGCCCGGGGACCTGGTGGTGTACTTCCCGGAGGCCACCCATGTCGCCGTGTACCTCGGTGACGGGATGGTGGTGCAGGCGCCGCGTCCGGGGGCGCGGGTGAAGGTCTCCCCCATCGCCGCCAACCCGGTGCTGGGCGCGGTGCGCCCCGACCCGGACGGGGAGCCCCTGCGGCACTACGAGCCGCCGGAGCTCCCCGAGGGGGCGACGGAGGGGTCCGACGCGGGTTACGCGGACGCGGGCGCGCCGGCGGACCCGGCCGCGGCGCCGGCGACCTCGGCCAGGTAGGCGTCCGCCTTGGCCGGGTCGAAGAAGAAGTTCTCCAGGTCGGACGGGTCGTCGAAGCAGTTGACGAAACGGTCCGCCACCGTCTGGAACTGTCCGCCCGCGCCGAACAGGTTCAGCACGTGCTCGGGCGGCGGTGCCAGCATCGCGTTCGTCCACTTGGTGACGTGCCGGGCGGTCTCCCAGTAGCGGTCGAAGGTCTGCTGCATCCAGGTCTCGTCGAACGGCTTGTCGCCGTGCTCGAGGATGGAGGCGAGGTAGGAGGCGGCGCACTTGGAGGCCGAGTTGGAGCCCTGGCCGGTGATCGGGTCGTTGGCGACCACCACGTCGGCGACCCCGAGGACCGCCCCGCCGCTGGGCAGGCGTCCGATGGGGTTGCGGACGGTGGGGGCGTAGCGGCCGGCGAGGGTGCCGCCCGCGTCGGTGAGTTCGACGCCGGGGGTGCGCTCGTACTCCCAGGGGAGGAACGTCTTCATCAGGTCCAGGGTGAGGGCGAGGTGCTCGCCCGGGTCCTTGACGTCCTTGAAGGCGTCCAGCGGGCCGCCGGGGATGCCCTCCCAGAACAGGATGTCGGCGCGGCCCGTGGTGGTGAGGGTGGGCATGATGAACATCTCGCCGACGCCGGGGACCACGTTGCAGCGGACGGCCTCGGTGTCCGCGTGCTCCGGGCGGGGCGCGAGTCCGTGCACGTAGGCCACCGCGAGGGCGCGCTGCGGCTCGCTGTACGGGGAGCGTCCGGCGTCGCGGCCGAACATCTGCACCAGCTCGCCCTTGCCGGCCGAGACCAGGACGAGGTCGTAGGCGCGGGAGAAGTAGTCGAGGTCGCCGACGGCCACGCCGTGGATGACGAGCTGGCCGCCGCGCTGCGCGAAGGTCTCCATCCAGCCGGCCATCTTCACCCGCTGGTCCACGGACTGCGCGTAACCGTCGAGCATGCCGAGCCAGTTGATGGCGCGCTGGGTGGGGCCCGGGTCGTGGGAGCCGGGGGCGGCGACCGAGACACCCAGTCCGCGGATCTTCGGCGCCTGGGACTCCCAGAAGTTCAGCTGGAGGTCGCGCTCGTGCTGGAGCGCGGTGTGGAACATGCACTGCGTCGACATCACCCGGCCGGTGCGTATCTCGTCCGCGGTCCGGTTCGACATCAGGGTGACGTCGTACCCGTGCGACTGGAGGCCGAGGGCGAGCTGGAGACCGGACTGGCCGGCTCCGACGACGAGTATCTTCCGCATACGGGGGTGACTCCTACTCGGGGGTTTCGTCGAGCGCGTGGCCCACGAGGGACAACAGGGTCTCGATGGCCGAGATCCGGCTGCGCGCGTCCATGATCATGACGGGTATGTGCGCGGGGATCGTCAACGCCTCGCGCACGTCCTCCGGTTCGAAGCGCTCACTGCCGTCGAAGTGGTTGACCGCGACGACGTACGGCAGCCCGCAGCTCTCGAAGTAGTCGAGTGCCGGCCAGCAGTCCTTCAGCCGCCGGGTGTCGGCGAGGACGACCGCGCCGATCGCGCCGCGCACCAGGTCGTCCCACATGAACCAGAAGCGCTGCTGGCCGGGGGTGCCGAAGAGGTAGAGCACCAGGTCGTCGTCGAGCGTGATACGGCCGAAGTCCATGGCCACCGTGGTGGTGAGCTTCTCCGGCGTGGCGGTGAGGTCGTCGGTGCCCTCGCTCGCCTCGGTCATCAGCGCCTCGGTCTGCAGCGGAGTGATCTCCGAGACCGCGGTGACGAGGGTGGTCTTGCCGACGCCGAAGCCGCCGGCCACGACTATCTTCGTGGCGATCGGCGCCCGGGTGCGGTCCGTCTGCCAGGGCAGCAGGGGCTCGTCGCCTTCGACGAGCGGGGAGACACCGGGAGCGGCGTCAGAGACGGCGGAGTCCACTCAGCACCCTTTCCAGCAACGCGCGGTCGGGGCGGCCCGTGCCGTGGCCGGTCCCGGTTCCGTGGACACGGATCTTTCCCTGGTCCGCCAGGTCGCTGAGCAGGACGCGGACCACGCCGAGCGGCATCCTCAGCAGCGCGGCGATCTCGGCCACCGTCCGCATCCGGCGGCAGAGTTCGACGATGGCCCTGCTCTCCGGCATGACCGCCGAGAGCCCGCCGCTCGTCAGTTCCCTGCGCTCCTCCGGGGCCTCCAGGGCGGCCGTGCTCGCCACGAAGGTCTCCACCAGCAGGACGTGGCCGAAGCGGGTCCGGCCGCCGGTCAGCGAGTAGGGGCGGACGCGGGCGGGTTTGCGGTCGCCGCCGCGGACCGGTAGCTGTTTCCTGGACGTACTGCTCATCGGGTGCTCCCGGTGGACTCGGTCTCCAGGGACTGGCGCAGTTCGTGCCGCAGTTCGGGGGTCAGGACGTGGCCGGCCCGCCCCACGAACAGGGCCATGTGGTAGGCGACCACGCTCATGTCGCAGTCCGCGGAGCCGTGCACGCCGAGCAGCGAGCCGTCGCTGATCGACATGATGAAGAGGCTGCCCTCGTCCATCGCGACCATGGTGTGCTTGACCGGCCCGGAGTCCATCAGCTTGGCGGCGCCGACGGTGAGGCTGCCGATGCCGGAGACGATGGTCGCGAGGTCGGCGGCGGAGCCGCGGGGGCCGGTGCGCTTCTCGGCCCGCGCGGCGCGGGCGGCGGTGACGCGTTCGGCGTCAGAGGAGAGCAGCAGCAGTCCGTCGGAGGAGACCACCGCGACGGAGAGGATGCCGGGCACCTCCTCGACGAGGTTGGTCAGCAGCCAGTGCAGGTTGCGGGCCTCACTGCTCAGTCCGAAGGTACTGGGCGCGGTCAACTGCTTGCCTCCTCGACGGTGCCCCCCGTGGCTTCTTCGGTCGCCGCCGCGCCGCCGGTGGTGTCCTCGGCGTCCCGGGCGCGTGCCGCCCGCGGTGCGGTGGCGGCGGACGGTGCCCGGTGGGGCCCCGTCTGCTCGCTGATCTCCGCCTCGACGTCCCGGTAGCCGGCCTCCGCCCCCCGGCGGAAGCCGCCGAGGCGGCGGCGCAGGGCCTCCGCGTCCACGGCGCCGGTGCGCGGCCGTGGGGTCTCGGCGGGTGCGGTGATCCTGGGTGTGCGCTTGGGCAGGCCCTTGGCCGTGACCGGTTCGGGGGCCTCGGACCCGGGCTCCTCGGCCGCTGCCGGGCCGTCGGGGACCCGGGCGTGCTCGGTGTCCTCCCCGGCGTCGGGGCGGGTCGCTGCGTCGGCGCCCGCGCCGGTCTGCTGGGCGGGGACGGCCGGGGTGGCGGCGGGAGCGTCGCCGGGCGCGTCCGGCGTGCGGCCCCGGTGGTCCTCCGGTCCGGCGGCGCGGTCGTCGCCCGGCTGCGACGGGGCCGGGATCAGCAGCTCCATCGTGGTCTCGGCGGGCCGCTGCGGCGGTACGGGGCGGGCGTGGCCGTCCCGTCCGGCCTCTTCGGCGGGCGCGTCGGCGTCGGCGGGGGCGCCCGGGGCGGGTACGTCGACGTCCGCGTCGGCGGGGGTGCCGGTGCTCGTCGGGTCGGCGGGCGCGCCGGCGTTCGCCGTGTCGGCCTTCGCCGTGTCGGCGGCCGGGGAGGCGGCGCCGGGGGCGTCCGGCTCCTCGGTGTCCGCGCCGGGGAGGGCGTCGGAGGCAGCGGCGGCGGAGGCAGGGGCGGGGGTGTCCGCCAGTGCGTTCGCGGCACGGGGCTCGCCGGGGGCGTCCGCGTCGTGGCCCGCGGCCCGCTGCTCGCCGGGCTCCTGCCCCGCTGAGCCGGCCGGGTCGGTCCCGGCCTCGGCCGTCGCGTGGTCCACGCGCTCGGAGGCGTCCGGGCCGGGGCGGCCGTCGTCCCGCGCCACGTCATCGGTGAGGTCGTCCGCCGCGTCGTCCGCCGAAGGCTCCTCGGCTCTGTCGGCCCGGTCCTCCCGGCCCTCCGGGTCCGGCCGTCCCGGCTGCTCCGGCTCCTCGGCCGGGGCCGCGGCTTCCTCCCGGCGCAGGGACCGCTCCGCGAGGTCGACCAGCGGGTCGTCGCTCTCGGTGCGGCCGTGCAGGACGTTGGAGTTGGCCTCCGCGTCGGCGCCCGGGAGCGAGTAGGACGCCGCGCCGCCCGGTACGGGACCGGTGGCGGGGACGGCGGACGGGGTGGGCGCGGCGAGCAGCGACTGGGGGACGACGACGACCGCGGCGATCCCGCCCTGCTTCTGCTCCCGCAGCTTCACCCGCAGCCCGTGCCGCTGGGCCAGCCGGGCGACGACGTACAGGCCGAGGCCGAGGCCGTCCTCGCCCTCGTGCTCGTAGGGGGCCTCCGGATCGAACGCGGTCAGGCGCTCGTTGAGCCGCTCCAGCCGGTCGGCGGCCATGCCGATGCCCTCGTCCTGCACGGAGAGCATGACCTCGCCGTTCTCCATCAGCCAGCCGGAGATCTCGACGGGCAGGTCGGGCGGCGAGAAGGAGGTGGCGTTCTCCATCAGCTCGGCCAGCAGGTGGGACAGGTCGTCGGCGGCGAACCCGGCGACGTGCGCGTGCGGCGGCAGCGCGGCGATGCGGACGCGTTCGTACCGCTCGATCTCGCTGACGGCGGCGCGCACCACGTCGACCAGGGGCACCGGCCCGGCGGTGCGCTGGACGTGCTCGGTGCCGGCGAGGACGAGCAGGTTCTCGCTGTGCCGGCGCATCACCGTGGCGAAGTGGTCCAGCTTGAACAGGGTGGCGAGCCGGTCCGGGTCGTCCTCGCGCTCCTCCAGCGACTCGATGACGCCCAGTTGCCGTTCCACCAGCCCGAGGGTGCGCAGCGCGAGGCTGACGAAGGTGCCGCCGATGCTGGTGCGCAGGCGCTCCAGGTGGGCGGCCGACTCGGCGAGTTCGGCGCGCAGTTCCTCGCGGGCGTCGGCCATCTTCTGGCGCTGGCCGACGAGGTGCTTGCGGTCGGCCTCCAGGGTGGCCACGCGCTCGGCGAGCCCGGCGGCGTGCGCGTGCAGGGCGTTGACGGAGCGGACCACCTGGGCGAACTCGTCGTTGCGGCCGGTGAAGGTGATCGGGTCCTCGCCGACCGGGTTCTCGGCCTCCGCGAGCCGTGCGCTGCCGCGCCGCAGCACGGACAGGGGACGGGTGAGGGTGCGTGCCATCGCGGTGGCGACGGCGACGGCGACCAGCATCAGCGCGCCGAGGACGGCGACCCGGATCTCCAGGGCGGTGACGTCGTCGTCCCGGAGCTGGGCGAGTTCCTTGCTGCGCTTGTCGTAGAGGGAGGACTCCACGCCGCGCATGGTCTCGACGCGGGCGGTGAGCGCGGCCTGGAGCTTCTTGGCGTCGGTGGAGAGGTCGCCGTCGGAGAGGGCGGGCGCGTCGGTGAGCCTGGCGAGGTACTTCTCGGCGGAGTTGACCTCGTGGCCGGTGACGGTGGCGTCGTAGGAGGAGCGGGCGGCCTTGGGGGCGGTGTCGCGGAAGGCGGCGAGGGCGGCGTCGGAGCGCACCCGGGCTTCCATGGCGGCGGCGGTCAGTGCGTCGCGCCGCTTGGTGTCGGCCTCCGAGGAGACGGCGGTGGTGGTCGCCGCGCCGGTGAGGGGGTCGACGACGGTCTGGGTGGTGCTCGGCACGCTGAAGGCGGCGAGCAGCAGTCCCCGGGCGGCGGCGGCCTGCTGGACGGCGGTGTCGAGGTCGGCGAGGGAGTGCGCGCCGGAGCCCGCGCGCGGCGGGGTCCGGTCGGCCAGCCGCTCGGCGAGCCGGTGCAGTTCGGTGATCGCGACGGAGTACGCGCCGTGCGCTTCGAGAGCACTGCTCTTGCCGGTGAGCGCCGCTCTGCGGACGGCGGCGACGGCGTCGAGGCCGTCGCGCAGCGCGTCGGAGGTGTCGGAGTCGGCGCGCACCTCCTCGACGAGGCGGTCGACGCGGGCGCTGTGCTGCTCGGAGGGCGCCTTGGACCGGGGGCGGCCGGCCGCGATGTAGGAGGTGACCTCGTCGCGCTCGTCGGCCAGGGAGTGGGCGAGGCTGAGCGCGTCCCGGGTCTGCTCGGCGAGGGTCACCAGGTCCTGGGCGTCGCTGAGTTCGGCCGAGGCGGCGAGCACGGAGGGCGCGCCGGCTCCGGCGATCGCGGCGGCCACGACGGCGACGGCCACGATGAGCCGGTTGCGTACGTGGGTGGGGCGGCCCTTGCCGACGGTGGGCGTCCGTTCGGCGTCCCCCGTCGGGGTCGGCTGCTTGCCTGGGCGACGAGGCCGCGTCTTCTGCACCGGTGCTCGCATTCCTGACTCGTGTACCCGTGGGTCGGGTGACGCTCCGTCAACGGGCGGGTCCGCGCCTCACCGAGCCGTCCACGCCACCCGGGCGGCAGGACCGCCAACGCCCGACCCTCCCAGCGGGGGAGGACAGGGAAAGCGCATCACCTGACCCGCCACTCGAAGGAGTGAACATCGGACGGGAGTTGGTGGGCAAGTTCCGCGGCGCGGCGCAGGGGCCTTGAACGGCACGCCGGTTGGACGTGCGGGGCGGGCGGTGGCAATATTCGCCGCCACGCGTTCGGGGAGGTCTGCATTACGCCCCAAACCCGGCACCTGACCTGCGTCGCCGCGGGGATCCGGGGCAGGAGGGGCGGCCTTTCGCGGTCGTCGTGAAGGGGTCGTGCAGACTGGCCGGATGCGTACTGAGCTCGTTTCGGAACCCGGGGACGCGGGCCGCCCCAACGAGGACTTCGCGAGTGTGGCCCTCCCCGCGTCGGGGGAGGGCGGCACCCTCGTGGTGCTGGACGGGGTGACGCCGCCGCCGGACGGCACCGGCTGTCTCCATTCCGTCCCCTGGTTCACCACGCACCTGGGCGGGGCCCTGTCCGAACTGACCGTTTCGCTGCCCGGTGTGCCGCTGGCCGATCTGCTGGCCCGGGCGATCTCCCGTACCGCCGCCGCCCACGCGGACACCTGTGACCTTTCTCACCCTCGCACCCCGCAGGCCACCGTGGTGCTGGCCCGCTGGTCCCCCGGTGAGGTCGAGTACCTGGTGCTGTCGGACTCGGCGTTGCTGGTGGAGGCGCCCGGGGGTGCGGTGACGGCCCTGCTGGACGACCGGCTCGCCCTGCTCCCCCGTTCGGCCCTGGCAACGGACGCCCTGGTGGACGCCACGGTGCGCAACCGGGAGGGCGGCTTCTTCACGGCGGCCGCGGACCCGTCGGTGTCCGCCCGCGCGGTGACCGGATCGCTGCCGCGCGCGGAGGTGCGGGCGCTGGCCGCGCTGACGGACGGGGCCACCCGCTGGGTGGAGCGGTTCGGCGAGGGCGACTGGGCGGACTGCCTGGCCCTGGTGCGCAAGGAGGGGGCGCGGGCACTGGTGGACCGGGTGCGGGAGCTGGAGCGGGCCGACACGGAGCGGGTGCTGCTGGGGCGGAGCAAGACGCACGACGACGCGACGGTGGTGTTCGTGGAACTGTGAGCAGGGCGGCTCCGACTGTCCGGGACGCGCTCAGGTGTCGCCCTGTCCGGGACGCGGTCACCTGTCGCCCCGCCCCGGACGCGGTCGCCTGGCGCCCCGCCCGGGACGCGCTCGGGTGTCGTCGCGGGCGGCGTGCGGGACCACCCCGGCGGGCCGCCCGGACACCGCCCGGACACCCGTCCGGACACCGCCCGGAGGGCAGCCCGGGAGGCGGCCCGCGGAAGCCGTGGCGGCTACTTCTCCATCTCCTGGTTGAGCCGGTTCAGCAGGCGGGCGAGTTCCGTGACCTCGGTGGAGTCCCAGTGGGCCAGGCGTCCGGCGTACCGGGCGCGGCGGGCCTCGCGGACCCGGGTCACCCGTTCGCGGCCCTCCCCGGTGAGGGCGACCAGCCAGGCCCGGCCGTCGGCGGGGTCGGGTTCGCGGGTGACGAGGCCGAGGTCCTCGAGCGCGTGGACCTGACGGGACATCGTGGCCTTGCCGACGCCGATGTAGGCAGCGAGTGCGGTGGCCCGCTGCCGGCCGCATTCATCCAGTCGGACGAGCAGCCCGTAGGCGGAGGGTTCCAGGTCCGGGTGGACCTCCCGGGCCAGCTCCCCCTGGTTGGCCCGGGCGCGCCGCAGCAGCACCGTCAACTCCCGTTCCAGGGCGAGGAATGCGGGCTGTTCCAGCCGGTCCCCGGCTGCCGGGGCGGCGGCCCGGTCGCCGCCGCCGTTTCCGTTGTCGTGCACGTCGGCCCCTGCCTCGGTGGTGCGGGTGGTGAGTGTCGCGCCAAGTGGCGACGTGGTCGCGGCTTGGCCAGTATTTCGCAGGCGTAGACCAACGGCAGCTTCCGGACTTCTCCCCCGCTCCGCGCTGCGGCGTGCGCGGCTTCTCCCTCGGGCGCCCGAGTGGCATGTCCGCGCCAGCGAGGCGGGTCGCAGTCCGGGGCCCGGCCGACCCCCACCGGCCCACGACCCACGGAGACACGTCCATGCCCCTCCGCAGAACCCGCGCGTCGCGCGCCGCCGGCCCGTCCGGCGCCTCCCGCATATCCCGCACGACCGTCGCGGCGGCGACCCTGCTCGCCCTCCTCTCCGTCCCCCACACCGCCCTGGCCGACGAGCCCGGCCCCGTCGCTCCCCCGCGCGGCTCCGCCCACATGGGCATGGGCGTCGTCGCCCACGACGGCCGCTCGGGCACCCCGCCCGCCGACCGCGCCACCCAGACGGAGGGCGTCGACGTCTCCAGCCACCAGGGCGACGTCGCCTGGCAGACACTGTGGGACAGCGGCGTGAAGTGGGCCTTCGTGAAGGCCACCGAGGGGACGTACTACCGCAACCCCTACTTCGCGCAGCAGTACAACGGCTCCTACGACGTGGGCATGATCCGCGGCACCTACCACTTCGCGACCCCCGACACGGCGAGCGGGGCCGCCCAGGCGGACTACTTCGTGGACCGCGGCGGCGGCTGGAGCCCGGACGGCCGGACCCTGCCGGGCGCGCTCGACATCGAGTGGAACCCCTACGGCGACGCCTGCTACGGCAAGTCGCCCAGCGGGATGGTGAGCTGGATCCGCGACTTCCTGGACCGCTACCGGGCGCGCACCGGCCGCCATGCCGTGATCTACACGGCGACGAGTTGGTGGAAGCAGTGCACCGGCAACTACGCCGGCTTCGCCTCGACGACCCCGCTGTGGATCGCCCGGTACGCGTCCACGGTCGGTGAACTGCCCGCGGGCTGGGGCGCCTACACGATGTGGCAGTACACCTCGACCGGCCCGACCGTCGGCGACCACAACCGCTTCAACGGCACCGTCGACCGGGTCCGCGCCCTCGCCCTGGGCTGAGCCGCCCCGCCCGGAGGTCCGGGCACGCCGAGAAGCCCGGGCACGCGGAGTGGCCCGGGCTCACGGAGAGGCCCGGGCCTCCCTCACGAAAACCCGGGCCTCCCGTATCCGGCCACCGCCGTCACACGGCGACCGGAACCTCCGGCGCGGCGCCCTCGGTGGCCGGGGCCAGCGCCAGTTCGAGGACCTGGCGGACGTCGGTGACGGCGTGGACGTCCAGCTTGTCCAGCACCTCCTCGGGCACGTCGTCCAGGTCGGGCTCGTTGCGCTTGGGGATGATCACCGTGGTGATCCCCGCCCGGTGCGCGGCGAGCAGCTTCTGCTTCACCCCGCCGATCGGCAGCACCCGCCCGGTCAGCGAGACCTCCCCGGTCATCGCCACGTCGGTGCGGACCAGCCGTCCGGACAGCAGCGAGGCCAGCGCGGTGGTCATGGTGATGCCGGCGCTCGGACCGTCCTTGGGCACCGCGCCCGCCGGGAAGTGGATGTGCGCGCCCCGGTCCTTCAGGTCGCCCACCGGCAGCTCCAGCTCGGCGCCGTGGCTGCGCAGGAAGCTGAGGGCGATCTGGGCGGACTCCTTCATCACGTCGCCCAGCTGGCCGGTCAGGGTCAGCCCGGCGGCGCCCGTCTCCGGGTCGGCCAGGGACGCCTCGACGTAGAGCACGTCGCCGCCCGCCCCGGTGACCGCGAGTCCGGTCGCCACGCCCGGCACGGAGGTGCGGCGCTCGGCCGGGTCCTGGGCCGACTCGGGCACGTGGTGCGGGCGTCCGATCAGACCGCGCAGGTCGTCGGCGGTGACGGTGAAGGGCAGCTCGCGCTCGCCCAGTTCGTGCTGGGCGGCCACCTTGCGCAGCAGCCGGGCGACGGACCGCTCCAGGTTCCGCACGCCCGCCTCGCGGGTGTACTCGCCGGCCAGCCTGCGCAGCGCGTCCTCCTCCAGCGTCACCTCGTCGGGCGCCAGTCCGGCGCGCTCCAGCTGTCGCGGGAGCAGGTGGTCGCGGGCGATGACGATCTTCTCGTCCTCGGTGTAGCCGTCCAGCCGGACGATCTCCATGCGGTCCGCCAGGGCCTCCGGAATGGCCTCCAGGACGTTGGCGGTGGCGAGGAAGACGACGTCGGACAGGTCCAGCTCGACCTCCAGGTAGTGGTCCCGGAAGGTGTGGTTCTGCGCCGGGTCGAGGACCTCCAGCAGAGCGGCCGAGGGGTCGCCCCGGAAGTCGGAGCCCACCTTGTCGATCTCGTCGAGCAGCACCACCGGGTTCATCGACCCGGCCTCCTTGATGGCCCGCACGATGCGGCCGGGCAGGGCGCCGACGTAGGTGCGCCGGTGGCCGCGGATCTCCGCCTCGTCGCGGACACCGCCGAGGGCGACCCGGACGAACCGGCGGCCCATCGCGTGGGCGACGGACTCGCCGAGGCTGGTCTTGCCGACGCCGGGCGGGCCCACCAGGGCCAGCACGGCGCCGCCGCGACGGCCCCCGACCACGCCGAGTCCGCGCTCGGCGCGCCGCTTGCGGACCGCCAGGTACTCGGTGATGCGTTCCTTCACGTCCTGCAGGCCGGCGTGCTCGGCGTCGAGGACCTCCCGGGCGCCCCGGATGTCGTAGGCGTCCTCGGTGTGCTCGTTCCACGGCATCTCCAGGACCGTGTCGAGCCAGGTGCGGATCCAGGAGCCCTCGGGCGACTGGTCGGAGGCGCGCTCCAGCTTGTCGACCTCCTTGAGGGCGGCCTCGCGGACCTTCTCGGGCAGGTCGGCGGCCTCCACGCGGGCGCGGTAGTCGTCGGACCCCTCGCCCTCCTGCTCGCCGTTCAGCTCGCGCAGTTCCTTGCGGACGGCCTCCAGCTGGCGGCGGAGCAGGAACTCGCGCTGCTGCTTGTCGACGCCCTCCTGGACGTCCTTGGCGATGGACTCGGCGACATCCTGCTCGGCGAGGTGGTCGCGCAGCTGCTGGGTGGCCAGCTTCAGCCGGGCCACCGGGTCGGCGGTCTCCAGCAGGGCCACCTTCTGCTCGGTGGAGAGGAAGGGGGAGTAGCCGGAGTTGTCGGCGAGCGCGGAGACGTCGTCGATGGCCTGGACCCGGTCCACGACCTGCCAGGCGCCGCGCTTGCGCAGCCACGCGGTGGCGAGCGCCTTGTACTCCTTGACCAGTTCGGCCACCTGGCCCGGCAGGGGGTCGGGCACGTTCTCCTCGACGCGGGTGCCCTCCACCCACAGCGCCGCGCCCGGTCCGGTGGTGCCGGCGCCGATGCGGACGCGGTCGCGGCCCCGGATCAGGGCGCCGGGGTCGCCGTCGGCCAGTCGTCCGACCTGCTCGACCGTGCCCAGCACGCCGGTGCCGGCGTAGGTGCCGTCCAGGCGCGGGACCAGCAGGACCCGGGGCTTGCCGGGCGTCGAGCGGGCGGCGGCCTGGGCCGCTTCGACGGCGGCGCGCACCTCGGAGTCGCTCAGGTCCAGCGGGACCACCATCCCGGGCAGCACGACCTCGTCGTCGAGCGGCAGCACGGGCAGGGCGAGCGATACGGACTCAGTAGCCATGATCTCCCCTTCGGCAGTCAAGTTGAGTTCTACCGACTCAATGCAGGGGGGTCACCGAATGTTCCCGGGGCCGTGTTCGCCGACAGCGATCATCACCGTGCGGGCTCCTGCCAAGATGAACGCATGTCCACCCCGTACGTCATCCCCGAAGTCCTGGACCGCCGCGAGGGCCCGTACGGCGAGGTCGTCCTGCGCCGTCACGGGGACCTGCTCCAGATCATCGCGAACGGCTGCTTCCTGATGGACACCTCCGACGGCCGTTCGGAGCGGCTGCTGGTCGACGCGGCACTGGAGGCGCTGGACACGGCCGACGCGCGGGCCGGCCGTCCACCCCGGCCGGGGCCGCGCGTCCTGATCGGCGGGCTCGGCGTCGGCTTCTCGCTCGCGCACGCCGCCGGCGGGCCGCGGTGGGGAGGCATCACGGTGGTGGAGCGGGAGCCCGCCGTCATCGACTGGCACCGCGACGGCCCGCTGGCCCGCCTGTCGTCCGAGGCACTCGCCGACCCGCGCACCGAGATCGTGCAGACGGACCTGGTGGCGTACGTCCGTGAGACGTCCGCCACGTTCGACGCGCTCTGCCTCGACATCGACAACGGGCCCGACTGGACCGTCACCGAGGACAACGAGGGTCTCTACACGCCCGCCGGACTGGCGGCGTGCGCACGGGTGTTGAGGCCGCACGGGGTGCTCGCGGTGTGGTCCGCCAAGCCCTCTCCGGAATTCGAGGGAACCTTGCGGAATGCCGGGTTCCATCAGGTGCGTACCGAAGAGATCCCCGTTGCCCGGGGCGTTCCCGACGTCGTGCACCTCGCCGTCCGCCCTGGATAGCAAAGCCGCCGTGACTCCCCGTACGCTGCTGCACTGACGCGGGCCCTTCCGCGTCGATCGCACTCATGGGCAGAGCACGGATTCACCCCACGGTTTCCGAGAAGCACACTTCAGGGGCGGGCGATGGAGCAGACACAGACCACCCACAACGGCACGGCGGCCCCCGGCGCGCAGCGCCGGATCCTGGTGGTCGAGGACGACGCGACGATCGTGGACGCCATCGCGACCCGCCTGCGCGCCGAGGGATTCCTGGTGCAAACGGCCGGGGACGGCCCGTCCGCCGTCGACACGGCCGAGGCGTGGCAGCCCGACCTGCTGATCCTCGACGTCATGCTGCCGGGCTTCGACGGCCTGGAGGTCTGTCGCCGGGTGCAGGCCCAGCGGCCGGTGCCGGTGCTGATGCTGACCGCGCGCGACGACGAGACGGACATGCTGGTCGGCCTCGGCGTGGGCGCCGACGACTACATGACCAAGCCGTTCTCCATGCGGGAGCTGGCGGCCCGCGTGCACGTCCTGCTGCGCCGCATGGAGCGGGCGGCCCTGGCGGCCACCACCCCGCGCAGCGGCATCCTGCGGATGGGCGAGCTGGAGATCGACCACGCCCAGCGCAGGGTGCGGGTGCGCAGCGAGGACGTCCACCTGACGCCCACCGAGTTCGACCTGCTGGTGTGCCTGGCGAACACCCCGCGCGCGGTGCTCTCCCGGGAGCAGCTGCTCGCGGAGGTCTGGGACTGGGCTGACGCCTCCGGCACCCGGACCGTCGACAGTCACATCAAGGCGCTGCGCCGGAAGATCGGCGCCGAGCGCATCCGTACCGTGCACGGCGTGGGCTACGCCCTGGAGACGCCGACGCCATGAGCGACGGGCCGGCCGGACGCGGAGGAGCGCGGGGCCCGGAGCCCTGGGGCGGTGTGCGCCCGTTCTCGATCAAGACCAAGCTGGGCGCGCTGGTCGTCGTCTCGGTGCTGATCACCACCGGCCTGTCGGTGATCGCCGTGCACACCAAGACCGAGCTGCGCTTCATCACGGTGTTCTCGATGATCGCGACGCTGCTCATCACCCAGTTCGTGGCCCACTCGCTCACCGCGCCGCTGGACGACATGAACGCCGTCGCCCGGTCCATCTCGCACGGCGACTACACCCGCAGGGTGCGCGAGAACCGCCGGGACGAGCTGGGCGACCTGGCCCAGACGATCAACGCCATGGCCGACGAGCTGGAGGCCCAGGACCTCCAGCGCAAGGAGCTGGTGGCCAACGTCTCGCACGAGCTGCGCACCCCCATCGCGGGGCTGCGCGCGGTGCTGGAGAACATCGTCGACGGCCTCACCGAGGCCGACCCCGAGACCATGCGGACCGCGCTGAAGCAGACGGAGCGGCTGGGCCGGCTGGTGGAGACGCTGCTGGACCTGTCCCGGCTGGACAACGGCGTCGTCCCGCTGAAGAGGCGCCGCTTCGAGGTGTGGCCGTACCTGTCGGGCGTACTGAAGGAGGCCAACATGGTCGCCTCGGCGCGGGCGGGCATGGCGACCGGCTCCGGCAGCCACACGCGGACGGACGTGCACCTGAGCCTGGACGTCTCCCCGCCGGAGCTGACCGCGCACGCCGATCCCGAGCGCATCCACCAGGTGGTCGCCAACCTGATCGACAACGCGGTCAAGCACAGCCCGCCGCACGGCCGGGTGACGGTGCGGGCCCGTGACGGGGGGCAGCCCGGGTCCCTGGAGCTCGAAGTGCTGGACGAGGGGCCCGGCATCCCGCGCACCGAGTGGCACCGGGTCTTCGAGCGGTTCAACCGGGGCAGCGTCAACCGGCCGCACGGTCCGGGCAGCGACGGCGGCACGGGCCTCGGCCTGGCGATCGCCCGCTGGGCCGTGGAACTCCACGGGGGCCGCATCCGGGTGGCCGAATCCGAGCGGGGTTGCCGGATTCTTGTCACTCTTCCAGGAGCCCCCGCCACCCGAGGTTGACGTAGGGTTCGAATCGGAGCCCGATGATCCAGTCGCGTTCGCGCTGACGGACACGTGTGAGCAGGGAGAAACCCGCGGAGGGGGTGCGCCGGGTCGATGCCGCCCTGCCCCCGACCAGGGCCGATAAAGCGGAACCACGCTTGTTTCCCGCCATTTCCCGCGGTGAAACACCCTTCACAATGTGACTTCCACGACGTTGCACGGGCCCGACCTGACCTTCTCGCGTTCAGGGGCGTAGCCTTGATTCCCGCTGTCCATCATCTTGTGAAGCGGAAGAGGGCGGTTGACGCCGTGTCGCCACAGTCCCCCAGTAACTCGAGCTCCCCCAGCCTCCGGCCGGGCGGAAACCCCACGTCCGACACCGACCAATCCGGGAAGAACCCCGCGGCGGCCTTCGGTGCCAACGAGTGGCTCGTCGACGAGATCTATCAGCAGTACCTCCAGGATCCGAACTCGGTGGACCGAGCCTGGTGGGACTTCTTCGCGGACTACAAGCCGGGCGCGCCCGCGACCTCGGCCCCGGTGAGCAGCACGGCCGCGGCGCCCCAGGGCGCGAACGCGACCGCCCCGGCCCAGCCGGCCGCGCAGGCCCCCGCCGCGAAGCCCGCCGCCGCCCAGGCCCCGGCCCAGGCGTCCGCCCCGGCGAAGCCCGCCCCCGCCGCGAAGCCCGCGCCCGCCCCGGCCAAGCCGGCGCCCGCCGCCGGCGGAGCCAAGGACGGCAAGAACGGCAGGGCCGCCAAGGCCGCCGGGGACGCCGAGGCGAAGCAGGGGCCCGAGCAGGTCACCCTGCGCGGTCCGTCCGCCGCCGTGGCCAAGAACATGGACGCCTCGCTGGAGCTGCCGACGGCCACGTCCGTGCGCGCGCTGCCGGTGAAGCTGCTGTTCGACAACCGCATCGTCATCAACAACCACCTCAAGCGCGCCCGCGGCGGGAAGATCTCCTTCACGCACCTCATCGGCTACGCCATGGTGCAGGCGATCAAGGCCATGCCGTCGATGAACCACTCGTTCGCGCGGGTGGACGGCAAGCCGACCCTGGTGAAGCCGGAGCACATCAACCTCGGTCTCGCCATCGACCTGGTGAAGCCCAACGGCGACCGCCAGCTCGTCGTCGCGGCGATCAAGAAGGCCGAGACCATGAACTTCTTCGAGTTCTGGCAGGCCTACGAGGACATCGTCCGACGCGCCCGTGACAACAAGCTCACGATGGACGACTTCACCGGCGTCACGGTCTCGCTGACCAACCCCGGCGGCCTCGGCACCGTGCACTCGGTGCCCCGCCTGATGCCCGGCCAGTCGGTGATCCTCGGCGTCGGCTCGATGGACTACCCGGCGGAGTTCCAGGGCACCAGCCAGGACACCCTGAACAAGCTCGGCATCTCCAAGGTCATGACGCTCACGTCGACCTACGACCACCGGGTGATCCAGGGCGCCGCCTCCGGCGAGTTCCTGCGCAACGTGGCGAACCTGCTGCTCGGCGAGAACGGCTTCTACGACGAGATCTTCGAGGCGCTGCGCATCCCCTACGAGCCGGTCCGCTGGCTCAAGGACATCGACGCCTCGCACGACGACGACGTCACCAAGGCCGCCCGGGTCTTCGAGCTGATCCACTCCTACCGGGTCCGCGGCCACGTCATGGCCGACACCGACCCGCTGGAGTACCGCCAGCGCAAGCACCCCGACCTGGACATCACCGAGCACGGGCTCACCCTGTGGGACCTGGAGCGCGAGTTCGCGGTCGGCGGCTTCGCCGGCAAGACCCTGATGAAGCTGCGCGACATCCTCGGCGTGCTGCGCGACTCGTACTGCCGCACCACCGGTGTCGAGTTCATGCACATCCAGGACCCCAAGCAGCGCAAGTGGATCCAGGACCGCATCGAGCGCTCGCACACCAAGCCCGAGCGCGAGGAGCAGCTGCGCATCCTGCGCCGCCTCAACGCCGCCGAGGCGTTCGAGACGTTCCTGCAGACCAAGTACGTCGGCCAGAAGCGTTTCAGCCTGGAGGGCGGCGAGTCCGTCATCCCGCTGCTGGACGCGGTGCTGGACTCGGCCGCCGAGTCCCGGCTGGACGAGGTCGTCATCGGCATGGCCCACCGCGGCCGGCTGAACGTGCTGGCCAACGTGGTCGGCAAGTCCTACGCGCAGATCTTCCGCGAGTTCGAGGGCAACCTCGACCCGAAGTCGATGCACGGCTCCGGCGACGTCAAGTACCACCTGGGCGCCGAGGGGACCTTCACCGGCCTCGACGGCGAGCAGATCAAGGTCTCGCTGGTCGCCAACCCCTCCCACCTGGAGGCGGTGGACCCGGTCCTGGAGGGCGTCGCACGCGCCAAGCAGGACATCATCAACAAGGGCGGCACGGACTTCACCGTCCTGCCGGTGGCACTGCACGGCGACGCGGCCTTCGCGGGCCAGGGCGTCGTGGCCGAGACCCTGAACATGTCGCAGCTGCGCGGCTACCGCACCGGCGGCACGGTCCACATCGTCATCAACAACCAGGTCGGCTTCACCGCGGCCCCCGAGTCCTCGCGCTCCTCCATGTACGCGACGGACGTGGCCCGCATGATCGAGGCCCCGATCTTCCACGTCAACGGCGACGACCCCGAGGCCGTCGTGCGCGTGGCGCGGCTCGCCTTCGAGTTCCGCCAGGCGTTCAACAAGGACGTGGTGATCGACCTCATCTGCTACCGCCGCCGCGGTCACAACGAGTCCGACAACCCGGCCTTCACCCAGCCGCTGATGTACGACCTGATCGACAAGAAGCGCTCGGTGCGCAAGCTCTACACCGAGTCCCTCATCGGTCGCGGCGACATCACCCTGGAGGAGGCCGAGCAGGCCCTGCAGGACTACCAGGGCCAGCTGGAGAAGGTCTTCACGGAGGTCCGCGAGGCCACCGCGCAGCCCTCCTCCGAGATCGCCTCCGACCCGCAGGCCGAGTTCCCGGTCGCCGTGAACACCGCGGTGTCCGCGGAGGTCGTCAAGCGGATCGCCGCCTCCCAGGTCGACATCCCCGAGCACATCACCGTGCACCCGCGCCTGCTGCCGCAGCTGCAGCGCCGGGCCACGATGGTCGAGGACGGCACGATCGACTGGGGCATGGGCGAGACCCTCGCCTTCGGTTCGCTGCTCCTGGAGGGCGTGCCGGTCCGCCTGGCGGGCCAGGACTCCCAGCGCGGCACCTTCGGCCAGCGCCACGCGGTCATCATCGACCGCAGCACCGGCGAGGAGTACACGCCGCTGCAGTACCTCTCCGAGGACCAGGCACGGCTCAACGTCTACAACTCCCTGCTCTCCGAGTACGCGGCGATGGGCTTCGAGTACGGCTACTCGCTCGCCCGTCCCGACGCACTGGTGATGTGGGAGGCGCAGTTCGGCGACTTCGTCAACGGCGCGCAGACGGTCGTGGACGAGTTCATCTCCTCGGCCGAGCAGAAGTGGGCGCAGACCTCCGGCGTGGTCCTGCTCCTGCCGCACGGCTACGAGGGCCAGGGCCCGGACCACTCCTCGGCCCGCCCCGAGCGGTTCCTGCAGCTGTGCGCGCAGAACAACATGACGGTCGCCATGCCGACGTCCCCGTCGAACTACTTCCACCTCCTGCGGTGGCAGGTGCACAACCCGCACCACAAGCCGCTGGTCGTCTTCACCCCGAAGTCGATGCTGCGCCTCAAGGCCGCGGCCTCGAAGGCGGAGGAGTTCACCTCGGGCCAGTTCCGCCCGGTCATCGGCGACGACACCGTCGACCCGGCCACGGTCAAGAAGGTCGTCTTCTGCTCCGGCAAGGTCTACTACGACCTCGACGCCGAGCGGAAGAAGCGCGGCGCCACGGACACGGCGATCATCCGCATCGAGCGCCTGTACCCGCTGCCGGGTGCCGAGCTCCAGGCGGAGATCAAGAAGTACCCCAACGCCGAGAAGTACCTGTGGGCCCAGGAGGAGCCGGCGAACCAGGGTGCCTGGCCGTTCATCGCGCTCAACCTGATCGACCACCTCGACCTGGCCGTCGGCGCCGACGTGCCGCACGACGAGCGCCTGCGCCGCATCTCGCGCCCGCACAGCTCGTCGCCCGCGGTCGGCTCCGCCAAGCGCCACCAGGCCGAGCAGGAGCAGCTGGTGCGCGAGGTGTTCGAGGCCTGATCCCTCGCCCTCACGGGCCGCTTCACGGCCGGGCCGCACCCTCCTTCCGGGGGTGCGGCCCGGCCGTTTTTCCTGGTCGTCCTCGTCCTATCCTTGTCCTCATGTACTTCACGGACCGTGGCATCGAGGAGCTGGAGAAGCGGCGCGGCGAGGAGGAGGTCTCCTTCGAGTGGCTCGCGGAGCAGCTGCGGACCTTCGTCGACCTGAACCCCGACTTCGAGGTCCCGGTCGAGCGCCTGGCCACCTGGCTGGCCCGGCTGGACGACGAGGACGACGAGTAGGCGGCGGGGCCCGGCCCCGCCCGGTACCACGGTGCCCGACGCGCGGAGCGCGCCCTCGGGCACCGGTCGATGCGGTGCCGCGCCGGGGGATGGCGCTGCGCTGGTTGATGGCGCTGCGCCGGTCTTGCGCCGCGCCGGTTGATGGCGCTGCGGCTCGACGTTGTCCTGCACCGGTTGACGGCGCTGCGCGGAATGACGTGGCGCGAATCGACGCTGTGCTGCACCGGTTGACGGTGCTGCGCGGATCGACGCCGCGCCGGATCCGCCCTGTGCCACACCGGTTGAGGGCGCGCCGCCCGGCGCTGTCCCGTTGACCGGCCCGCGGGCGCCCTGATTGAGCCGGCCGCCCTGCCCGGTCGGTTGCCCACGCCCGGCTGCGCCCCACGCCCGCCTGCGCTCACGCGAGTTCGGCCGTGCCCCGCGCGCCGAACCCCGTGGCTCGCCCCGCCCCTGCCTCTTCCACGCTCCGCGGTCGGAGCGATCGAGTGGTCGAGAGGGCGCGTGCCTGAGTATCGAGTGCCTGAGTGCCCGCGTGGTCGAGTGCCCGCGTGGTCGAGCGATCAAGGATCACCCGAACGAGTGTCTTGGCATTCACCCGGGGCGCGATATATCGTGAATCACGTAAGACGCGATATGGCGCGTATACAGGAGGCCCCACCATGTCCGAGTGGTCCGTCGCGGAGCCCGCGAAACTCACCTTCGACGAGCCCGTGAGAGAGCTCCACGTCCGCATCGTCAACGGAACGGTGAACGTCGTGGGCACCGAGGAAGGTTCCGCTCGGCTCCAGGTCTCGGAGATCGAGGGACCGCCCCTGGTGGTCACCCAGCAGGGCGGCACCCTGACCGTGGCGTACGAGGACCTGCCCTGGAAGGGCTTCCTGAAGCTGCTGGACCGCAAGGGCCGGCGTCGGCACGCGGTGGTCTCCCTGGCGGTCCCGGCGCAGACCCGGGTCGAGGTCGGTGTGGTCGGCGCCTCCGCCGTCGTCTCGGGCATCCGGGGCCCGGCCGCGGTGAAGGGCGTCACGGGCGACACGACCCTGGTCTCGCTCTCCGGCCCGGTCCGCGCGGACACTGTCTCCGGCAACCTGGAGGCCCAGGCCGTCACCGGCGACCTGCGGTTCAACTCCGTCTCCGGCGACCTCACCGTCGTCGAGGGCTCGGGCCCCTCCGTCCGGGCCGACTCGGTCAGTGGCTCGATGATCGTGGACCTCGATCCCCACGGTCCCACCGATATCGGCCTGACCAGTGTCTCGGGCGAGATCGCGATCCGCCTCCCCGACCCGGCGGACACCGAGGTCGAGGCGAACACGGCGAGCGGCGCCGTCTCCAACGCCTTCGACGACCTGCGGGTACAGGGCCAGTGCGGCGCCCACAAGATCACCGGTCGGCTCGGCGCGGGCACGGGCAAACTGCGGGCGACCACCGTCTCCGGGTCCATCGCCCTGCTGCGGCGTCCCGGCGCGGACGAGGAGGCCGCGCCGGGCGATACCACCGCCCCTCCGGACGGTGGGGACGCTCCGGCTCCCGGCCCCAGCGACGCCCCGACCGACGGCCCGACCGACGGCCCCACCGAGAAGAAGGTGCTCTGACATGCCCCCCGTCTTCGCCCACGGACGCCTCCGCCTCTACCTGCTGAAGCTGCTGGACGAGGCACCGCGCCACGGCTACGAGGTGATCCGCCTCCTCGAGGAACGCTTCCAGGGGCTCTACGCGCCCTCGGCGGGCACCGTCTACCCGCGCCTGGCCAAACTGGAGGCGGAGGGCCTGGTCACCCACACCACCGAGGGCGGCCGCAAGGTCTACTCCATCACCGATGCCGGCCGCGCCGAACTGGCCGACCGCAGCGGCGAACTGGCCGACCTGGAGCTGGAGATCCGCGAGTCGGTCGCCGAACTGGCCGCCGAGATCCAGGCGGACGTCCGGGGCGCGGCGGGCGCTCTGCGGCGCGAGGTGCGGGCAGCGGCGAACAAGGCCCGCAAGGGCGCGTCCCCGGGCGGCCAGGAGGACGCCCCGTTCGCGGACGTCCCGGGCCTGGGCGACACAGAGGCGTGGCGCGCCGCCAAGGAGGAGATGCGCCGCGCCAAGCAGGAGTGGCGGGAACAGGCCCGCCGGGCCAAGGACGAGAGCCGCCGCGCCCGGGAGGAGGCCCAGCGGGCCCGGCGCCAGGCGAAGGAGGCGCAGGAGCGTGCCAGAGAGCAGGCCCAGGAAGAGGTGCAGCGCATCGCGCGCCGCGTCCAGGAGCAGGTGCAGGGCCACTTCTCCCGGGGTGACTGGCCGACGGGGCTGCGTGAGGGCCTGACCGAGCTGGCCAAGGAGATGGGCGAGCTCGGCAAGGACCTGGGCAAGGACCTCGGCAGGGATCTGGGCAGGGATCTGGGCAGGGACTTCGGGTTCGGCCGGGAGAGCGGCACTCCGGCCGCGGACCGGCCGGCGTACTCCGACACCCCGGAGGACTTCCCCGCCGTCTACACCCCGCCGTGGGCCCACGAGGGGGCCACGGACACCACCGGCGATCCCGGCCGGGACCTGGACCGCCTGCTGGACCGCTTCCGGGACGACATCCGCGACGCGGCCCGCGACCACGGCATCACCGAGGAGCAGCTCCGGGACACCCGCCGCCACCTCTCGACGGCGGCGGCCCACATCGGGGCCCTGCTGCGCAGCCCCAGGAGCTGACAGGACGGAGCTGACAGGACGGCAGCGGCCCGGCCCGCCGGGGCCGGGCGCCCGCCTCAGCGCGCCTCAGTCCGCCTCAGCGCGCCTGAGTCCGCCCTGGCCCGCCTCAGCCCGCCTTGGCCTCGCCACCCCCGTACAGCACCCGGGTCAGGGACGCGTAGGTCACCCCGTGATCGGCGAGCACCTCGGCGGGCACGCCGGGGCGCGCGGTCAGGGCGAGGAGCAGGTGCTCGTCGCCGATCGCCCGGTCGCGGTGGGCGGTGGCGGCCCGCAGCGCTCCCGTGAGGGTCTCCTTGGCGTCCCGGGCGAAGGGCCGGTGCCCCGACCGCCGTCCGCGGCCCCGCCGGTCGCCGGACATCGCCCCGACGCCGTGCACGTCCTCCACCCGGGCCACGATCTCCGACACGTCGATCCCCAGCCCGGCGAGGGCTTCCGTCTCGGCCTGGGTGAGCCCCGCCCGGCGTCGCGCCTCCTCCAGCGCCGCCCGCACCGACTCCCTGCGCTCACCCAGCCCGAGGGCGCTCAGGGCGAAGGAACCCCGGCTGCCCTCCCGCTCCAGCAGGGCGAGCAGAAGGTGCTCGGCGGTGACGGACGGCGCCCCCGCCTCCTCGCTCTCCCGGACCGCCTCCTTGACCACGGCGCGGGCATCCTTCGTGAACCGCTCGAACATCAATGCCTCCCGTATTTCTTGTGCACGGCCTGCCTGCTGACGCCGAGCTCACCGGCGATCTCCTGCCACGACCAGCCCTGGTTGCGGGCGTTGCGCACCTGGACGGCCTCCAGCTGCTCCAGCAGACGACGCAGCGCGGCGACGGCCCGCAGTCCCACCCGCGGATCGCGGTCACCGGCCCGCGCGGCCAGATCGGTTGCCTCACTCATGCTGTCAACCTACGTTGACAGTCCTGCCCTGTCAACCAGCGTTGACAACCCGGGGGCATCTCCACCGCACCGATGCCGAGAACGCCGACGGCCGGCCCGGAGGACCCGGACCGGCCGTGACGAGAGGAAGCGCGGCACCGGGGCGGCGCCGTGCGCGGATCAGGGGGCGGTGAGCACGATCTTCCCGAACTGCTCGCCGGACGCCATGCGTTCGAAGCCCTCACGGGCCCGGTCCATGGGCAGGACCTCGTCGATCACCGGACGCACACCCGTGGCGGCGCAGAACGCGAGCAGGTCCTCCAGTTCGTCCTTGGTGCCCATGGTGGACCCGACGACCTTGAGCTCCAGGAAGAAGATCCGGGTCAGTTCGGCGTGGGAGGGCCGGTCACCGCTGGTGGCGCCGGAGATCACCAGCGTGCCGCCGGGCCGCAGCGACTTCACCGAGTGGGACCAGGTCGCCGCGCCCACGGTCTCGATGACGGCGTCCACCCGCTGCGGCAGCCGCGCACCGGACTCCAGCGCCTCCACGGCACCCAGTTCCACCGCACGCTTGCGCTTGGTCTCGTCGCGGCTGGTGGCGAAGACCCGCAGGCCGGCGGCCTTGCCGAGCACGATGGCCGCCGTCGCGACACCGCCGCCCGCGCCCTGCACCAGCACCGAGTCACCGGGCCGGACCCCGGCGTTGGTGAACAGCATCCGGTACGCGGTCAGCCAGGCCGTGGGCAGACAGGCGGCCTCCTCGAAGGAGAGCTCCCGGGGCTTGGGCAGCACGTTCCAGGTGGGCACGGCGACCTGCTCGGCGAAGGTTCCCTGGTAACGCTCGGTCAGGATCGACCGGGGCTCCGCGGGGCCCACCCCGTGACCGGTCTGCCCGATCACCGAGTGCAGGACGACCTCATTGCCGTCCTCGTCGATCCCGGCGGCGTCGCAGCCGAGGATCATCGGCAGCTTGTCGTCGGTGAGGCCGACGCCGCGCAGGGACCACAGGTCGTGATGGTTGAGGGAGGCGGCCTTGACCGTGACGGTACTCCAGCCGGGACGGGCCTCGGGAGCCGGGCGCTCCCCCAACTCCAGACCGGAGAGCGGCTGGTCGCGGTCGATTCGGGCGGCGTAGACAGCGAACATGACCTTGACCCTAGGGTCCCGGGGGCACTGAAGGAACAGCCCCGCGCTGTGACACACGCCCTGTTGCGCCGACGGAGACAGCCGGGCGTGCGGTCCGCGCGCCCAGGGGGCGGTGCGCTCGGCGCCCGCTCCGGCCGCCGTCCGGGCCGGCACCCCGGTTGACCCCGGCCGGCACCCCGGCCGGCGCCACAGCCGCGTCCCGGGCCCGCCGCGCGCCCCGGGACCACCCGGTCGCGGGACCACCCGGTCGGCCCAACCGCCGGGAAGAGATCCGGCACCCGCCCGGAGCACCCGCCGGAGACGGCGATCGGCCCCGTCCACCAGGGACGGGGCCGATCCCGGTCTCTCGACCGTGCACGCCGGGGCGCATCAGCGGCGGGCCACTCCCTCGGCCCGCGCGGCCGCCGCCACCGCCGCCGTCACGGCGGGCGCGACCCGCTCGTCGAACGGCGACGGGATGACGTAGTCCGCGGCGAGGTCGTCACCGACCACCGACGCCAGCGCCTCGGCGGCCGCGAGCTTCATGCCCTCGGTGATGCGCGAGGCGCGCACCTGCAGGGCCCCGGCGAAGATGCCCGGGAACGCCAGCACGTTGTTGATCTGGTTCGGGAAGTCCGAACGCCCGGTGGCCACCACGGCCGCGTACTTGTGCGCGACCTCCGGGTGCACCTCCGGGTTGGGGTTGGCCATGGCGAAGACGAACGCGCCCTTGGCCATCGACGCCACCGCGGGCTCCGCCACCGTGCCACCGGACACGCCGATGAACACGTCGGCGCCCTCCAGGGCGTCCTCCAGCGTCCCGGAGATCCCGGCCTTGTTGGTGAACGACGCCACCTCCGCCTTGATCGGCGTGAGGTCGTCCCGGTCCCGGGAGACGACGCCCTTGCGGTCGGCGACCGCGACGTCCCCGATGCCGGCCTCGATCAGCATCTTGGCGATCGCGACACCCGCCGCGCCGGCGCCCGAGATGACGGCCCGCAGGTCACCGAGGGGGCGCCCGCTGAGCCGTGCGGCGTTCCGCAGGGCGGCCAGCGTCACGACGGCCGTGCCGTGCTGGTCGTCGTGAAAGATCGGGATGTCCAGCCGCTCCTGCAGCCGGCGCTCGATCTCGAAGCACCGGGGCGCCGAGATGTCCTCCAGGTTGACCCCGCCGAAGGAGGGGGCCATCCGGACCACGGTCTCGACGATCTCGTCGACGTCCGTGCAGTTCAGGGCGATGGGAACGGCGTCCACACCGCCGAACTGCTTGAACAGGATCGCTTTGCCCTCCATCACCGGGAGGGACGCCTCGGCACCGATGTCGCCGAGTCCGAGCACGGCCGTCCCGTCGGTCACGACGGCGACGACGGACGACTTCCAGGTGTAGTCGTGGACGAGGTCCGGCTGCTCGGCGATCGCGCTGCACACCTTCGCGACGCCGGGCGTGTACGCCAGGGACAGGTCGTCCTTGTCGCGGATCGGCACGGTGGCCTGCACAGCCATCTTGCCGCCGCGGTGCAGCGCGAACGCCGGGTCGAAGGACTCCAGGGGCTCCGCCCCTGAACCGTCCTCGTTCTGCCCGTTCCGGCTTTCGCTGTCGCTGCGAGGATTGACAATCTCCGCTGCCACTAGGTTTTACCCCTTAATTGTTCACGGTTTGAGGGTTTGCCACTCCTGGTGAGGGGTGGGCGGGACCGCGCTCGGCCCGGTGGTGGATACGTACGGGCCTGACGCGACGGGCGCGCCGCACACGCGCCCTGAGCCCCGGATGAGGGGTGTAAAGAACCTTCTTACCGGACGGACGCCACCGAGGACGAGTCCATAACGCGAAGGTCACAGACCGGCGCCGGGATTCATCGACTGATTTCAGGACAAGACCTGGACAAACAAGCGGCAACCGCTCGCGGCACGCCAAACGAGGCGGGGCCCGCCTCCCGATCTCCCGTTGAACCGAAGATCTTCCGGCCGGAATGAAAGATTCCCGCAGACTGTCCGGCCGTGTTGTACCGGAGTGGTGCGGTTCGAGTGTGACCCGTTATCCGATTTTGACATGGCTGGCCCCCTGAATGACCCAGTCCGAATGGCAAGATGCCGTAATCACACGGGGTCGCGACACTCGAAGACGTGTGTTGTTGTCGACCTGCGGCGTTGTCGATGCCCATCGGCGACGGCCCCGACCCCATCGGCACTCCACCCATCCGCCGGAGGAACCACCATGACCGCAAGCACCACCCGTCGTACCACCGCCGCGCGCTCCCGGACTGCCGCGGTCGGCGCGATCGCGGTCGCAGGCGCACTGCTTCTCACCGGCTGCGGTGACCAGACCAAGGACAACGGCTCGAGCAGCGGCGACACCAAGACCAGCGCCGCCCCGCTGGCCGACGAGCTGCCCAAGTCCATCCGCGACAAGGGCGTCATCAAGGTCGGATCGGACATCGCCTACGCTCCGGTCGAGTTCAAGGACGACTCCGGCAAGGTCGTCGGCATCGACCCCGACATCGCCGCGGCCATGGGCAAGCAGCTCGGTGTGACGTTCGAGTTCGAGAACGGCACCTTCGACACCCTGATCACCGGTCTGCGCTCCAAGCGCTACGACATCGCCATGTCCGCGATGACGGACAACGCGGACCGTCAGAACGGTGTCGACCCCGCGACCGGCAAGAAGGTCGGTGAGGGCGTCGACTTCGTCGACTACTTCACGGCCGGCGTGTCGATCTACACCAAGAAGGGCGACGACCAGGGCATCAAGAACTGGTCCGACCTGTGCGGCAAGAAGATCGTGCTGCAGCGCGGCACCGTCTCCGAGGACCTCGCCAAGGCCGAGGCGAAGAAGTGCCCCGCCGACAAGAAGCTCACCATCGAGCGCTTCGACAACGACCAGCAGGCCCAGACCCGCCTGCGCGCGGGCGGCGCGGACGCCGGCTCCTCCGACTTCCCGGTGGCGGCCTACGCCGTGAAGACCTCCGGCGGCGGCAACGACTTCCAGATCGTCGGCGAGCAGGTCGAGGCCGCGCCGTACGGCATCGCGGTCGCCAAGAACAACACCGAACTGCGGGACGCCCTCAAGGCCGCCCTGGACGCCATCATCGAGAACGGCGAGTACCAGAAGATCCTGGAGAAGTGGGGCGTCACGGACGGCGCCATCGAGGAAGCCACCATCAACGGTGGCAAGTGACCGCGAGCGGGCGGCACTGAAAGGCATCACCCGTGACTGTTGACATCGACAAGACGACGGGACCGGACGGCAAGCCCCCGGCCGGACCGGAGGCCATCAAGGCCATTCCGGTCCGGCACTACGGGCGGTACGTCACCGCCGTCATCGCCCTGGTCCTGCTGGGCAGCATCGTCTACGCGTTCTCCCAGGGCAAGATCAACTGGGGCGCCATCCCGGACTACTTCTTCAACGACCGCATCATCGCCGGTGTCGGCAACACCCTGCTGCTGACCGTGCTGGCCATGGCGATCGGCATCGTCGGCGGCGTGATCCTGGCCGTGATGCGGCTGTCGAGGAACCCGGTGACGTCGGCGATCGCCTGGTTCTACATCTGGTTCTTCCGCGGCACGCCGGTCCTGGTGCAGCTGATCGTCTGGTTCAACCTGGGCCTGGTGTTCGAGTACATCAACCTCGGGCCGTTCTACCGGGACGAGTGGTCGGACTTCATGACCCCGCTCCTGACGGCGCTGCTGGGCCTCGGCCTCAACGAGGCCGCGTACATGGCGGAGATCTGCCGGGCCGGTCTGCTCTCGGTGGACGAGGGCCAGACCGAGGCGTCGCACGCGCTGGGCATGAGCCACGCGAAGACCCTGCGCCGGATCGTCATCCCGCAGGCCATGCGCGTGATCGTGCCGCCCACCGGCAACGAGGTCATCAACATGCTGAAGACGACCTCGCTGGTGTCCGTGGTGCAGTTCTCCGAACTGCTCCGCGTGGCGCAGGACATCGGCCAGACCTCCGGTTCCCCGGCCGAGATGCTGTTCCTGGCGGCTGCCTGGTACCTCCTGCTGACGTCGGTCTTCAGCGTCGGCCAGTACTACCTGGAGCGCCACTACGCCCGCGGTTCCACCCGACAGCTGCCGCCCACGCCGTTGCAGAAGGTCAAGGCGAACCTGCTGTCCCTCGGCCGCCCGAACGGAGGCCAGGCATGACCCAGAAGAAGCAGTCCTCCGCACCCACGCCCCAGCGGGACCCGAGTGTCCCGATGGTCAAGGCGGAGGGCGTCCACAAGTCCTTCGGTGCCGTCGAGGTCCTCAAGGGCATCGATCTCGAGGTCAAGTGCGGTGAGGTGTTCTGCCTCATCGGACCGTCCGGCTCCGGCAAGTCGACCTTCCTGCGGTGCATCAACCACTTGGAGAAGATCAACGCCGGCCGTCTCTATGTCGACGGCGAGCTGGTGGGCTACCGCCAGAAGGGCGACAAGCTCTACGAGCTCAAGGACAGCGAGGTCGCGCTCAACCGCCGGGACATCGGCATGGTGTTCCAGCGCTTCAACCTGTTCCCGCACATGACCGCGCTGGAGAACGTCATCGAGGCGCCGGTGCAGGTCAGGGGCACCAACAAGGCGGAGGCCAAGGAGCGCGCGATGCAGCTCCTGGAGCGCGTGGGGCTCGGCGACAAGGCCAGGAACTACCCCTCGCAGCTGTCCGGCGGTCAGCAGCAGCGGGTGGCCATCGCCCGGGCGCTGGCCATGGAGCCCAAGCTGATGCTCTTCGACGAGCCGACGTCGGCGCTCGACCCGGAGCTGGTGGGTGACGTCCTCGACGTCATGCGCGACCTCGCCGAGTCGGGCATGACCATGGTGGTGGTCACCCACGAGATGGGCTTCGCCCGCGAGGTGGGCGACAGCCTGGTCTTCATGGACGGCGGCGTGGTCGTCGAGTCCGGCAACCCGCGGGACGTGCTGACCGACCCGCAGCACGAGCGCACGAAGTCGTTCCTGTCCAAGGTCTTCTGAGACCGCGGACGACGCGGACGGCGAGCGCGGACCCGCACGGCGCAGGCGGGCCGGACGCGCACGGCGGAAGGGGCGGTACGGATCTCCGTACCGCCCCTTCCGCCGTTCACCGGCCGGCCCGGCCGCTCACTTCAGCGCGAGCAGCAGGGTGTCCGAGGGCGAGCACCACACCGGGCGGGTCTCGGTGAAGCCCTTGTCCCGCAGGGTGCGGGCGTGCCAGTCGGCCGAGGGGGTGTCCCCCTCGGCGTGCTCCCCGTAGATCTCGAAGCGGCGGGCGGTCGGGCCGGCGAGGACCGGGTCCTTCGCCGCGAGCTGCCACCACTCGGCCCAGTCCAGGGCGCCGTCCCGTCTGGCCTGATCCATGCGCGCGTGCCGCAGGGCGCGTTCGGCCGCGTTGATCCGGGGCGTCGTCTCGTCGATCATGTGGTCGGCGTTCATGAAGACGCCGCCGTCGCGCACCAGGTCCGCGAGGTGTCCGTAGAGGTCGGCGAGGGGTTCCCGGTGCAGCCAGTGGAGGGCGGTCGCGGTGAGGACGGCGTCGTAGGTGTCGTGCGGCAGTCCGGCCGGCCAGTCGGGGTCCTTGAGGTCGGCCGTGACGAAGGTGACCCGCCCGTCGCCGGCGAAGGTGCCCTCGGCGATCGCCAGCAGCGCGGGGTCGAGGTCGACGCCGGTGCTGGTGGCGCCGGGGAACCGGGCGAGCAGCCGGGCGGTGATGCTGCCGGTGCCGCACGCCAGGTCGAGGACGCGCGGCGAGGTGCCGACGAGGGCCTCCACCATGTCGAGCATGACCCGGAACCGCTCCTCGCGGTCGGGCATGTACCACTCCTGCTGCCGGTCCCAGCTCTCCTGCCAGGCCCGCCAGTCGGTGGTGGCGGTGGGTGTGTCCGTCATCGAGCCCCTCCTCGCATCCGTCACGTAATACCCTGAAGGCACGATCGTCCGTTACCTGACCGCAGGCACGACCCTAGAGCCCCGTCGTAAGGACTACAAGTGGAACTGGCCTATTACTCGGATTTCGCCGTCCGGCTCGTCAACACCGAGGAGCCGGCCCGGGGGAAGGACGCGCTGACCACCGTCGACGCGATCCGGGGCCTGTTCGGGACCAACCAGTCCGCGGCCCGCCGCGCGACCGAGGCCGACCTGACCCGCTTCCGCTCCGTCCGGGGGCGGCTCCGCGCGGTCTTCGAGGCGGCGGACGGCGGCGACGAGACCCTCGCCGTGGACCTGCTGAACTCGCTGCTGCTGGAGTTCCCGGTCAGCCCGCAGATCTCCGGGCACGACGTGCGGGACGACGACGGACGCCCGCTGTGGCACATGCACCTGGCCGACCACCCCTCCAACGCGACCGCCGGGTACGCCGCCATCGCCGCGATGGGCCTGGCCTTCCACCTCACGGAGTACGGCGTGGACCGGCTCGGTCTGTGCGAGGCGCCGCCGTGCCGCAACGCCTACCTGGACACCTCCACCAACCGCTCCCGCCGCTACTGCTCCGACCGCTGCGCGACACGCGCCAACGTGGCCGCCTACCGCGCCCGCAAGCGCCTGGAGGGCACGCGGGCGGACAGCACGGGCCGGGCCGCCGAGAGCGCCCAGCCCGCCAGCGCCAGCGGCGAGCGCTGACCGGTCCTGCGCGGCCGGTACCGGAAGCGCACCCTGCCGAGCACCAGGTCGTCGGGCACCGTCCCGTAGTCGGTGCTGTCGCCGCCCGCGTAGGTGTTGTCCCCGCGCACCCACCAGCCCCCGTCGCGCCGTTCGACGGCCCGCTTGACGACCAGCAGGTCCTGCTGGAACGGATGGCGCAGCACCACCACGTCACCCGGCCGGACCCGTGCCCCGTAGTGGACCAGGAGCCGGTCCCCGTGGTGCAGCGTGGGGACCATGGACGGCCCCGTAACCTCGGCCACCCCGAAGGGCAGCGGCGCCCCCGACCGCTCGGCGTCCTGCAACGGCTCCGGCATCCTCCGGCACCTCCCCGGTTTCTTCCTCCGACAATCTCAGTCTCACCCCGGACTTTTGCCCTAAGCCCGCGGGGGCACCCGCCAAAAGCCCCGGGCCACGGAGTAATGTCCAGTGTGAGAAGACGATCACGAGGAAGGATTGCTCCATGCTTTCCCGCCTGTTTGCCCCCAAGGTGAAGGTCAGCGCCCACTGCGACCTGCCCTGTGGCGTGTACGACCCTGCCCAGGCCCGCATCGAGGCGGAGTCGGTGAAGGCCGTCCAGGAAAAGATGGCCGGCAACGACGACCCGCACTTCAAGGCGCGCGCCACCGTCATCAAGGAGCAGCGCGCCGAGCTGGCCAAGCACCACGTCTCCGTGCTGTGGAGCGACTACTTCAAGCCTCCGCACTTCGAGAAGTACCCGGAGCTGCACCAGCTCGTCAACGACACCCTGAAGGCGCTGTCCGCCGCCAAGGCGTCCACCGACCCGGCGACCGGCCAGAAGGCCCTCGACTACATCGCCCAGATCGACAAGATCTTCTGGGAGACCAAGAAGGCCTGATCTTAGGTCACATCCTCTGACCTGCGGTTTCTCTGATCGCCTGGTCCTCCTTTCCGCACCCGGTCCGCAGGCCGCCGAGCACGGCGTCCACGACGGTCCGGGTGCGGTCTTCTGTGCCCGGCCACGGGTGGACCGAGGTCCGCGGCGTGACGACGGCGGACGCCTGGCCGCGGACGACCATGCGACCAGCGGTCACGGGCTCGACCAGGCGCACACCTGCACCCCCTTGCCGGACGACGAGGCCTCCCCCACGAAGATCACCCACCGGAGGAAAGGGCAGCGGCCATGGCGCTCCTGGCTGAATACCGTTGCAAGGCCACACCGGCCCGCCGCGTCGTCGAGGTCCACGACGCCGACGGCTACCTCAGCGATGACGAAGCCATGGCCGCTGCCCGCACCCAGGTGGTCGCCGGCAACGGCTACCACCTCTACCTGCTCAGCCTGCAACCCGACATCGACGTCGAGGTGGCCATCCGTGTCTGGGACGTCGCACCCGACCCGCCCGCCGAGGCAGAAGGCCATGTCCCCGTCCGTATCGAGTCGGACACCGGCGTCCTCGTCGTCAACCGACTGGAATACGGCCCCGCGGGGGAGATGACCCTGCCCCGTCCCGGCGTCTACGCAGGTCACGCCTGGTGGGAGAACCGGCAGGCGACCGCCGACTACTACGCGACGACGCTCGGCCACCCCACCGACGACACCTTCGAGGACCACCTCACCCAGGCGTGGAACAGCCCCCCGGTCACCGAACGCTACGTCCTGGACCTCGCCCACCTCCGCGAACCCGAACCCGTCGACGACGAAGACCTGTGAGCCGGTGCGGTCCGCACCCTGTCCGCAGGACACCCGGTCGGGACCGCCGTACGCCGTCGCCGGCCATCGGGAGAAGGCCGGGTCAGCGGCCTGCGGTCATCATCACCGCAGGTCACCGAACCGGTCGGCCACCAGGAGACCAAGAAGGCCTGATCCCCGCCATCAGGAGACGAAGAAGACCTGATCCGGCCCTCGGTCGTGCTCCCACCCGGCCGGGTGGGGCCTCGTGGGTCTCGGGTTCACGAAGGGGTCCGTCCGCCGATGCGGGCGGGCCCCTTCGGGCCGTGCGGGGGCCGGTGCGCCGTGACGGTGCCGCGACGGACGTCGGTCCCCGCGCGCCTGTCGGGTCGGCGGGCCGTACCCGGGGGGCACCGCGCCGTCAGCCGTTGCCGCCGGGGTTCTCCCGGCTGCCGCCGGCCCGGACGTGACGGACGGCGGCCGTCAGGAGGAGGGCGACGATCAGCGCCGGGACCGCGGTCGCCGTCACCGGCCACCACGTGCCGCCGTCCGGTGCCGGCCGGAGGGTGGCCGACAGGCCGACGGCCACCGCCGTGCCCGCGGTGAGCAGGACGGTCGCGACGAGGAGGGCGACGGCCGCGCGGGGCGTCCGCCGGCGCGCGGGCGGAAGGGGCCCCTGCCCCAGCCGCGCCCACTGGCCCGCCGCCTCCCGCGCCTCACCCGCCCGGCGCACGGCCGCGCACAGCCGCAGCAGGCCGGTGGTCACGGCCCCGGCGGCGGCCAGCGCGGTGGCGGGCCACCAGGCGGTGGCCGCCAGGAGCAGCAGGCCGGCACCGCCGAGCGTGGCCCACCCGGTCAGGGTGGCGAGGGCGGCGGTCCGACGGGAGGACGGCCGGTCGGGGCCGGCGCGCAGGTCGGCGAGGGCCGGCAGGTACCAGACGCAGCCGGAGGCGGTCACCACGGCGCAGCCCAGGGCGAGAACGGAGTGCGCCACGGCTCACCTCGCCGTCGCCGCCGCGGTGACCTCCGGGTGGTGGAGGTCGAACGCCGGGGACTCACTGCGGATCTGCGGGAGCGAGGTGAAGTTGTGCCGCGGCGGCGGGCAGGAGGTGGCCCACTCCAGCGAACGGCCCCAGCCCCACGGGTCGTCGACGCCGACCGGCTTGCCGTACTTGGCGGTCTTCCACACGTTGTAGAAGAACGGCAGCAGCGACAGGCCGAGCAGGAACGACCCGATGGTGGACAGGGTGTTCAGGGCGGTGAAGCCGTCGGCGGCGAGGTAGTCCGAGTAGCGGCGCGGCATGCCCTCCGCGCCCAGCCAGTGCTGGACCAGGAAGGTCAGGTGGAAGCCCACGGTCAGGGTCCAGAAGGAGATCTTGCCGAGCCGCTCGTCCAGCATCTTCCCGGTGAACTTGGGCCACCAGAAGTGGAATCCGGCGAACATCGCGAAGACCACCGTGCCGAACACCGTGTAGTGGAAGTGCGCGACGACGAAGTAGGAGTCGGTCAGGTGGAAGTCCATGGGAGGTGAGGCCAGGATGACGCCGGTCAGGCCACCGAAGACGAAGGTCGTCAGAAAGCCCAGGGTCCACAGCATCGGGGTCTCGAACGACAGACTGCCCTTCCAGAGGGTGCCGATCCAGTTGAAGAACTTCACGCCGGTCGGCACCGCGATCAGGAACGTCATGAACGAGAAGAAGGGCAGCAACACCCCACCCGTGGTGTACATGTGGTGCGCCCACACCGTCACCGAGAGGCCGGCGATGGCGATCGTCGCCCCGATCAGTCCCATGTAGCCGAACATCGGCTTGCGGGCGAACACCGGGATCACCTCGGAGACGATGCCGAAGAACGGCAACGCGAGGATGTACACCTCGGGGTGGCCGAAGAACCAGAACAGGTGCTGCCACAGCAGCGCCCCGCCGTTCGCCGCGTCGAAGACGTGGCTGCCGAACCGGCGGTCGCACTCGAGCGCGAACAGGGCCGCCGCGAGGACCGGGAACACCATCAGCACCAGCAGGGCCGTCAGCAGCACGTTCCAGGTGAAGATCGGCATGCGGAACATCGTCAGGCCGGGGGCGCGCATGCAGAGGATCGTGGTGATGAAGTTGACCGCGCCGAGAATCGAACCGAACCCGGACAGGGCGACCCCCATGATCCACAGGTCCGCGCCGATGCCGGGCGAGTAGACCTCGTTGGAGAGCGGCGCGTAGAGGAACCACCCGAAACTGGCGGCCCCGTCCGGCGTCAGGAACGCGGAGGCGGCGATCAGGGAGCCGAACAGGAACAACCAGAAGGCGAGCATGTTCAGGCGGGGGAAGGCCACGTCCGGGGCGCCGATCTGCAAGGGCATGATCCAGTTGGCGAAGCCGGTGAACAGCGGCATGGCGAACATCAGCAGCATGATCGAGCCGTGCATGGTGAACGCCTGGTTGAACTGCTCGTTGGAGAGGATCTGCAGGCCGGGCCGGGCCAGTTCGGCGCGCATGAACAGGGCCAGCACCCCGCCGAGGACGAAGAAGCCGAGCGCGCTGACCAGGTACAGCGTGCCGATCCTCTTGTGGTCGGTGGTCGTCAGCCAGTCCACCCACGAGGCCCCGCGCCCGGGCCCCGGAGCGCCGTCCACCCCCGGTGCCTCCCCCAGAGGCACCGGGCGGGGCCGCTCGTCCACCGCGCTCGTCGCCTGCGTCGTTCGTGTCTCGTCCACCGGACGTCGTCCTCCCCATCGATTTCGGGCGGACTCATGATCGACGGGGCGCCGGAGGCAGCGGATGAGCCGAACAGTCCCTCCGTACGGCTCAGGCGGGGCCCAAAGGTCCCTGGGTGACGTGACGACAGGCCGGGGCGGCGGGGCGGTGGGACGGCGGGCGGGGCCGGGACCGCCGGGCCCCGGGCGCCAGGCCGACCGGGGTCGCCCGGGCGGGCTCCCGGGCCGCGCCGTGGGGCCACACCACCTCGACGGGGACGCCCCGGCCACGGGCGTAGGCCACCAGATGGGCGGTCGCGTCCCGCCCGTCGGAGCAGGAGCCGTCCCACACGGCGAGGAGCAGGCGGCTGTCCTCCACCACGCGTTCGTCGGCGCACACGCAGGCGTCCCGGTCGGCCGGGTCGTAGTCCAGGAGCCGCACCCGGTCGGCCAGGGTGAGCAGTTCACCGGTGGCCATCCGGTCGCGCGGGGGCGGCATGGCCGGAACACCGCCACGGCTCGGGATCGCCACGACCAGGCGGCGCCCCACAGCTCGCGCCGCCCGGCCGAACGCCAGGGCGGTCCCGGCACCGGACCGCACCACCGCCGGCCCCCGTACGAGGCGTTCGAGGCGTCTGCGCAGGGCGGACTCCACCAGGGGCAGGGTGCCCGGTGTCAGGTCGGCGTGCCCGACCGCCGTGATCCGCACGTCCGCCGCCGCGTCGTCGTCCCGCACCGCGTCGCTCATCCCGCCCCTTGTCGTCCTCTCGCCGGCGTCCGCCGGGACCTGGGGCCGCCGACGGACGGTGCTGCCGGGACCCAGTGAAGCGGCATCGCACGGTCGGCTGCCAGGGCCGAACGTCCCCGACTGCGGACGCCCTCGGGCGCGGGATCGGGGGCGCGAAGGGCGCGGGGATCCCGGCTCGCGAAGGACGCGGGGCACCGTCCGGTGGTGGGTGGTGGGTGGTGGGTGAAGCATGGCGGGTGGCTCGCGCGGCACCGGGCAGCGGCCGTCCCCCGCCCACGTGTTGCACGGCGGTCGGTGCCGACCGGAACGCCGGACGACCCGCGGGCCCGCCGGTACCGCTCGCAGGGAAAGACGGCCCACGCGAGCACGCCCGTACCACCCGACGGCGGAACGACCCACGCGGGTACGCCGGTACCGTCGACGCAGCGGGACGCGCACGCCGATACGGCGGTACCGCCGAGGAGAGCCGGACCGTCTACGCGGGCAGGCCGGTGCGCGGTTCGCGCCACATGGGCCACATGTACGGGCCGTCGGGGAGGGCGAGCGGTTCCCCCAGCGGCTCGAAGCCCAGGCGTTCGTAGAGCCGGCGACTGCGGGCGCTGCTCGCCTCCAGGTAGGCCGGCCGACCGGTGCGGTCGCAGTGGTCGAGGGCGGCTGCCATCAGCGCCGTGCCGAGGCCCTCGCCCTGCCGGCCGGGTGCCACCCCGATCATCCACAGGTACGCGTGGGCGCGCCCGCCGGGGTGGATGCCCGCCGTCAGCCGCCCGATCAGCTCCACCCGCTCGTTGCCCGGGTCGACGGCCTCACGCACCGACGCCGGTCCGTCGTCCTCCCCGGCCGGGCCGTCCCCGGGGTCGTCCGCGGGTACGGGCAGCCACAGGGCGCACGCCGAGCCGTCCTCGGTGAGGTCTATCCGGCCGTCGGCCATCACGATGTCGGTGAAGGCGGCCATCAGACGGTGGTGCGTCGTCCGGCGGTACTCCTCACCGGGGAACACCCAACTGCTCACCGGATCGTCCTGGAACGCCGCGTCCAGCAGCCGGACCACCCGTTCCCGGTCCTGCTCCCCCGCCGTCCGGATCGCCACGCCCATGTCCACCCCTTCGCGTCAACACTCGCGCTCTGTACGGGGGTTGAGCGTAACGCCCGGTGTGACTCGTGGGGCGGGGAGGCTTGTCGGGGGCCGGAAACGGGCGCGGGCCCCGCACATCGTGGGGAAGTGCGGGACCCGCCGGACCCGGGCCGCGGGGGCCGTGCGGGTCAGGGTCCGCACGTCCCCGGGCTCCGGGGCTCGGTACGACGGCCACCCCGCACACCCGGGGCGCCGCACGCGCCCGGGGTGTCCGGGGGAATCCGTCAGGTGGTGCGCCGTGTCACGAACTCGGCCAGGGCCAGCAGTCCGCCCGCGGCTTCCGGGTCCGGTACCGCCCGGGCCAGTTCCTGCATCGCCCGGGCCATCCGGTCGGCCGCCTGGGCCTGTGCCCAGTCCCGGCCGCCCGCCCGTTCCACGGTCCGGGTGATCCGCTCCAGGTCCTCCTCCGCGTGCGGGGCCGCGTACAGCTCGGCGAGTTCGCCGGCGGCGGAGCCACCCGAGGTCAGCGCGGCGACGACGGGCAGCGACTTCTTGCGGGCCGCCAGGTCCGCACCGGCCGGCTTGCCGGTGCGCCGCGGGTCGCCCCATATCCCGATCACGTCGTCGATGAGCTGGAAGGCGAGCCCGGCCTCCCGGCCGAACGCGTCCAGCGCACGGACGTCCGCGTCAGACGCTCCGGCGTACAACGCGCCCACGGCACAGGCGCACCCCAGCAGCGCCCCCGTCTTGGCCTCGGCCATGACGAGCGTCTCGTCCAGCGTGACGTCCTCCGGGGCGCGCCCCTCCAGTGCCGTGTCCGCGTGCTGGCCGTCGCACAGTTCGATGACGCACTGGGCGAGCCGGGCCGCCGCCGCCGGAGCCGCCGGATGCGCGTCCTCGGCCAGCAGCCGGAGGGCGAGCGCCTGGAGGGCGTCCCCGGCGAGGATCGCGGCGGAGTCACCGAACACCGTCCAGGCGGTGGGCCGGTGGCGGCGTGTGGCGTCCCGGTCCATCACGTCGTCGTGGAGCAGCGTGAAGTTGTGGACCAGTTCCACCGCCGCCGCGGCCCGGACCGCGGCCGCCCGCGCGCCGGGCCCGCCGAGGGCCGAGGCCCCGGCGAGCACCAGTGCCGGGCGGATCGCCTTGCCGGCCGCGCCGGCCGCCGGTGAACCGTCCGCGTGCTCCCAGCCGAAGTGGTAGCGCGCGATGCGGCGCATCGATCCGGGGAGGCTGCCGACCGCGGCCCGCAGCACCGGGTCGACCTCCCCCCGCGCGCGGTCCAGCAGCATCATCGCCTCGTGCCCGTCGGCGGGACGGTACTCCGTCTCCGTCCTGAGCTCCGTCATGGACGCACCCCTGGTCTCGGCGGATCAGCGGAGGGTGGTGCAGGTACCGCGGTCGACTTCCTGCTCCCAGGGTGTACCCGTCCCGAGGGGCGGGGACACGGGGTGCGGGCCGGGCGTTGCGGTGCGGTCACCGCCAGCGGCCGATCTCGACGTTCTCCAGGACCCCGAGCGCGTCCGGTACCAGCACCGCGGCCGAGTGGTAGGCCGTGACCAGGTACTTGATGATGGCCTGTTCGTTGATGCCCATGTAGCGCACGGACAGTCCCGGCTCGATCTCGTCGGGCAGTCCGGCGGCCCGCAGTCCGATGACGCCCTGGTCCTCCTCGCCCGTACGCAGGGCGATGATCGAGGTGGTGCGGGCCTCCGTCACCGGGATCTTGTTGCACGGGTAGATGGGGACGCCGCGCCAGGTCGGGATGCGGTTGCCGCCGAGGTCGACGGTCTCGGGCACCAGGCCCCGCTTGTTCAGCTCGCGTCCGAACGCGGCGATCGCCCGCGGGTGGGCGAGCAGCATCTTGGTACCGCGCCGGCGGCTGAGCAGTTCGTCCAGGTCGTCCGGACCGGGCACGCCGTCGTGGGGCTGGATCCGCTGGTCGTACTCGCAGTTGTGGAGCAGACCGAAGTCGCGGTTGTTGATCAGTTCGTGTTCCTGACGCTCCTTCAGTGCCTCGACGGTCAGCCGGATCTGCTGTTCCGTCTGGTTCATGGGCTGGTTGTAGAGGTCGGCCACGCGGGTGTGGATGCGCAGCACCGTCTGGGCCACGCTGAGTTCGTACTCGCGCGGGCTGGCCTCGTAGTCGACGAAGGTGTGCGGGATGTCGGGCTCGCCGGTGTGGCCGGCGGCCAGTTCGATCGCCTTCTCGCCGTACTTGTTGGTGCTCCGGCCGGGGACGGAGCGGAGTCCCTGGAGGTGTTCGCGCAGGGCCTCGGACCGCTCGGCGACCTGGTCGAACGCCTCGCGCGGCAGCACCAGGACCGTGCACGCGGTGAGCGTGCGGGCCGTGTACTCCCAGATGGCGTCGTCGTCGAGCAGGGCCTGCTCGCCGAAGTAGGCGCCGTCGGCGAGGATGCCGAGCGACTCGTCGCTTCCGTAGGGCCCGGTGCCGACCTTCTCGACCCGGCCGTGAGCCAGCAGGTAGACCTCGTCCGCCGGGCTGCCGAACGAGGCGACGACCTGGCCCGGCTCGATCTCCCGCTGCCGGCAGCGCGACGCCAGCTCGGACAGCACCTCCTGCTCCTCGAACGACCGCAGCGCGGGCAGCTCGCCCAGCTCCGCGGGAATGATCTCGACGCGGTCGCCGGTCTTGACGAACGTCAGCCGGCCGTCCCCCACGGCGTATGTCAGACGCCGGTTGACCCGGTACGTGCCGCCCTGTACGTCCACCCACGGCAGCATGCGGAGCAGCCAGCGCGAGCTGATCTCCTGCATCTGCGGCACGGACTTGGTCGTGGTGGCCAGGTTCCGCGCGGCCGCCGTACCGAGGCTCTGCTGCGGCCTGGTCTGCTCCGTGCGGACCTCTTCGCCTACCGACATAGAGAATTGCCCTCCCATTTGTGATCCACGCCCATCGGTGCCGGGCGTCGATCTGCGCGTCCAAGATTTCCTCACGTAACGTGTCCGCGCCATTACCCGAATGAGCGGGAATGGATCACCGCGCGGCTGGGCATCATGGGCATTCCGTTTTCGGCGCCGTCGCGGCGCTGCCCTGTCCGGATCGGCTCGCACAACGACCGAACAAACGGTTCCGCTTCCTCCGTACAGGTAAAGCACACGTACGAGGCGGTCGCGAAGGGCGGCCGTCGCGCAGCACGAAGGAGGGCGGTCATGGCCCCACCCATGTCCGCGAGCGCGTTCCTGCGCGCTCTCAAGGCGGAGGGTCTGACGGTCGTCGAGGTCGGCGACTGGCGCGATCACCACCGCAACCACAAGGGCCCCTGGGGCCCGGTGCACGGTGTGATGATCCATCACACCGTCACCAAGGGCAGTGCGAGGACGGTCGAGTTGTGCCGCAAGGGGTACGCGGGGCTGCCGGGGCCGCTGTGCCACGGAGTCATCACCAAGGACGGGCGGGTGCACCTGGTCGGCTACGGCAGGGCCAACCACGCCGGCCTGGGCGACGACGACGTGCTCCGCGCGGTGATCGCGGAGAGGAAGACCCTGCCACCCGACAACGAGCGCAACACCGACGGCAACCGGCACTTCTACGGCTTCGAGTGCGAGAACCTCGGCGACGGCGAGGACCCGTGGCCGGCGGCGCAGTTGGAGGCCATCGAGAGAGCCGCCGCGGCGGTGTGCCGGCACCACGGCTGGAACGAGCGGTCGGTGATCGGGCACCTGGAATGGCAGCCGGGGAAGGTGGATCCGCGCGGGTTCACCATGGCGTCGATGCGGAAACGGATCGGTGACCGCCTGAAGTGACGGGCGGGGCGGCCGGGGTTCCGTCACCCCGGCCGCCTGCCCGGGCGGCCCGGTACCGCCCGGGCAGGTCGGGGGCTCGGTGCCCTCCGGGTAGGTCCGGGGCTCCGGTGCCTCCCGAGCAGGTCCGGGGGGCCGGTACCCCCCGGTGCAGGTCCGGGGGTCAGGTGCCTCCCGGGCAGGTCCGGGCCCGTCGTGTCCGTGGGCGGCGGGTGCCCGCACCTCCCCATGTCATTGCACTCCGGCCGGGAAGCCGACGGGATCGGGGGGCCGGCGGGATCGGCAGTCCGGCGCGGGGCAGCCCCCGTCCGGTGCGGAACGGCCCTCGGCCGGTGCGGGCAGCCGTTCTCCGTACCTCCCGGGACTCTCGGCCTCGGGATCTGTCTCGTGGGGCCCCGGTCCTGCACCCGGTCCTGGCACCGGCCCTGGCACCGCGCCCTCGCGCCCGGTCGCGGCCTCCGGTCCTGATCTCCCACCCTGGACTCCGGTCCTGACCTCCGGCCCTGGGCTCCAGTCACAGCCCGCTCGCCGGGATGTCCCGGGTGACGGCGCCCCGTCCGCTCTTCGACCGCTCCCCCACCGCCCCGCCTGGCCACCCCCTCATCCACCGGGGGAGAATGCCGCCGTGACCAACGCGGACCCGCCCGGAACCGCAGGCCCCGCCGCCCCGGCCGGGCCGGACGGCCTGCGGCCGCGGCTGCCCTCGCCCGTGCAGGAGGTCGCGGACGAGCGGTTTGGGCGGTACGGCGTACGGCTGCTGCTGAAGCGGGACGACCTGATCCACCCGGACCTGGTGGGCAACAAGTGGCGCAAGCTGGCCCCCAACCTCGCGACGGCGGCCGGACGCACCGTGCTCACCTTCGGCGGCGCGTACTCCAACCACCTGCGGGCCACCGCCGCCGCCGGGCGGCTGCTCGGGCTGCGCACGGTCGGGGTGGTCCGCGGCCAGGAACTGGCCGACCGCCCCCTCAACCCCTCGCTCGCCCGGTGCGCGGCGGACGGCATGCGGCTGCACTTCGTCGACCGGTCGGCCTACCGCCGCAAGGCCGAGCCGGACACCCTGGCCGCCGTGCTCCGGGCCGTGGACGCCGAGGACGCCCTGGTGGTGCCGGAGGGCGGCAGCAACGCGGCGGCCGTGCGCGGCTGCGCGGCGCTCGGTGAGGAACTCGCCGGACGCGCCGACGTGGCCGCCGTGGCCTGCGGGACCGGCGGCACGCTGGCCGGGCTGGCCGCCGGACTGGGCCCCGGGGAACGCGCGCTGGGAGTTCCGGTTCTGCGCGGCGGCTTCCTGGACGGGGAGGTACGGGCGTTGCAGACCGCGGCGTTCGGGGGGCCGCGCGGGGACTGGAGCCTCGACGAGCGCTTCCACTTCGGGGGCTACGCCCGGACCACACCGGAGCTCGACGCGTTCGCACAGGACTTCGAGCAGCGTCACGGACTGCCCGTGGAACGTCTCTATGTCGCCAAGTTGCTTCATGGACTGGTCGTCCTGGCCGCGGAGCGCGCCTTCCCGCCGGGGAGCAGGGTCGCCGCCGTGATCACCGGCCGCCCCTTCCCCTGACCGACCACACCGTCTCCGACCCGCCCCGGCCCGATCGGGCCCGCCACCCGCCCGTCTCCGGGCCGCCCCGCCCCGGTCCCGGAAGGCAGCGAGGAGGAAGTCCGGCAGTCCGGGAGCTCGGCACCCCCTGGAGCCCAGGAACCCCCAGGCCGCCCTGAAGCCCGGGACCCCCGAGGCTCAGAGTCCCCGAGGCTCCAGGGCCGGCCCGAAGACCCGAGGCGCCGTGCGGCCCGCCCTACGGCACCTCCCGGTACGCCGCCGCCTCCTCCAGATCCAGGCGGCGCAGCAGCGTGCGCAGCATCTCGTCGTCGATGTAGCGCGCGTCGCGGAGCCGGACGAACACCTCGCGCTCCGTCTCGATCACGTCGCGCGACAGCCGCCGGTAGGTGTCGTCCACGGACTCCCCGGTGACGGGATGGGTCTGTCCCAGGCGTTCCCAGACGGAGTCGCGGCGGCGCTCCAGCACCGCCCGCAGCCGCGCGGCCAGTGGGTCCGGCAGTGCGTTGCGGTCGTCGGCGAGGAGTTCGTCGAGGCGCTGCTCGGCGGCCCGGGACGCCTGCGCCTGGGCGTTGGCCTCGGCCAGGGTCGCCGCCCGCTCGTCCCGCTGCGGGAAGCGCAGCAGCCGGATGACCAGGGGCAGGGTGACCCCCTGGACCACCAGGGTGCCGATGACGGTGCTGAAGGTCAGGAAGAGCAGCAGGTCGCGCTGGGGGAAGTCGCCGCCGTCGGCGGTGTGCGGGATGGAGAAGGCGATGGCGAGGGAGACGACGCCGCGCATCCCGGCCCAGGAGATGACGAAGGGCATGCGCCAGCCGGGGCTCCCCTCCCGGGCCCTGATGCGCGCCGACAGCAGCGGGGGGAGGCAGACCGCGGGGTACACCCACACGAAGCGGGCCACCACGACGACGGCGAAGACCGCCAGCGCGTACCAGAGGGCGTCGCCGCCGTGGTAGGCGCGGATGCCCCGGAGCACGACCGGCAGCTGCAGGCCGATGAGGGCGAAGACCGCGGACTCCAGGACGAACGCGACCATCTTCCACACGGCCGCCTCCTGGAGGCGGGTCGCGAAGTCGACCTCCCACGAGCGGTGTCCGAGGAAGAGGGCCACGACCACGACGGCGATCACTCCGGAGGCGTGGACCTGCTCGGCGGCGGCGTAGGCGAAGAACGGGATGAGCAGCGAGAGCGTGTTCTGCAGCAGCGCCTCCCTGACCCGGACGCGCAGCCAGTGCAGCGGCACCATCAGCACCAGCCCGACGGTGAGGCCGCCGAGTGCCGCCAGCAGGAACTCGCCGACGCCGCCGGCCCAGGTGGCGCCCTCCCCGGCCGCCGCCGCCACGGCCACCCGGAACGCGGTGATGGCGGTGGCGTCGTTGAGGAGGGACTCGCCCTGGAGGATCGTGGTGACCCGGGACGGCAGCCCGACCCTGCGGGCCACCGCCGTGGCCGCGACCGCGTCCGGCGGGGCCACCACCGCGCCGAAGACCAGGGCCGCGGTCAGCGACAGGCCCGGTACCAGCTCGTACAGGGCCCAGCCGACGACGAACGTCGCGAAGAGCACGTAGCCGACCGACAGCAGGGCCACCGGCCGCAGCTGCGCCCGCAGGTCCAGGTAGGAGCTCTCGGTGGCCGCCGTGTGCAGCAGCGGGGGCAGGACGAGGGGCAGCACGACGTGCGGGTCGAGCGTGTAGTCGGGCACGCCGGGCACGAAGCTCACCGCGAGGCCGGCCGCGACCAGCAGCAGCGGAGCCGGTACGGGCAGGCGCCGGGCGGCGGCGGCGATCCCGGCACTGCCGGCCACCAGCAACAGCAGCGGCATCACGTCCATGTCCGGCCACCCCCGGCGTCCCACGCGGCGTTCCGCGCACCCGTCGTAATCTGGCCATCATGAGACAGTGCACGCACGTCGACGCGCTGCCGCACCCGGAGCCGGTCCCGGTCAGCCGGACGTGCCCCGAGTGCCTGCGGGACGGCACGGATCCGGTCCAGCTGCGCCTGTGCCTCAGCTGCGGTCACGTCGGCTGCTGCGACTCCTCGCCGCACCGGCACGCGACCCGCCACCACCTGGAGACCGGCCACCCCGTGATGCGGTCGCACGAACCCGACGAGGACTGGCGGTGGTGCTTCGTGGATCACGTCCTGGTGTGACCGGCCGGGTCCCGTCGCCGGACGGTTCGACCGTCTGACGTCTGGGTACGTCAATGCGGCGCGCGCTCTTCCCATTTGGGGCCGCAGACCCCTAGCCACGGAGCGTATTCGTAGTTTTACTATGAGTGACAGCAAGGGTCGGGGTCCCGGGGACAGGAGCGACGAGAGCGCGATAGCGTCACGCTGAACCACGTAGCGCGTTACCCGGGGGTGTCCCCTGGGCCCTGAAACGCTTGTACCACCTTGGAGGTGAGGGTGTCCCAGATCGCAGGCGAGCCCGCGACCCAGGACTTCGTGGAAGTCCGGCTGCCGGCCGCGGGGGCCTACCTGTCGGTGCTGCGTACGGCCACGGCCGGCCTCGCGGCCCGTTTGGACTTCACCCTCGACGAGATCGAGGACCTGCGGATCGCGGTCGACGAGGCCTGCGCGATCCTGCTGCAGCAGGCCGTGCAGGGCTCGGTGCTGAGTTGCGTCTTCCGGCTGGTCGACGACTCGCTCGAGGTGACCGTGTCGGCGCCGACCACGGACGGACACGCCCCCTCGCGGGACACCTTCGCCTGGACCGTGCTGTCCGCCCTGGCGGGCAAGGTCTCCTCGGCCGTCGACGAGGACAGAACCGTTTCGATCAGCCTCTACAAACAACGCGGCGCGGGACCCGGGCCGGCGTGAGGAACGAGGACGGGCCGGTGCGGGACGAAGAACGCGGCACACGGGAGCTGCCCGCCGAACGCATGCCTGCCGGCATCGACGGCATCCCCGAGCAGGCCCGGCCGCATCCGGAGGACGACGGCGCGGACACCGGCACCCCGGACCAGGGGCGGCCGGGCGGCGCCGCACGGGGAACGCCCGCGGCCGGGCGGACCGGGGACGCCCCCGCCCGCGCGAGGCCGGAGACGGGGGACGAGGCGAGCGCTCGGGGAAGGGCGACGGGCGGGACGATGAACGAGCACGAGCGACATGCCGAGGGCGAGACCCGGCAGACGCCGGCCGCACCGGCCGCGCACGGGGTGCCGCGCGCTCCGGGGGCGCGGAGCGGTGCCCAGCACCACCCGCTGGACCGCAGCGGGGCGCGGGCGATGTTCCTCGAACTGCGCGGGCTGGAGGACGGCAGCCCCGAGTACGCGGAGCTGCGCAACCAGCTGGTGCGGATGCACCTGCCGCTCGTCGAGCACCTCGCACGCCGGTTCCGCAACCGCGGGGAGCCGCTGGACGACCTGACGCAGGTCGCCACCATCGGTCTGATCAAGTCGGTCGACCGCTTCGACCCGGACCGCGGGGTGGAGTTCTCCACGTACGCGACCCCGACGGTCGTCGGTGAGATCAAGCGGCACTTCCGGGACAAGGGCTGGGCGGTGCGGGTACCGCGGCGGCTCCAGGAGCTGCGGCTGTCGCTCACCACGGCCACGGCCGAGCTGTCGCAGCTGCACGGCCGCTCCCCCACGGTGCACGAACTGGCCGAGAAGCTGGCCATCTCGGAGGAGGAGGTCCTGGAGGGCCTGGAGTCGGCCAACGCCTACTCCACACTGTCCCTGGACGTCCCGGACACCGACGACGAGTCCCCCGCGGTCGCCGACACCCTGGGCGCCGAGGACGAGGCGTTGGAGGGCGTGGAGTACCGGGAATCGCTGAAACCGCTGCTGGAGGACCTGCCGCCGCGGGAGAAGCGGATCCTGCTGCTGCGTTTCTTCGGGAACATGACCCAGTCGCAGATCGCGCAGGAGGTCGGGATCTCGCAGATGCACGTCTCCCGGCTGCTGGCGCGGACGCTGGCCCAACTGCGGGAGAAGCTGCTCGTCGAGGAGTGAGCACCCCGGGTCCCGGACGGCGGAGGGCCACCGGACCCCGGGCGGTCACCGACTGGTACACGGCCACCGACCCCCCGGCCCCGGCCCCCCGGCCCGCGGGCGGTCACCGAGCGGTACGCGACCGGCCCCGGCCCCCGGACAGTCACCGAGAGCGGTACGCGCCGCCGGGACCCCGGACGGCCACCGGGGAGTACGCGCCGCCGGGACCCGGACCGGCACCTGCGGTGCTCTCGCGGACCGTCCTGCCCGTCGGCCGGCCAGGACGGCTACGTGCCGGCGTTCCCCGGACCCCGGATGTCCAGCGCCCGGGTCGTCTCGGGGTGGATCAGCAGCACCAGGGCGGTGACGGCGACGACGGCCAGCACGATGCCCGCCGGGATGGCCAGGCTGTCGGCCTGGAGCAGGTTGTAGGCCACCGGCAGGGCCAGCAGCTGGGTGATGACGGCCGGGCCGCGGCTCCAGCCACGACGGGCGAACAGTCCGCGCGCCGCGAGCAGCGGCAGCAGCGCGAGCACGACGAGCGTCACACCGCCGGTGACGGCCTGCTGCCGGTCGTCCGGTTCGCCGGTGACCGCGAGCACGGCCATCCAGATCCCGCCTGCGAGCAGTCCGACGCCCTCCAGTGCGGCGAGCACCGCGGCGAGGGTCAGACGGCGCGGACGCGGTCCGGCGGTGTCCGGGACGGCGGGGGCGGCGGGGGTCTGGTCACTGCTCACCCCAGAAGGGTAGCCCGCACCCCCGCGCCCCCGAGCGGCCCCGCCCTGCCCGTCCGGCACCCGTCCGGCACCCGTCCGGCCCGCTGCCCACGGCCGCTCCCGGCCCACCGTGGACGCGGCTCCCCGGTTCTCCCGCTCCGGACTCCCGTCCGATTTCCGCCTCGGCCTGGGCCGGGTACCACCCAGTAGGTACGCTGCACCCCATGCGTGCACTTCTCGTGGTCAATCCGGCGGCAACCACCACGAGTGCGCGTACGCGCGATGTGCTGATCCACGCGCTCGCCAGCGAGATGAAGCTGGATGCCGTCACCACCGAGTACCGCGGCCACGCCCGTGACCTGGGCCGGCAGGCGGCCGAGAGCGGCGAGACCGACCTGGTGGTGGCCCTCGGCGGGGACGGCACGGTCAACGAGGTCGTCAACGGTCTGCTGCACGCCGGCCCCGATCCGGAGCACCTGCCGGGCCTGGCGGTCGTCCCCGGCGGCTCCACCAACGTCTTCGCCCGCGCCCTCGGGCTGCCCAACCAGCCGGTCGAGGCGACCGGAGCCCTGCTGGACGCGCTGCGCGAGGGCCGGGAACGCACCGTGGGGCTGGGGCTGACCTCCGGGACGCCCGGCTCGGACGACGAGGGCGTGCCCTCCCGCTGGTTCACCTTCAACGCCGGACTCGGCTTCGACGCCGGGGTCGTGGGCCGGGTGGAACAGCACCGGGAACGCGGCCGCAGGTCCACCCACGCCCTTTACATGCGCCAGGTCGTGCGCGCGCTGTTCGGGGAGCCGCACCGGCGGCACGGGATGATCACCCTGGAGGAACCGGGCGAGGAGCCGGTGACCGATCTGGTGCTCTCCATAGTCTCGAACACGTCCCCGTGGACGTTTCTCGGCAATCGCCCGATCTACGCGTCACCTAAGGCCTCGTTCGATACCGGGCTCGACCTCTTCGGCCTGCACCGCCTGTCATCGGCCGCGGTTGCCCGGTATGGCACCCAGTTGCTCACTTCGTCCCCCGAGCGCGGACCCCGGGGCCGGCACGCCGTCTCCCGGCACGACCTGACACGCTTCACCTTGCATTCGAAGGTGCCACTGCCCCTCCAGATGGACGGTGACCACCTCGGACTGCGAACCAGCGTGACGTTCACAGGCGTTCGCCGTGCACTGCGTGTGATTGTGTGAGCAGAAAAGGCTAAAGTCCTTTCACTCGAACGTTTAGGCCAGGGTCCACCCCATGGAAGTACGGCTGTGACCTAGTCGACACCGAAGAATCAAAAAAAACTTTCCGGAAGGGGTTGTATCCGCCGCCGAGGTTTGCGAGTCTCTACTTGGCGATCGGGACGGCCCGCAACACCGGCCTCCACAGATCACCGGAACCCCTCTCAAAACCAAGGACCTACGCCAGGGAACCTGGCGGTCGGCCCTTCCCTTGTTGGGGGATTCGTGAAAGCGTTCACATTCACAAGCAACCGCAGTAATACCAAGGAGAGGTAGCAGCCATGGACTGGCGTCACAACGCCGTTTGCCGCGAAGAAGACCCCGAGCTCTTCTTCCCCATCGGCAACACCGGTCCTGCGCTGCTGCAGATCGAGGAAGCCAAGGCCGTCTGCCGCCGCTGCCCGGTGATCGAGCAGTGCCTGCAGTGGGCGCTCGAGTCCGGTCAGGACTCCGGCGTCTGGGGTGGACTCAGCGAGGACGAGCGCCGCGCAATGAAGCGCCGCGCCGCCCGCAACCGGGCCCGTCAGGCTTCCGCCTGACATCCCACCCCTGCTGACAGCCTGAGCTTGGCGGCGCGTACGGCGCGTACGCAACTCCCGCCCCCGAGCCGCAGCGCGCAGTTGAGCACTGGCCTCGGACCGTGACCCGGTCCGAGGCTTTTTGCTGTGCTGCCGGGAACGGACCCGCCCCCGCGGTCACTTGTCCGCGCGCACCGGGATGTCGAGGATCACCCGGGTCCCCCGCTCCGGCGCCGGGACCATGTCGAAGGTGCCGCCCAACTCGCCCTCCACCAGGGTCCGTACGATCTGCAGCCCCAGATTGCCTGCCGTGTGCGGGTCGAAGTCCTCGGGCAGCCCGACCCCGTCGTCCTGGACGGTGACCAGCAGGCGCGACTCCTTGGTGGTGCCGCCGCGCACCGCGGACACCTCCACCGTGCCGGTCTCCCCCTCCCGGAAGCCGTGTTCGAGGGCGTTCTGCAGGATCTCGGTGAGCACCATCGACAGCGGGGTGGCGACCTCGGCGTCGAGTATCCCGAACCGGCCGGAGCGCCGGCCGGTCACCTTGCCCGGGGAGATCTCGGCGACCATCGCCAGCACCCGGTCGGCGATCTCGTCGAACTCCACCCGCTCGTCCAGGTTCTGGGACAGCGTCTCGTGCACGATGGCGATGGAGCCGACCCGGCGGACCGCCTCCTCCAGGGCCGCCCGCCCGCGCTCCGAGCCGATCCGGCGGGCCTGGAGCCGCAGCAGCGCGGCCACCGTCTGGAGGTTGTTCTTCACCCGGTGGTGGATCTCCCGGATGGTGGCGTCCTTGGTGATCAGTTCCCGTTCACGGCGGCGAAGTTCGGTGACGTCACGGAGCAGCACCAGGGAACCGATGCGGGTGCCCTTGGGCTTGAGCGGGATCGCCCGGAACTGGATGACCCCGTTCGCCTCGATCTCGAACTCGCGGGGTGCCCAGCCGCTGGCCACCTTGGACAGCGCCTCGTCCACCGGTTCGCGGGAGGGAGCCAGCTCGGCGGTGGTGTGTCCGAGGTGGTGGCCGACGAGGTCGGCCGCCAGGCCCAGCCGGTGGTAGGCGGAGAGGGCGTTCGGGGAGGCGTACTGGACGATGCCGTCGGCGTCGAGCCGGATCAGCCCGTCGCCCACCCGGGGCGAGGCGTCCATGTCGACCTGCTGGTTCGCGAACGGGAAGGCGCCGGCCGCGATCATCTGGGCGAGGTCGGAGGCGCTCTGCAGATAGGTGAGCTCCAGCCGGCTCGGGGTGCGCACGGTCAGGAGGTTGGTGTTGCGGGCGATGACCCCGAGCACCCGGCCCTCGCGCCGCACCGGGATCGACTCCACGCGCACCGGGACCTCCTCGCGCCACTCCGGGTCGCCCTCACGCACGATCCGCCCCTCGTCGAGGGCCGCGTCGAGCATGGGACGGCGCCCCCGGGGCACGAGGTGGCCGACCATGTCGTCCTGGTAGGAGGTGGGCCCGGTGTTGGGCCGCATCTGCGCCACCGAGACGTAGCGGGTGCCGTCGCGCGTGGGGACCCACAGGACCAGGTCCGCGAAGGAGAGGTCGGAGAGCAGCTGCCACTCCGACACCAGCAGGTGGAGCCACTCGAGGTCGGTGTCGTCGAGGTCGGTGTGCTGGCGTACGAGTTCGTTCATGGAGGGCACCCGGCGAGCGTACCCGGGGGCGCGGGAGGGCCCCGGAAACACCCGCGGGCCGCGGCGCCTGGGAGGGACCCTCAACCCTCCCGGCACCGCAGCCCGGAGCACTGCCGGCCGGCGGGGTGTGCGGTCCCGGTCGGCCGTGGGAGGAGCCGGGGCAGTCAGGGCAGAGAGCTCCGGATCCTCGATCCGCCCTCCTGTGCGGGGAGGGCGAGTCCGTGTGGTGTTCTGCATCGTCCCGGCGGCCGGGCGTTCTGACAAGAGATCGTCCGCCAGGCGGTCGCCGTGATCGATCATCCCATTGTGGACTAGACCACTCGTCGTGTCCATGCGCGGGAGACTGTTTGTTCGATCGCCGGGTCCGGTCGTCGCGACGGCCGCGCACCACCGCGGGCGTCCACCGTGCAGCCTAACCCGTACCGCCCCGCCGGCGGACCGGCCGGCCGGTGGGGGGGCGTGGCGGGGCGGGCGACGACGGGGGTCCGCGGGGACGCCCGCGCACCTCGCCCGCCCGGGAGGCCGGGGAAGCCGGGCGCGGGAGCGGCGGGCTTCCCGACCCGTGGACCGGTTCGCGCGGGAGGGGGTCACGTCGTACCCTGGTAAGTTCCAATTGGTCTAAACCACCAGGGATCCCCGGGGATCCCGTCCCAGTCGAGTCCTTCTCTCAGATCGGCAGGCCCAGCGTGGAAGTTGTCATCGTTCCGGACGCCAAGGCCGGCGGCGAACTCGTCGCCGACGCCATGGCGCAGCTCCTTCGGCGCAAGCCGGACGCCCTGCTCGGCGTGGCCACCGGTTCGACGCCGTTGCCCGTCTACCAGGCGCTCGCGGCCCAGGTGCGCTCCGGCGCAGTGGACACCTCCCGGGCCCGCGTCGCGCAGCTGGACGAGTACGTGGGGCTGCCCGCCGACCACCCGGAGTCCTACCGCTCGGTGCTGCGGCGCGAGGTCCTGGAGCCGCTCGGCATCGCCCCCGCCTCCTTCATGGGGCCGGACGGCACCGCCGAGGACGTCCAGGCCGCGTGCGACACCTACGACCGGCAGCTGGGCGAGGCCGGCGGCGTCGACCTGCAGCTGCTCGGGATCGGGACGGACGGGCACATCGGGTTCAACGAGCCCTGCTCCTCGCTCGTCTCCCGCACCCGGATCAAGACGCTGACCGAACAGACCCGCAAGGACAACGCGCGCTTCTTCGACGGGGACGTCGAGCAGGTGCCCCACCACGTCATCACCCAGGGCATCGGCACCATCCTGGAAGCCCGCCACCTGGTGCTGCTCGCCACCGGCGCGGGCAAGGCGGACGCGGTCGCGGCGACCGTGGAGGGCCCGGTCGCGGCGGTCTGCCCGGCCTCCGCGCTGCAGATGCACCCGCACGCCACGGTGGTCGTCGACGAGGCGGCGGCGGCCAAGCTGGAGCACGCCGACTACTTCCGGTACACCTTCGCCCACAAGCCGGACTGGCAGGGCATCTGATCCGGCCCCGAGCCACCGTCCCGGCCCGGGCGGGCGTCCCCGCGCTCCCCGGGCCGGGCACCGGGTCCAGGCACCGGCGATCCCTGGCCACGCGCCGGTGCTTCCCGGCCACGGGGGCGTGGTACCGCTCCCCCGGCGCCGCCGTGGTGGCCTAGACCAGCATCCGGTCCCGGCGGTATACAGAGGGGATCACGGACCGTACGGGCCCATCCCCGCCCCGAGCCGTGCCACGATGTGAGCCGCGGCCGATGGGGATGTCGGTCGCTTCGGCACCGGTAGCCGGGAAGGCAGAGCATGAGCACCGACGTCAGCAGTGCGGAGAACGAGGGTGGGACTACGGTCCGTACGGCGCGGGTGCCCAAGTACTACCGGCTGAAGAAGCACCTGCTCGACATGACCGAGACGGCGCCCCCCGGCACCGCGGTCCCGCCCGAACGCACCCTGGCCGCGGAGTTCGACACCTCGCGCACCACCGTGCGCCAGGCCCTCCAGGAGTTGGTGGTCGAGGGCCGGCTGGAGCGCATCCAGGGCAAGGGCACCTTCGTCGCCAAGCCCAAGGTCTCGCAGGCGCTGCAGCTCACCTCCTACACGGAGGACATGCGGGCGCAGGGCCTGGAGCCGACCTCGCAGCTGCTGGACATCGGCTACATCACGGCCGACGACCGGCTCGCGGGCCTGCTGGACATCGCGCCCGGCGGGCGGGTGCTGCGCATCGAGCGGCTGCGCATGGCCAACGGCGAGCCGATGGCCATCGAGACCACCCACCTGTCCGCCAAGCGCTTCCCGGCGCTGCGCCGCAGCCTGGCCAAGTACACGTCCCTCTACACCGCCCTCGCGGAGGTGTACGACGTCCACCTCGCGGAGGCCGAGGAGACCATCGAGACCTCGCTCGCCACCCCGCGCGAGGCAGGTCTGCTGGGCACCGACGTGGGCCTGCCGATGCTGATGCTCTCGCGGCACTCGCGGGACCGGGACGGGCAGCCGGTGGAGTGGGTGCGGTCGGTGTACCGGGGTGACCGGTACAAGTTCGTCGCCCGCCTCAAGCGGCCCCAGGAGTGAGCCCCGCCGGGTCCCGCGGTCCCTCGTTCGGGTCACGGACAGACCCGTCGCAACCGGGTGGTTGACAGGTTTTCCGTTGCTGTTGCCTTGCGGTTGGGCCGCGTTGGGATACCGCTGTCCGCGACGAGGGTCACGGCTCCGTCATCTCGCCCCTAGATTTCCTGCGCACCGACGCCGGAGATCAGTGAGGGGACGAACAGCCGATGTCGAAAGCCCCGGAAGAACCGTCCGCAGTCCCGGAAGCACCGCCCGCGGAGCCCGTGGTGACGCCCGCACGCGTCGTCATCGCCCTCTGCCTGGGCGCACCGTTCGTGGCGATGCTGTGGGTCGGCTCGTACGCCAGGACCGAGCCCGTCCTCATCGGCATCCCGTTCTTCTACTGGTACCAGATGCTGTGGGTGCTGCTGTCCACGGCGCTGACGATGGTCGCGTACCAGCTGTGGAAGCGTGACCAGCGCGCCCGCCGCGCCCGGAAGGGGGGTGCGCAGCGGTGAACGACGGCGTGAACGGCGTGGCCCTCGCCGTCTTCCTCTTCTTCTTCGTCCTGGTCACGGCCATGGGCTTCCTGGCCGCCCGCTGGCGCAGGGCCGAGAACGAGCACAGCCTCGACGAATGGGGCCTGGGCGGCCGGTCGTTCGGCACCTGGGTGACCTGGTTCCTGCTCGGCGGGGACCTGTACACCGCGTACACCTTCGTGGCCGTCCCGGCGGCGATCTACGCGGCGGGCGCGGCGGGCTTCTTCGCGGTGCCGTACACGATCCTGGTGTACCCGCTGATCTTCACCTTCCTGCCCCGCCTGTGGTCGGTGTCGCACCGGCACGGCTACGTGACGACCTCGGACTTCGTGCGCGGCCGGTTCGGCTCCAAGGGGCTGTCGCTGGCGGTCGCCCTGACCGGCATCCTGGCGACCATGCCGTACATCGCGCTCCAGCTGGTCGGCATCCAGGCCGTGCTGGACGTGATGGGCATCGGCGGCGGCGAGCACACCAACTGGTTCGTCAAGGACCTGCCGCTGCTGATCGCGTTCGGCGTCCTGGCGGCCTACACCTACTCGTCGGGCCTGCGGGCGCCGGCGCTGATCGCGTTCGTGAAGGACACGCTGATCTACCTCGTCATCGCGGTGGCGATCATCTACATCCCGATCAAGCTGGGCGGCTTCGACGAGATCTTCGCCGAGGCGGGCGCGGCCTTCGACGAGACCAACCCCGCGACGGGGGCCCCGCGCGGGGCGCTGGTGCCCGGGGACGCGGGTCAGTGGACGTACGCGACGCTGGCGCTGGGGTCGGCGCTCGCGCTGTTCATGTACCCGCACTCGATCACCGCGACGCTGTCCTCGCGCAGCCGGGAGGTGATCCGCCGCAACACCACGATCCTGCCGCTGTACTCGCTCATGCTGGGCCTGCTCGCGCTGCTGGGCTTCATGGCGATCGCGGCCGGGGTCTCGGTGCAGAACGGCCAGCTGGCGATCCCGCAGCTGTTCGAGGACATGTTCCCTGACTGGTTCGCGGGGGTGGCCTTCGCGGCGATCGGCATCGGGGCGCTGGTGCCGGCGGCGATCATGTCGATCGCGGCGGCGAACCTGTTCACCCGCAACATCTACAAGGACTTCATCCGGCCGGACGCGACCCCCGCCCAGGAGACCAAGGTCTCCAAGATCGTGTCGCTGCTGGTGAAGGTGGGCGCGCTGGCCTTCGTGCTGACCATGGACAAGACGGTGGCGATCAACTTCCAGCTGCTCGGCGGAATCTGGATCCTGCAGACCTTCCCGGCACTGGTGGGCGGTCTGTTCACCCGGTGGTTCCACCGCTGGGCGCTGCTCGGCGGCTGGGCGGTCGGCATGGTCTACGGCACGGTCGCCGCGTACGGGGTGGCGTCGCCGACGCAGAAGCACTTCGGGGGTTCGGCGAAGGAGATCCCGGGCATCGGCGAGATCGGCTACATCGGCCTCACCGCGTTCGTGATCAACGTGGTGGTGACCGTGGTGCTGACGTTCGTGCTGCGGGCCCTCAAGGCGCCCGAGGGCATCGACGAGACGCGGCCGCAGGACTACACGGCGGACGCGGGCGACCCGGGCGTCGCCGTGGAGCTCCCGCCGGCGACGGCGGGCAGCGCGCACTGACGCCCCCGGGGACGGGACGGCGGGCCGACGGTGGAGAACCTGCGGCCCGCCGTCCCCTGCCGGGGCAGACTCGACCCATGGACATCACCATCCGTCACGCCCTGCCCGCCGAGTACCCGACGCTCGGCGCGATCACCGCCCGCGCCTATCTCGACGACGGGCTCCTCGACTTCGGGGAGAGCGACGCGTATCTGGGCGAGCTGAGCAATGTCGCGAAGCGGGCCGCCGCCGCCGAGGTGCTGGTCGCCGTGGAGGGCGGCCCACCGCCCGGCGGGCGGGTGCTGGGCGGGGTGACGTTCGTGCCGCGCGGCGGGCCGATGGCGGACCTGGCCGGGTCCGGCGAGGCGGAGATCAGGATGCTGGCGGTCGACCGGACCGCCCGGGGGCGGGGCACCGGCGAGGCCCTGGTGCGGGCGTGCGTGGACCGGGCGCGGGCCCTGGAGGGCTGCGTGCGGGTCGTGCTGTCGACCCAGCGCAGTATGCACGCGGCGCACCGGATCTACGAGCGACTGGGCTTCGTCCGCGCCCCGCACCGGGACTGGAACCCGCTCCCGCACGTGGACGACATCCAGCTGCTGTCCTACGAGCTGACGCTGTGACACGGACGCGCTGACGCCGGGCGCGCCACAAGATATGGGGCTGTCGGCAACGCCCGGCACAAGATGTATGCTCGTGCTCGCTGTCGCCGCAGGGGAATCCGGTGCGAATCCGGAACTGTCCCGCAACGGTGTACTTGTGCGTGTTCGCGTCCCCACGCGTCCCCGCACGGGCTTCAGTCCGAGGACCTGCCGACAGTGCGCCCGGCCGTCCGGCCCGGGTGCTCCGACGTCCGGGCCTCGCGGAATGGGCCGGTGGACGCACGACGCCGTGCGCGTCCCGTGCTGCCCCCTGCCCTCGACGAGGCCCCGTGCCGAGCGAGGGAGAGCCCCCACGTGACCATCGCGCCAGCGGATCCGGTCTCAGCCAGCGACGTACCCCCGGAGGGCGACGGCCCGGGTGCCGCGCTGCTGCGCACCCTGACCGGTCTGACCGCCGACCTCCCCGACGCCGACCCCGGCCGGGTGGCCGCCGCCGCCCTGCGCGGCCGGTCCGCCCGGGCGGACGAGGCGGAGCTGCGGGAGCTGGCCACCGAGGCCGCCGCCGGGCTCATCTCCGAGGATCCGGCCTACTCCCGCCTCGCCGCCCGGCTGCTGACGCTCGCCATCCGCGAGGAGGCCGCCTCGCAGGGCGTCACCTCGTTCTCCTCCTCCGTGGCGACCGGGCACCGCGAGGGGCTCGTCGCCGACCGGACGGCCGACTTCGTCCGGCGGCACGCGGAGCGGCTGGACGCGCTGATCGACACCGGCGCGGACGACCGCTTCGGCTACTTCGGGCTGCGCACCCTGCACAGCCGCTACCTGCTCCGGCACCCGATCACCCGCCGGGTCGTGGAGACCCCGCAGCACTTCCTGCTGCGCGTCGCCTCCGGACTGGCCGAGGACGACGGCGACCGCTCGGTGGACGAGGTGGCCGCGCTGTACGGGCTGATGAGCCGCCTGGACTACCTGCCCTCCTCCCCCACCCTGTTCAACTCCGGTACGCGGCACCCGCAGATGTCGTCCTGCTACCTGCTGGACTCCCCCCGGGACGAGCTGGACTCGATCTACGACCGCTACCACCAGGTGGCCCGCCTGTCCAAGCATGCGGGCGGGATCGGCCTGGCCTACTCCCGCATCCGCGCCCGGGGTTCGCTGATCCGCGGCACCAACGGGCACTCCAACGGCATCGTGCCGTTCCTGAAGACGCTGGACGCCTCGGTCGCCGCGGTGAACCAGGGCGGGCGGCGCAAGGGCGCGGCGGCGGTCTACCTGGAGACCTGGCACGCCGACATCGAGGAGTTCCTGGAGCTGCGCGACAACACCGGGGAGGACGCCCGCCGGACGCACAACCTGAACCTGGCGCACTGGGTGCCGGACGAGTTCATGCGCCGGGTGGACGCCGACGCCCCGTGGTCGCTGTTCTCCCCGGTGGACGTGCCGGAGCTGGTGGACCTGTGGGGCGAGGAGTTCGACGCCGCCTACCGCGCCGCCGAGGCAAAGGGACTGGCCCGCCGGACCCTGCCCGCCCGGGAGCTGTACGGCCGGATGATGCGCACCCTGGCGCAGACCGGCAACGGCTGGATGACCTTCAAGGACGCCGCCAACCGCACCGCCAACCAGACGGCCACGCCCGGGCACGTCATCCACTCCTCCAACCTGTGCACGGAGATCCTGGAGGTCACCGACGACGGGGAGACGGCGGTCTGCAACCTGGGGTCGGTCAACCTGGGCGCGTTCGTCGACCCGGAGGCCGGTGACCTCGACTGGGAGCGGCTGGACGCGACCGTGCGCACGGCCGTCACCTTCCTGGACCGGGTGGTGGACATCAACTTCTACCCGACCGAGCAGGCGGAGCGCTCCAACGCCCGCTGGCGCCCGGTGGGGCTGGGGGCCATGGGCCTGCAGGACGTGTTCTTCCGGCTCCGGCTGCCCTTCGACTCCCCCGAGGCGCGGGCGCTGTCCACCCGGATCGCCGAGCGGATCATGCTGGCCGCCTACGAGACCTCCGCGGACCTCGCGGAGCGCAACAGCCCGCTGCCGGCCTGGGAGCACACCCGGACCGCCCGGGGCGTGCTGCACCCCGACCACTACGCGACCGACCTGGCCTGGCCCGAGCGGTGGGCGGCGCTGCGCCAGCGGATCGCGCGGACCGGCATGCGCAACGCGCTGCTGCTGGCCATCGCGCCCACCGCCACCATCGCCTCGATCGCGGGCGTCTACGAGTGCATCGAGCCGCAGGTGTCCAACCTGTTCAAGCGCGAGACGCTGTCGGGCGAGTTCCTCCAGGTCAACTCCTACCTGGTGGACGACCTCAAGCGGCTCGGCGTGTGGGACGCGCGCACGCGTGAGGCGCTGCGCGAGGCGGGCGGGTCGGTGCAGGGCTTCGCCTGGATCCCGGAGGAGGTGCGCCGGCTCTACCGCACGGCGTGGGAGATCCCGCAGCGCGCGCTGATCGACATGGCCGCCGCCCGCACCCCGTTCCTGGACCAGGCACAGTCGCTGAACCTGTTCCTGGAGACGCCGACCATCGGGAAGCTGTCCTCGATGTACGCGTACGCCTGGAAGCAGGGGTTGAAGACCACGTACTACCTGCGGTCGCGTCCGGCGACCCGCATCGCCCGCGCCGCCCGGGCCCAGACCCCGGCGGCCGTGCCCGTCCCGCAGGCGGCCCCCGACGACGCCGTCGCCTGCTCCCTGGAAAACCCCGAGTCCTGCGAGGCCTGCCAGTGATGTCCAGCACCACCCGTACCCAGAACCTGCTCGACCCGGGCTTCGAACTGACGCTGCGTCCCATGCGCTACCCCGACTTCTACGAGCGCTACCGGGACGCCATCAAGAACACCTGGCATGTGGAGGAGGTCGACCTGCACTCCGACGTGGCCGACCTGGCGAAGCTCAGCCCGTCCGAGCAGCACCTCATCGGGCGGCTGGTGGCCTTCTTCGCCACCGGTGACTCGATCGTCGCGAACAACCTGGTGCTGACGCTGTACAAGCACATCAACTCCCCCGAGGCCCGGCTGTACCTGTCCCGGCAGCTGTTCGAGGAGGCGGTGCACGTCCAGTTCTACCTGACCCTGCTGGACACCTACCTGCCCGACCCGGACGACCGGGCGGCGGCCTTCGCCGCGGTGGAGAACATCCCGTCCATCCGGGAGAAGGCCGAGTTCTGCTTCACGTGGATGGACTCGGTGGAGAAGCTGGAGCGGCTGGAGACCCGGGCGGACCGCCGGCGGTTCCTGCTGAACCTGATCTGCTTCGCGGCCTGCATCGAGGGCCTGTTCTTCTACGGGGCCTTCGCCTACGTGTACTGGTTCCGCAGCCGCGGCCTGCTGCACGGGCTGGCGACCGGGACGAACTGGGTGTTCCGCGACGAGACGATGCACATGTCGTTCGCCTTCGACGTGGTGGACACCGTCCGCAAGGAGGAGCCCGGCCTGTTCGACGAGGAGCTGGGGCAGCAGGTCACCGACATGCTCCGCGAGGCGGTGGAGGCGGAGCTGCAGTTCGCGCGGGACCTGTGCGGGGACGGACTGCCCGGCATGAACACCGAGTCGATGCGCCAGTACCTGGAGTGCGTCGCGGACCAGCGGCTGACCCGGCTGGGCTTCGCGCCGATGTACGGCTCGGAGAACCCGTTCTCGTTCATGGAGCTCCAGGGCGTCCAGGAGCTGACCAACTTCTTCGAGCGGCGGCCGTCCGCCTACCAGGTGGCGGTGGAGGGCACGGTCGACCTGGACGAGGACTTCTAGTCCCCCGACCGGCACCGGTGTCCTGTCGTCCGGTCCCCGTCGGACCGGACGGCCCGGACGGCCCGGCCAGTTGAGTCCGGCCCGGACGGGACGACAGGTTCCCGGGGCCCGCCGGGCCGTACCCGGCGGGCCGTGCGGCCCCGCTCCGGCGGGGTGCCGCCCCGGGTCACGCCGCTCGCGTGGTGTGGTGCGGGGCGGTGCTCCGCGCCGGGGCGGACCGGTCCGCCGGCACGGACCGCAGGGCGGGGGCGCGGCGGGGCAGGGGTGCGGTCTCGGCCTGCCGGATCTGGCGGTCGATCCGCCGGTCGCGCACGATGCCGAACACGGCGGGCAGGATCATCAGCGCGAACAGTCCGAGGACGAAGAGCATTCCGATCAGTGCTTGCGTCTGTGTCGTATCCATAGACATCAGTCTCGCCGGTTACGGTCCTTACCAACAGTGGCAGGGCTGCCGCGCACCCTCGATTTACTGCCACTCGCGCGGCAGACTGGTGCCATGCTCCGGAATGTGGCCGTCGTCCTCCTCGACGGCGTGAACCCCTTCGAACTCGGCGTGGTCTGCGAGGTCTTCGGCACCGACCGCACCGACGAGGGCCTGCCCGCCTACGACTTCGCGGTCGCCTCCGCCGAAGGCCCGGTGCTGCGCACCGAGGCGGGCTTCGCGATCCGGGTCGACCACGGCCTGGAACGCCTGGAGAGCGCCGACCTCATCGCGGTCCCCGCGGGACGCGGTTTCGACGCCCGGTCCTTCCCTCCCGAGCTGCTGGACGCGCTGCGCCGCGGGGTGGAACGCGGCGCCCGGGTGGCCAGCGTCTGCTCGGGGGTCTTCGTCCTCGCCGCGGCCGGACTGCTCGACGGGCGCCGCGCCACGGTGCACTGGCGCCACGCCGACGAGCTGAAGCGGCAGTACCCGCACCTGACGGTGGAGCCGGACGTGCTCTACGTCGACGAGGGCCCGGTGATCACCTCCGCCGGGACGGCCGCCGGCATCGACGCCTGCCTGCACCTGGTGCGCAAGGAGCACGGCTCGGAGGTCGCCAACCGGATCGCCCGGCGCATGGTGGTGCCGCCGCACCGCGACGGCGGCCAGGCCCAGTACATCGAGCGCCCGGTGCCGCCCGCGGGCGGGGACACCGTCTCGGACGTGCTGGTGTGGCTGCAGGAGCACCTCGACGAGGAGGTCACCGTCGAACAGCTCGCGGCCCGCGCGCTGATGTCGCCGCGGACCTTCGCCCGCCGGTTCCAGCAGGAGACCGGCACCACGCCCTACCGCTGGGTCCTGGGCCAGCGGGTGCTGCTGGCCCAGCGCCTGCTGGAGGGGACCGACGAGACGGTGGACGCGATCGCCGGACGCACCGGTTTCGGCACCGCCGCCGCGCTGCGCCACCACTTCGTGCGGGCCGTGGGCACCACCCCGCACGCCTACCGGCGGACGTTCCGCGGCCCCGAGGCCGCCTGAACGCCCGCCGGACGGTGCCTCAGCGCTCGACGGGCCGCAGCAGCAGGCGGTTCGGGCGCAGCGTGATGCCGACCCGGGTGGCCGGGTCGGACGCCGCCGTCTGCTCGAAGCGGAACCGGGTGGCCACCGCCGCCGTGATCAGCGTCAGCATGGCCATGGAGAAGTGGTCGCTCGGGCATTTGCGGTTGCCCACGCTGAAGGGCCGCATGGCGTATTTCGGAACGTCCTTCGAACGTTCGGGGAGCCAGCGGTCGGGGTCGAACTCCAGGTGGCGCTCGTACGATTTCGGATCGCGTTGGATCGCGTACGGACTGTAGATGATGTCGGCCCCGGCCGGAATGTGATAGCCACCGAGTTCGGTGTCGGTGACCGCGCGCCGGGTCAGAATCCAGACGGCCGGGCGCAAACGCATCGCCTCGACGACGACATTGGCCGTGTACGTGAGCCCGCGCACGTCCCCGAATGCGACCGGTCGCCCTCCGGTGACGGAGAGCACTTCGTCGCGCACCTTGTCCCCGTGCTCCGGGTGGTCGGCGAGCAACTCCAGCAGCCACATGATCGTCGAGGCGATCGTTTCACTGCCGGGGGTGAGTATCGCGACGACCTGGTCGTGGATCTCCTGTTCCCCGATGGGGTCGCCATTGTCGTCCTTCGCCTCCAGCAATGCCGTCAGCAAATCGTCCGGCTTTTGACCGGATGCACGGCGTTCGGCGACGATCTCGTCGACCAGGAGATGCAGATCGGCCAGGGCCCGGTTGAATTCGCGGTTGGCCGGCAGCGGCAGCCGGTAGAGCAGGCCGAGCGGCACGACCATCCGCCGGTACATGCCGCGGAAGACGGTCGCCAGGGCGGTGCACAGCCGTTCCGCCCGCTCGTCCATGAACCGGCCGCGCAGCAGGCAGCGGGCCGCGACGCGCACGGCGACGCGGAAGGACTCGGAGGTGGCGTCGATCGTGGCGCCCGACGCCCACCGCTCGGCCAGGGCGTGCGCCTCCTCCTCCATGATCGGCCCGTAGGCGGGGATGGCGTCCAGCTTGAAGGCGGACTGGATGGTGCGCCGCTGGCGGCGGTGGAGCGGGCCGTTGGCGGTGGCCACGCCCTCCTTGCCGAGCAGGCCCTCCAGGGACTCCCAGAGCGGCCCGGAGATGATGTAGTCGGGACTGAGGGCGAGCGCTCCGGTGAGCGCGGGCGTGGTCACGGCGTAGACGGTCTTGGGCCCCAGCTTGAGGCGCACGACGTCACCGTGGTCGCGGAGTTGGGCCATGAAGGCCAGCGGATCCCGGACCATTTTCCAGCCGTGGCCGAGTCCCGGGATGCCGCCGCCCGCCACGGGGGGCACCCGCAGACCGGCCGGGGTCGTTGTTTCGGGTTTCACCGACTCGACGGTCATTTCTCACCTGCCGCTTCGTTGTTGACGTACGGGGGCGTCGACCGGTCGTCCCAGCTGTCGACCCGGTACCGGCCGGACTCGTGGTGGAACCAGTAGACGGAACTGAACCAGTTCCGCATGTTTCCCAGACAGGCGCGCACGGCGGCGCTCAACTCCTTTCCGCCCACGGTTCCGTCATCGAGACCGTCGGCGAACCGTAATGCTGCTTCCTCCGCCCGCAGAAATTCTTCGATGCATTCCAGGATGCGGTGCCTGAGATCGGCTATCGCCTCTTCGAGGGACATTCCCCGGTGTGTGACGAGACTGATTCCGAGATTGTGCACCTCGCTCCCCGCCAGTTCCTTGGGGAGGGAGCAGAGGTCGTTGTACCAGGCGGCGAATTCCTGACTGAGCAGCGCCGCCTTCCGGTAGGCCGGGTTCTTCCGGACGGAATCCGGGAGTTCGAGGCCGGCACTGGGTTCCAGCAGATCGGTCCAGATCCAGTGCGCGAAGGTGAGGCGGCGCAGTTCCAGGTACTCCTCGACGCCCGGGACGACGCCTTTTCTCCGGTTCTCGAATTCGCGGTCGTACGCCTCGATGACGGTGTGGAAGTGCCGGGTGAACCGGGCGTTCCAGGACGCGGGCAGGAAGGAGAACAGCCTCCCCACGCTGTCCGCGAGCCCCGCCACCAGGGGATCGGGGTGCCCCAGGTGGTCCCCGGGGCGGTCGAGGGCGGTGTGCAGCCGCTCCTTGAGCCGGCGCCAGGCGTCGGGGCGGTCGTGCACGATGTCGCGGTCGTGCCGGTCGTCCCAGACGAAGAACCACGCGCTGTAGTCCGCTATCGCCTGCATGACCTCGTCGGGGGCGCCGAGGTAGTAGCCGGCCATGAGGTCCGTGTAGCACAGGCCGTCGGCATATTCCGCCACCTTGTCCGGGGGCATGAGCCGTTTTTCGAGCAGCCACGCACGGGTGTTCTCCTGGAGCTTCGGCCAATACGGGTGGAGTTGCCGTGGAAACGACGCCTCGATCACCGGGAGGGAGAGCGCCGGTGGAACCGCTACGGTTGTCGGTGTCGATGTGGTGCCGTGTGACAAAGCATGCACGAACAATCCCCTCTCAGCCGCCGGTTGCGTACGCCCGGCTTCCGCCGGGTGTGCGCCGGTGCATATCCCCGTTCCTCTATTCAGCACCACAACTGACCGTTCTGGGAACGGATGTGCCTCATTCACCACCCCAGGGTGCCGAGAACCTCCTCTTGCGTGTCTTGATCTGGTTCAGGAGGGACCGCTGGGGATCGGCCGGACACGGGGAACGCGAACGGCGCCCGGTCCCGGAGTGAACCGGGGCCGGGCGCCGTGCGCGTGGGACGGGAGGGGTCGCGGACCGGGCGGGCCCGCGCGGGTCAGTCGTGGGCGACCACGGGGTAACGGGGCTCGTTCTCGGCCATCTGCCGCAGCGCGTCCTTGCGTTCCCGCTTGGACAGCCGGTCGATGTAGAGGTAGCCGTACAGGTGGTCGGTCTCGTGCTGCAGGCAGCGCGCGAAGTAGCCCGTGCCCCGCACCTTGATCGGGTTGCCGTACTCGTCCTGCCCGGTCACCTCGGCGTAGTCGGGGCGGGCCAGCGGCGCGTAGGCGGTGGGCACCGACAGGCAGCCCTCGTTGCTGTCGTCCAGCCGCCGCCGCTCCGCGGGGAGTTCGACCAGCTTCGGGTTGCAGACCACACCGACGTGGCGGGTGCCCTCGTCGTCCGGGCAGTCGTAGACGAAGACCTTCAGGTCGACGCCGATCTGGTTGGCGGCCAGCCCCACGCCCTCGGCGGTGCGCTGGCTGGCGAACATGTCGTCGACCAGCTGCCGCAGCTCGTCGTCGAACTCCGTGACGTCCCGGCACTCCTTGTGCAGCACCGGGTTGCCGACCACGGTGATCGGGCGCGAGGTGCCGCGCTCGCGGTGGGCGGCCTCGCGCTCCTCGCAGTCCTCCGTGTCGATGACGTACCCCTCGTCGTCCACGGGGAGCACGCCCGCGTGCTGCTGATCGGTGTCCTGCTGAGCCATGACCGACGTGTGCCTTCCTCAAAAAACCGGGCTGGGATGCTGCTACAGGGTACGGGGAGCGCGCCCGCCGGGGGCGCGGGGAACCCCCGGCTCCGCCCACCCGGGGGCGCGCGTGTGCTCAGCAGACCTCTTCGAGGTCCCGCCAGTCACGGGAGTCCGGGCTGTCCGCGACCCACCCGTCCAGCAGCCCGCGCACCAGGGCCGCCGGCGCGGCCACGCCGCACTCCCGCTCGGGCACCCACGACTGCCCGTCGGTGCGGTGCCCCAGGGGGCCGGGGTGTCCCGGCTCGCTGTGGTCGTGGGGGTCGAGGTGCTCGCCCTCGCCCTCGTCGGAGGGCATCCGGGACTCGGAACACATGCGGCACAGCAGACGGACCGACGACGACCAGTCCTCGGCGGCGAACCCGGCGTCCGCGGCCAGCGCCTCCAGGGCGTCCCGGTCGGCCTCCGTCTCGGCCTCCAGCAGCACCACCCAGGTCGGCACCGGTGACGGCGCCCACAACTCGATCTCGTCGAACACCGGGTAGGTGTGCCCGGCGGCCGTGCTCCGCTCGCCGTGCGGCACGCCGTCGTGCAGGACGACCTCGCCCCAGCGGCGGCCGGAGGACGGCAGCGGGATGGACAGCACCTCGATCCGGGCCGGGTCCAGCCGACGGCCCCACACCACCTCCGCCTCCCCCTCCGGGGACAGGCGCACCGCGGCGCTGCCGAGGTCCATGCCGAGCGGCTCGCCGGAGTCGGTGGGCGAGCCGGGCACCTTCAGCCCGTAGGCCTGCCAGGCGCGGCGGGCCAGCGGCCAGTCCTGCAGGGCGGTGGCGGCGATGCCGACGTTCCACCAGTCGGGAGCCCCGGTGTCCCGGTCGAGCAGGGCCACGGCCCGCAGCCCGGCGGCCCGCGCCTGCTCCCAGTCGTGCCGGAACTTGTGCAGCAGGGCGAGGTTGAACCAGGACTCCGACAGCCAGGGTTCCAGGTCGGCGGCACGGGTCAGCAGCGCGCCGGCGTCCTCGTACCGGCCGTCGCCGATGAGGGTGAACGCCCGGTCCGTGGCCTGCCGCCAGGAGGCGGAGGGCCGGTTCCGTCCCTTGCCGAAGATCCTCACGATTCCCGCCTGCCAGTTCCGTGCGGTGGGCCGGCTGTGCCTGTCCGCGCCCCCTGACCCTCTCCTCTTCGCATCCAACCACGTACGGCCGGAAGGTCGCTCATTACCCATGGGTTACCCAGCCTCGTACCGGGTCAGACCGTCCCGTCCGTGGCCCTCACCACGCTCCGTCCCCGTGTTCACGTCCCACCTCCGTGTTCCGCGCCAGCACCCGGGCCAGGGCGGCGACGACCTCCGGTGCGTACTCTCCCGCGGCACCGAACCTCAGCTCCTCCAGTGCCGTCAGCGGCCCGCCGGGGCCTCCTGCCCGGGACTTCTCCTCGTACGCGTTCACCACCCGGACGATCCGCGCGGCGAGCGGTTGTTCCGGGTGCGGGTCGCACTGCTGTTCCACGATCCGGGCGACCTGCGGGTCGACCCCGGTCCGGCGCACGACGGCACCGCCGAGCAGGGCGATCCGGCGCTGGTCGGTGACCGGCAGCGCGGAGGTCGCGCCGCCCGGGACCGGGTCGACGAGGCTCAGCTGGCCGATGTCGTGCATCAGCGCCGCGTACTCCAGCAGGGTCAGTTCGGGCGCGGTCAGGCCGAGGTCCCGGCCCACCGCGCGGCTGAGCGCGGCCACCCGGCGGGCGTGTCCCGCCGGGGTGCACCCCGCGATCTCGGTGGCCCGGGCCAGGGAGGCGATGGTCTGCCGGTAGGTGGCCCGGACGGCGGCGTAGCGCCGGTGGGACAACTGGGCGAGCAGCAGCGGGACCGAGAAGACGGGCAGGGCCCACAGACCCACCACGGCGACCGCGAGGGCCATCACCGCACCCGTCGCGATCACGGCGGCCTCGATGCCGGGGACGGCCCGCAGCTCGTCCCGCAGCAGCGGCCAGAAGGGCCACCCGGTGCGGGACCGGGCCAGCCCGGCCGCCAGCACGGCGTCGCCGAGCGTGGCCAGGCAGGGCAGCACGAGCAGCACCAGCGCCTGGGCGGGCCCCTGCCAGTCGTCGAACGCGCCCCGGCCGTACAGGGGCTGGAAGCACACCGCGACGAAGCCGACGGCGAGCACCCGGCGGGCCAGCCGGTCGGCGCCCGGCCCGTGTCCCCGGGCGACGTTCGGCACGCTGCCCAGCAGGGAGGCGGCGAGCACCACGGTGACGACCTGGGCGGCGTCGTGCCCGCCGGGCTGCCCGCCGGTGTCGCCGAGCAGCGCGTAGGCCATGGAGCCGGCGGCGGCCAGCGGCGCGGACTGCCGGATCCGCGGCGCGCCCCGGCGGGTGAGTTCGCCGACGGTGATGAGCACCGTGAAGGCGAGGAGGGCGTCCCGGTCCCGGACGCCGTGCCAGAGGACGGAACCGAAGCAGCCCACGGCCAGGATTCCGGCGCACAGGTGCACGAAGGGGGGCAGGAGGGGACGGCGGGTGACGGGCGCGCCCGTGCGGGCCCCGGGCGGCGCCGTCACCGCGGCGCCCCGGTCCGGCCGGTGACCGGGGCGGCGGGCGCGGGCACCGTGCGGGCTCCGTGGTCGTCGGCGGTCACCGCGGGATGCCAGCCGTCCCGGCCGATCACCCGGACGAGGGCGGCCACCATGCGCGGGTCGAAGTGGGAGCCCGCGCACCGCTGGAGTTCCTCCAGGGCCACGGGCACCGGCCGGGCCCTGCTGTAGGAACGGGTGGAGGTCATCGCGTCGAAGGCGTCGGCGACCGCGACCACCCGGGCGGACTCCGGGATCTGAGTGGCCGTCAGCCCGTAGGGGTAGCCGGTGCCGTCCATCCGCTCGTGGTGGTGCAGCACCGCCTCCCGGGCCTCCCCGAGGAAGGAGATGCCGCGCACCATCTCGTGGCCGTACTCGGGGTGCAGCTCGATCACCCGGCGTTCCTCGGGGGTGAGCGGCCCGTCCTTGGTGAGCAGCCGGGTGGGGACGCCCAGTTTGCCGACGTCGTGCAGGATGCCGGCGAAGCGCAGCACCTCGACCCGCTCGTCGTCCATGCCCAGTTCCCGCGCGATCAGCATGGAGGCGTGGCCGACGCGTTCGCTGTGCCCGCGCGTGTAGCCGTCCTTGATGTCGACGGCCTGGACGAGGGCGCGGATGGTCGCCTGGTGGGCCGCGCGTTCCCGGTGGTACTGGGCGAACGCCCACCACGAGACACCCATCGGCAGGAGCACCAGCAGGGCGGCCACCGGCCCGTAGGGGCTGCGCCAGAGCAGGGCCATCATCAGTCCGGCCAGCCCGTGCACGGTGACGGGCACCAGCAGCGGCCAGCACAGCCGCCACCATGCCGCGGGCCCGCGCGGCCCTCCCGGGTGCCCGAGCGGTCCGCCCGCCGTCAGCGCCCGCAGGCCGCCGTCCAGCAAGGTGAGCACCAGGCAGAAGGCGAGGACGGCGGCGCCCGCCGCGCCCAGGGCCCGGGGGACGTCGCAGCCGGCGACCGCGGCCGGCCCGCCGGCGGCCTGGTGGCCCAGGCCCGCGGCCCGGACGGCGAGCACCAGCCGGGCGGCCCGCCAGATCCGCCGGAGCGGGTCCGGTGGCCGCGGCACGGGCATGAGCAGGGCGCCGGACAGCGCGACCAGGGCCGCGGCGCACGGCGGCAGGAGGAAGGCCCCGGCGAGCAGCACGGGGTAGCAGGCGCCGCCCTGGCCCGGGGCGCCGAGGCGGGGCGAGCGGGCGAGGTGTTCACAGCCGGCGTAGAGCGCGGCGAGCAGGGCGAGGGCCGGCCACGCGGCCCCGGGACCCGGCAGGAGGCAGAGGACGGCGAGCGCGGCGACCGCCGCGACGAACGCGCGGGCCCGTGCCGGTAACGCCTCCATGAGCCCCTCCCCCACCGTGCCGCCGCACCCGGCCCGCCGCCGTCGGCGTTCGGAGCCTAGGGCGGCCGGAGGCGCCCCCACGGGCCGATAACCCGCGGATTAGCACGTACGGGTGACGACGGCACCCCTTACGGGGTGCGGTGCCGTCGGGAAGGGGACGACAACGGACGACAGCGGCCGACGGCGGGTCAGGACTCCTGGGGCCTGACCGGGGAGGAGGCGGCGGTGACGTCCTGGTCGGGCACGGCCTGGCCGGAACGGATCAGCTCGATCCGCCCCATGACCTTGGACCGCAGGTCGCCCGGCACCTCGTCGTGCCCGCAGCATCGTTTGACCAGCTTCTTGACGGCCTGCTCCAGCCCGTACTTCTCCAGGCAGGGCGAGCACTCCTCGAAGTGGTGCTCGAACTTCACGCAGTCCGCATCCGGCATCTCACGGTCGAGGAACTCGTAGAGATGATCGAGGATTTCGCTGCAATCCGTCTCGTGCGGCTCTCCGCAGCTCATGACCCCGAGCCTTTCGCTTCGTTCGACTTACCGGCGCCAGCCGGGACCAACCCCCGCTCACGGGCGTAGTCCTCGAGCATGCCGCGCAGCTGGCGGCGGCCACGGTGCAGGCGGGACATCACCGTACCGATGGGGGTGCCCATGATGTCGGCGATCTCCTTGTAGGCAAAGCCCTCGACGTCCGCGAGGTAGACCGCGATGCGGAACTCCTCGGGGATCGCCTGCAGCGCTTCCTTCACGTCCGAGTCCGGCAGGTGGTCCAGCGCCTGCGACTCGGCGGAGCGCAGACCCGTGGACATGTGGGACTCGGCACGCGCGAGCTGCCAGTCCTCGATCTCCTCGGCACCGCTGCGCTGCGGCTCGCGCTGCTTCTTGCGGTACGAGTTGATGAAGGTGTTGGTGAGGATCCGGTACAGCCACGCCTTGAGGTTGGTGCCTTCGCGGAACTGGTGGAAGGACGCGTACGCCTTGGCGTACGTCTCCTGGACCAGGTCCTCCGCGTCCGCGGGGTTGCGCGTCATGCGCAGCGCGGCGGAGTACATCTGGTCGAGGAAGGCGAGCGCGTCCCGCTCGAAGCGCGCGCTGCGCTCCGCGGTCGTCTCCGCACCCGTACCACCCCGGCCCTCGGGCTGCTCCTGGCCGTGTTCGGTCCCTGCGTCGGTACCGGGAACCGGACCCACCTCCTCGAGTGTCGTCGTGGGACCGGGACCGGTCCCACCCGAATCGGAGGATAGACGACGATCCGGTCCGCCCGCCGCCCGAATCGGGGCGGTCCGGGCCGCGGGCAGCACCGTCCAGTCCAGGTCGGCGCGTGCACTGCGGTTCGGGCAGAGCGTGGAACCCATGCGGCGGACTTCCTCTCCTACGACGGCGATGCCGGTGACCGGCACGTATGTCCGCCTCAACAGCCGGGAGGCCCCGGACATTCCCGTCGCGGGGTCACAGGCCCCCGGCCCACCGCGCGACGGCGTCCGTGACGACCGCCACCGCCTCGTCCTGGGTGAGGTCCGCCCGCTTGGGGACGGCGAAGCCGTGGTCGCCGTGCGGCACCTCCACCAGCTCGTGGGGACCCTCGGGGAACTCCCCGGGCCTGCCGAACGGGTCGTTGCCGCCCTGCACGACGAGCGTGGGCACCCCGGCGCCGAGCAGTTCGGCGGCCCGGGACTTCTCCGGCCGCCCCGGCGGGTGCAGGGGGAAGCTCAGGGCGAGGACGGCCCGCGCGCCCAGCTCGGCGGCGGTGCGGCAGGCCACCCGGGCACCGGCGCTGCGCCCGCCGGAGACGACCGGCAGGCCCGGCTCCGTCAGCGCGGGCCAGACGCCGCGCCAGCCGGTGTCCAGGGTCTTCGGCGCGGGGGCCACCTTCTTGCCGGCCACCCGCCAGGGCTGCTCGACGAGGGCCACGGTGATCCCGTGGGCGGGCAGGGCGGCGGCCAGCGCCCGCAGGTCCCGGGCCTCGATGCCGCCGCCGGCGCCGTGGCCGAGGGCGAGGACGAGCCGGGCGGTGCCGTGGGCGGGGTGCCAGGTGATCCGGGCGTCGCCGGCGTCGGTGGGGACGGTCCGGGCGACCGGATCCGGAGAGGGCTTCTGGGCGCTGGGGGCGGGCGTGTTCTGGGGGGTCACGTCAGAAGAGTGTGCCCTCTTCCGGGGCGTCCAGCTCCTTCAGCAGCTCCGGGCCGTTGTTGCGGACGTTGCTGACCGCCGTGGGCACCGGGTAGGCGCGCATCAGGCCGGGGGGCGGCGGCGCGAGCAGCGCGCGCAGGTCCTCGACGTCGGTGCGGGCCGGGTCCAGCCAGGCGTCCCAGCGGTCCGGGGTGAGCATCAGCGGCATCCGCGGGTGGATGTCGGCCAGCGAGCGCGGGCCGTCCGCCGGCGCCACGGCGAGCGGGTCGGTCTCCGCCTCGGTGGTGATCACGGAGCAGGTCACCCACCAGGCCCGCGGGTGGTCGTCCGGCAGCGTGCGGTCCCGCCAGAACTCGTAGAGGCCGGCCATCGCGAACACGGAACCGTCGGCCGGGGTCACGAAGTAGGGCTGCTTGCGGGGACGCTTCTTCTTCCCCTCGACCTCCAGCTCCCGCTCCTGTGTGCCGGTGACCCACTCGTAGTAGCCGTCGGCGGGCAGGATGCACCGCCGGGTGCTGAACGCGCGGCGGTAGGACGGCTTCTCGTGGACGGTCTCCGCGCGGGCGTTGATCATCCGGGCACCGCCCTCGGGCGTCTTGGCCCAGGAGGGCACCAGGCCCCACTTCAGCGTGCGGAGCTGGCGAACCGGGCGGTCGTCGTCCGCGTCCTTCAGGGCACGGTCGAGAACGGCGTGCACCTCCTTGGTGGGCGCCACGTTGTAGTCGGGCTCCAGGGACTCCTGAGGTTCCCACTTCTCGATCCCGAAGATGCCCGCGAGGTCCTCGGGGCTGCGACTCGCCGCATACCGTCCGCACATACGTGCAACACTGCCAGACTCCGCACGCGCAGAGGGAGCCTTCACCGACACATGGACAGCACGGTCAGCACGCTCAGCACGGTCAGCACCGCGGCAGCCTCGTTCACCTCCCTCTGGGACGAGGTGTCCGGCACCCAGCCCGACCCCGACCTGTGGGTGGTGCTCGCCACCCTGGGCGCCGCACTGGTCGTGGTGGTGCCGCACTCCCTGTGGCGGCTGTCCCGCAACGCCATCACCATCGCCCACGAGGGCGGGCACGGCCTGGTCGCGCTGCTCACCGGCCGGACGCTCACCGGGATACGCCTGCACTCGGACACCAGCGGCCTGACCGTCAGCCGCGGCAAGCCGCACGGCATCGGCATGATCCTCACCGCCGCCGCCGGGTACACCGCTCCCCCGTTGCTGGGGCTCGGCGGCGCGGCCCTGCTCGGCGCCGGGCGCATCACCCTGCTGCTGTGGCTGGCCACCGCCCTGCTGCTGGCCATGCTGGTGATGATCCGCAACGCCTACGGCGCGCTGAGCCTGCTCGTCACGGGCGGCACCTTCGTCCTGGTCTCCTGGCTGGCGGGACCGCAGGTGCAGGCGGCCTTCGCCTACGCGGTGGTGTGGTTCCTGCTGCTGGGCGGGGTGCGCCCGGCCTTCGAGCTCCAGGCCAAGCGGGCCCGGGGCGGCGCGGGCGACTCGGACGCCGACCAGCTGTCGCGGCTGACCCACGTGCCGGCCGGGCTGTGGTTCTTCCTCTTCCACGCGGTGTCGCTGTGCTCGCTGCTCGGCGGGGGGCGCTGGCTGCTGGGGTGGTGAGCCGCGGGCCGCGCGACGCGTGGGCGTCGGCGGCACGCGCTCCGCCGGGCGGGGACCACCCCCCGGACAGCGGCGTACCGGGATCCGGGCCTCCTTATAAGGTGGGCGGCATGGTCCCCAATCCCGCCCACACCGCCCTCTGGCCCGCCCCGCACGCGAGCGGGGCCGTCGACGCGACGGTCCACGTGCCCGGGTCCAAGTCGGTCACGAACCGCGCCCTGGTCCTCGCCGCCCTCGCCTCCGAGCCGGGCTGGCTGCGCCGCCCGCTGCGCTCCCGCGACACGCTGCTGATGGCCGAGGCGCTGCGCGCGATGGGTGTGGAGATCGAGGAGGGCGTGGGCCCCGACGGCACCGGCGAGGCGTGGCGGGTGGTCCCCACCGGCCTGCGCGGCCCGGCCACCGTCGACGTCGGCAACGCGGGCACCGTGATGCGGTTCCTGCCGCCCGTGGCCACGCTCGCCGACGGTCCCGTCCGCTTCGACGGCGACCCTCGCTCCTACGAGCGGCCGCTGACCGGCGTCATCGACGCGCTGCGGCACCTCGGGGCCCGGATCGACGACGACGGCCGCGGCGCGCTGCCGCTGACCGTGCACGGCGGCGGCGCCCTCGACGGCGGCACGGTGCCGGTGGACGCCTCGTCGTCCTCCCAGTTCGTCAGCGCGCTGCTGCTGTCCGCGCCGCGCTTCAATCAGGGCGTGGAGGTCCGCCACACCGGGGCCACGCTGCCGTCGCTGCCGCACATCCGGATGACGGTCGACATGCTGCGCGCGGTCGGCGCCCAGGTGGACACCCCGGAGTCGGGCGGCGAGCCCAATGTCTGGCGGGTCACCCCGGGCGCGCTGCTCGGCCGGGACCTGACCGTCGAGCCGGACCTGTCCAACGCCCAGCCGTTCCTGGCGGCGGCGCTGGTGACCGGCGGGCGGGTCGTCGTCCCGGACTGGCCGGCGCACACCACCCAGCCCGGCGACCGGCTGCGGGAGATCTTCACCGAGATGGGCGGCTCCTGCGAGCTGACCGATCAGGGGCTGGTGTTCACCGGCTCCGGCCGCGTCCACGGCATCGACGTGGACCTGAGCGAGGTGGGTGAGCTGACCCCGGGCATCGCCGCGGTGGCCGCCCTCGCGGACTCGCCGTCCACCCTGCGCGGCGTGGCCCATCTGCGGCTGCACGAGACGGACCGGCTGGCCGCCCTCACCAAGGAGATCAACGAGCTCGGCGGCGACGTCACCGAGACCGCCGACGGCCTGCACATCCGTCCCCGGCGGCTGCACGGCGGGGTCTTCCACACCTACGAGGACCACCGCATGGCCACCGCCGGTACGGTCATCGGCCTGGCGGTCGAGGGCGTGCAGATCGAGAACGTGGCGACCACCGCGAAGACCATGCCGGACTTCCCGGAGCTGTGGACCGGAATGCTCGGGGCGTAGGGACTCCGGACCATGCGGCGCTACGGCAAGCACACCGACGAGGACGACATCCGCTCCCGCCCGAACCGCAAGGGCAACCGGCCGCGCACCCACATCCGGCCCAAGCACGAGGATGCCGCCGAGGGGCTGGTCCTGACCGTCGACCGGGGCCGGCTGACCTGCCTGGTCGACGGCCGGGTCGTGACGGCGATGAAGGCCCGCGAGCTGGGGCGCAAGGCGGCCGTGGTCGGTGACCGGGTGGCGATCGTCGGTGACCTGTCGGGCCGCAAGGACACCCTGGCGCGGATCGTGCGCATCGAGAAGCGCACCTCGGTGCTGCGCCGCACCGCGGACGACGACGACCCCTACGAGCGGGTCGTCGTCGCCAACGCCGACCAGCTAGCCGTCGTCACCGCCCTCGCCGACCCCGAGCCCCGGCCCCGGCTCATCGACCGGTGCCTGGTCGCGGCCTACGACGGCGGGCTGTCGCCGCTGCTGGTGCTGACCAAGTCCGACCTCGCCCCGCCCGACCAGCTGCTGGAGCTGTACGGCGACCTGGACATCCCCTACGTGGTCACCAGCCGGGCGGAACTGGAGAGCGGGGCGGCCGTGGACCGGGTCCGGGAGCAGCTGGAGGGCCGCATCACGGCGTTCGTCGGGCACTCCGGGGTCGGCAAGACCACGCTGGTCAACGCCCTGGTGCCGGAGGACCGGCGGCGGATCACGGGGCACGTCAACGCGGTGACCGGGCGCGGCCGGCACACCACGACGTCCGCGCTGGCGCTGCCGCTGGCGGGAGCGGACGGGTGGGTGGTCGACACCCCCGGGGTCCGGTCCTTCGGGCTGGCGCACGTCGATCCGTCCCGGGTCATCCACGCCTTCCCGGATCTGGAGCCGGGCACCGAGGGCTGCCCCCGCGCGTGCAGTCACGACGAGCCGGACTGCGCGCTGGACGCCTGGGTCGCCGAGGGGCACGCGGACCCGGCCCGGCTGTACTCGCTGCGCCGGCTGCTGGCGGCCCGGGAACGCACGGACGGCGACTGATCTTCGCGTTGTGCCACCCCCGCGCCACACGGTACGTGCATAATCACACCGAGTCGGGGCGAGCCGGACGAGCGGGACCGAACCCGCCCACCGGTGCAGCGGCGCCTGGGCGTGGACCAACGGGAGGACGGCACATGGCGTGGCTGCTGGTCGTGGTGGCGGGGCTGCTGGAGACCGGGTTCGCCGTCTGTCTGAAGCTGTCCCACGGGTTCACCCGGCTGTGGCCGACGATCGCGTTCGCGGTGTTCGCGCTGGGCAGTTTCGGACTGCTCACCCTCGCGCTGAAGAAGCTCGACGTCGGCCCGGCGTACGCGGTGTGGACGGGCATCGGCGCGGCGGGCACGGCCATCTACGGCATGGTGTTCCTGGGCGACCTGGTCTCGACTCTGAAGATCGTGTCGATCAGCCTGGTGATCCTGGGCGTGATCGGACTCCAGCTGTCCGGCTCGGCGCACTGAGCGTCCCGCCCCGCCGGCCCCACCCCTGCCTTCCGACCCGCGCAGTGACGGGCCGGCCCCTCTGTCCTCCGACGCGCGCAGTGACGGGCCGGCCCCCTGTCTTCCGACCCGCGGCGCCACGGCCCGCCGACCGGGCGACCGACCTGCCGACCTGCCGCCCGCCGTGCCGTCTTCGCCGGGTCAGGGCGGCGGCCGGCGGTGCAGGGCGCCGCGTACCAGGTCGGCGACGCCGCCGTTGTCCGGCGGGGCGGTGACACAGGACAGGGCGAGGCGGACCACCAGTTCGCAGGACCGCGCCAGGTCGGCCGCCTCGACGCGCCCGGTACCCGGCCCGGCCAGGGCGTGGACGGCCCGGTCGCGCACCAGGGCGACGACGTCACCGGGTGAGGGCAGCGGCCCGTCGGCGCGGCGCTGGGCCGGGACGGACGAGGTGGACGGCACGGAGGTCCGGGCGGGCGCGGGCAGGCGCTCGCCCCAGCAGCCGGTGAGCACGGCGCGGACCAGGGGGTTCTCCCGGGCCGCGGCGACCGTCCACTCGGCGGCCGCCGTGAGGCGTTCCCGGCGGTCGCCCTGAGCGGTGACGGCGCGGTCCACCCCGGCGAGGTAGGCGTCGACCTCCCGGCGGACCAGGGCTCGCGCCAGGCCGTCCTTGCTGCCGAACTCGTTGTACAGCGTCTGCCGGGAGACCCCGGCCGCGGCGGCCACGTCGACCATCCGCACCCCCGACCAGGGGCGATGCGCGAGCGCGGCGTACGCGGCATCCAGCAGAGACTCGCGCGCTGCGGGCATCAGCGCCTCCCTCGGTGCGAGCGGGCGACTCTGCGGTTCAGGTTTGACGCGGCCGACAGCACTGTCAAGGGCCCGCGCGCGGGCCCGGCCCGGGCGAGCGCGCACCGGCGGCCAGGCGCGGCGCGGAGGGCGCGGCCCGGGGGCCGGTGGTTCCGCCCGCTACCTCCGTCCGCCCCCGGGGGCCGGTGGCCCCACCCGCACCTCGGCCGATACCGTTCGTTGCATGCCCGACTACCTCGACGATCTGCGTCTCGCCCATGTCCTCGCGGATGCCGCCGACGCCGCGACGATGGACCGGTTCAAGGCCCTCGACCTCAAGGTCGAGACCAAACCGGACATGACGCCGGTGAGCGAGGCGGACAAGGCGGCGGAGGAACTCATCCGCGGCCACCTCGCCCGTGCCCGCCCGAGGGACGCGGTCCTCGGCGAGGAGTACGGCGTCGAGGGCACCGGCCCCCGGCGCTGGGTGATCGACCCGATCGACGGCACCAAGAACTACGTGCGCGGCGTCCCCGTCTGGGCCACCCTCATCGCCCTGATGGAAGCCGGGGAGGGCGGGTTCCAGCCGGTCGTCGGCCTGGTCTCGGCGCCCGCGCTGGGGCGCCGCTGGTGGGCCGCCCGGGACCACGGCGCCTTCACCGGACGCAGCCTGACCTCGGCCTCCCGGCTCCGCGTCTCCCAGGTCTCGCGGCTCGGCGACGCCTCGTTCGCGTACTCCTCGCTCAGCGGCTGGGAGGAGCAGGGGCGCCTGGACGGCTTCCTCGACCTCACCCGCGAGGTGTGGCGCACGCGGGCGTACGGCGACTTCTGGCCGTACATGATGGTCGCGGAGGGGGCCGTCGACCTGTGCGCGGAGCCCGAGTTGTCCCTCTGGGACATGGCCGCCACCTCGATCGTCGTGACGGAGGCGGGCGGCAGCTTCACCGGGCTCGACGGCCGGCCCGGCCCGCACAGCGGCAACGCGGCCGCGTCGAACGGTCTGCTGCACGACGAGTTGCTGGGGTATCTCAACCAGCGCTACTGAGCCGCCGGGGCCGTCGTGCGCGCCCCCGCCGGGCCGCACGCGCCCTCTTGTTGACCCCCTCTTTGCCTGCCACTCTGAGAGTCCACCCACTTGTGAACTTGTGAAACCGCGCACGAGCGGACCCGACGTCCGTCCGGCCCCGCGGTTTCCGGTAGGAGGTGGCTCCACCCCATGCTCGTCCGCGACGCCATGAGCACCGTGGTCCTCACCATCGGTCCCGCCCACACCCTCCGACAGGCCGCCGCCCTGATGGCCGCCCGCCGCATCGGGGCGGCCGTGGTACTCGACCCCGACGGAACCGGCATCGGCATCCTCACCGAACGCGACATCCTCAACTCCGTGGGCCGCGGCGAGGACCCCGACGCCGAACGCGCCCACGCCCACACCACCACCGACGTCGTCTTCGCGGCCACGACCTGGACCCTGGACGACGCCGCGCACGCCATGTCCGCCGGCGGCTTCCGCCATCTGATCGTCCTCGAACGGGACGAACCCGTCGGCATCGTCTCGGTGCGCGACATCATCCGCTGCTGGGCACCGCTGCGACAGCAGCGCACCGCCGGCGCCCAGGTGCCCGCCTGATCAGCGCCCCGCCCCGATGACCGGCACCCGCATCCGGCGTGGCCACCCCCGTCGGCCCACGAAAAACGGGCCGGACCCCCGAGCAGGGAGTCCGGCCCGCCCCGGCAAGCGGTCCAGCGCTGGAGATCGACCGCGAAGGGCCTGGGACCGCGGCCTCCAGCCACTCGCCGAAGCACGCGTCCGCCCGACGGACACCGCCGACGGGGGGATCGGCCGCGCCCCGCCACCCGGAGGTCGTAGCAGGGAGTTTGCAGGCCCCGAGGTGTGGAACGCGGATACGACTCGACCTTACAATAGACATTGTCTAGGTCAAGTTGGGTTCCAAAGTCACACCCGTTCGGGGCGCAATGTCCCCTGCTGTTAGGCTGGTGCGCATGAGCGACCTTCTGGAACGACTGCGCGGACGCGGCTGGCGGATGACCGCGCAGCGCCGCGTCGTGGCGGAGGTCCTCGACGGTGAGCACGTCCATCTGACGGCCGACGAGGTCCACGCCAGGGCTGTCGCCAAGCTGCCCGAGATCTCCCGGGCGACCGTCTACAACACCCTCGGCGAGCTGGTCTCGCTGGGCGAGGTGCTCGAGGTCGCCACGGACAAGCGCGCCAAGCGGTACGACCCGAACGCCCACCGGCCGCACCACCACCTGGTGTGCGCCCGGTGCGGCGCGATCCGTGACGTGCATCCGACCGGCAATCCGCTCTCCGACCTGCCCGACTCGGAGCGCTTCGGCTTCACCGTCTCCGACGTCGAGGTGACCTACCGGGGCGTCTGCCCCACCTGCGCGGCGGCCTGACCCCCGTCACCGCAGCGCTCCGCGCGTGACGAAGCCCCCGGCACCGGGAACGGTGCCGGGGGCTTCGTCGTGGGAGGCACAGGCCACCTGTGCACCGAAAGGACGAGGAGTGCGGGGAGGGATCAGCGGGCCGCGGTCTCGTCGAACGCATCGGTCGAACGCATCGAGGGCCGGAACCCTGTCGGATTCCGGCCCTCGATCATCAGTAGCGGGGACAGGATTTGAACCTGCGACCTCTGGGTTATGAGCCCAGCGAGCTACCGAGCTGCTCCACCCCGCGGCGATGAATGCAACGTTACGTCAAGGAAGCCGACGGAGGCAAATCGCTTCCGTCGGCCGCCCGGCCGGTGCCGAGCGGCCCGACCAGCGCGGATCCGCCCCGCCGGTCCGGCCGCTTGACGGGTCCGACCCGTCGGCACCGTCCGCGTCAACACCCTGCGTCGGCACCTGCCCGCTCCGGTCGGCCGCCCCACGGCTTCGCCGCGGCGGCACCGCCCGACCGGTCAAGCCGAACGACTTCGCACCGTCGGCATCGCCCGGCCGGGCACGGCGACCGTCACGCCGACAGTTCCTGCCCCAGGGCATCGCGCAGCCGGGTCGCGCGTTCCGTGACCGCTGCCGGGCCCAGGGCCGCCGCCCGGTCGGCCCAGCGCTGCCCCTCGGCGAGCTCGCCGCGCCGCGCGTGGACCAGGGCGAGCCGCAGCGCCGCGCGCCCGTGGCCGGCGTCCGCCGCACGGGTCCACCAGACGACCGCCTCCGGCTCGCTGCCCTCCCGGGCCAGCAGCAGGCCCAGGTTGAAGGCCCCGTTGCGGGAACCTGCCTCGGCCGCCGCCCGGTACCAGCGGGCCGCCTCGACGACGTCGCCGCGGGCCGCGGCCAGCATGCCGACCCGGACCTGGGCGCGCCGGTGCCCCTGGGAGGCCGCGCGCTCGTACCACTCCTCGCACTCGCTGCGCCGGTTCACCGGTTCCCCCAGCTCGTGCGCGGGCTCCGGCGGACGTCGGGCGTCCAGCAGGGCGGCGAGCCGGTAGGCGGCCTCCGCGCTGCCGCCCCCTGCCGCGCAGCGCAGGAACCGCTCGGCCTCGCCCTCGTCGCCGTCCCGCAGCCGTGCCATGCCGACCTGGAGGGCCGCCTCGGTGTGCCCGGCGGCCGCCGCCCGCTCGTACCAGCGCAGCGCGGCGCGCCCCTCGTCGCGGCCCGCGTGCAGGATGCCGAGGTTGAAGGCGGCGTCGACGCTCCCGGCCTCCGCCGCCTTGGAGAACCAGGGCTCCGCGCCGGCCTCGTCACCGGCGCGGAGCAGCAGGATGGCCAGCGCGTTCGCGGCCTCCCGGTGCCCGGCGTAGGCGGCCCGGCGGTACCACTGCTCGGCCTGCGCGGTGCGGCCCTGCTCGGCGCAGAGCAGCCCCAGGTTGTAGGCACCGTTGTCGTCACCGGCGTCCATGGCCGCCCGGTACCAGCGCTCGGCGGTCTGCGTCTCGCCCCGCTCGGCGTGCAGCGCGCCCAGGGCGTTGGCGGCGTTGCCGTCGCCCTCCTGGGCGGCCCGCAGCCACCACACGGCGGCGTTCTCGGTGTCCCCGGCGTCGCGCAGCAGGAAGCCGAGGGCGCAGGCGGCCCGGACCTCGCCGTCCTTGGCGGACGTGAGGTACCAGCGGCCGGCCTCCTTGAGGTCGCCCCGGCGTTCCAGGATCGCCCCGAGGTGCAGGGCGGCCCGGCGGTGACCGCGTGCCGCGGCCTGCCGGTACCACTGCTCGGCCTCGCCGCCGTCCACGGCGCCGTGCTCCTCGTCGCCCTCGCGCGTGCCCGAGCGGTCCAGGGAGCGTGCGAGCCGGTAGGCGGCCTCGCGGTGTCCCCGTTCGGCGGCGGCCCGCATCCACTGGTCGGCGCCGGCCACGTCGCCGCGGTGTTCCAGGAGGTCGGCGAGGGCGTAGGCGCCCAGGGCGTGGCCCTGCTCGGCGGACTGGCGCAGCCAGTACTCGGCGGCGGGCTCGTCCCCCCGCTCCCGGTGGTGACGGCCGAGCGCGTGCGCGGCGGGGGCGGAGCCGGCGACGGCGGCGATCCGCCACCAGCCGGCGGCCTCGTCGGGGTAGCCCCGCTGGTGGAGCAGGACTCCCAGGTTGTTGGCGGCGGCGCGGTCACCCGCGGCGGTGGCGGCCCGCAGGTGGGGTTCGGCGCCGTCGAGGTCGCCGCGGCGCAGCAGGACGGCGCCGAGCACGCTCATCGCCTCGACGTCGCCCGCCTCGGCGGCCAGTCTGTGGCGCAGCTCCTCGGCGGCGTCGTCGGTGACCTCCCCGGCGTCGCCGTGCGGCTCCTCGCGAGGGGAGGGCTGCGCAAATCGCCCTGTCTCGAACAGAGTTGCCTTGTCCCCCATAACGTTCATCGTCGCACCACCTGCAACCTGGGTACACCTGGTATACCGCAGCCAGTGAGGTCACTTCAGCGTTTTGTCGACATGCCCACAGAGAGACAAGTCAAACACAGACGGCCTCAACTCCCGCCGCAGACGCGGCTGTCGGGCGGGTCGGCACATGCGTTCGCACATCACGAAGGCCCGGATTCCCTGAGGAATCCGGGCCTTCGGTGTCGCCGACTTCGCGACGTCAGTAGCGGGGACAGGATTTGAACCTGCGACCTCTGGGTTATGAGCCCAGCGAGCTACCGAGCTGCTCCACCCCGCGCCGTTGTGAAAGAACCGTACCACGGCGCGGGGTGGGCCCTTGACCGGCGTGATCGCCGGTCAAGGGGTGCTGCTAGCCGCTGGGGCTGGCGTCGGGGGCCGGAGTGCTGTCCCCGCCGCCGCCTCCCCCTTCGGCGGACTGGGCCTCCTCGGCCCGGCGCAGGGCGTCCTCGAGTTCCTTCTGCGCCTTGCCGTAGGCCTCCCAGTCGTTCTTCTTCAGGGCTTCCTGGCCGGCCTCGAACGCCTCCTGGGCGTCGTTGAGCGCCGCCTGGACCGTCGGATCCTCGGACGCGGGCGGCTCGTTGCCCTCGTCCTCACCGGTGCCCTCGTCCTCGCCCTCGCCCGGTGGCTGGCTGGTGCCGCCGTCGGTGCCGAAGACCTTGTCGAGGGCCTGTTCCAGGGTGTCCTCGAAGGCGGTCTGGCCTCCGTAGGTCACCAGCACCTTGCGCAGCAGCGGGTACTTCAGCCCGCCACCGCGGACGTAGACCGGCTCGACGTAGAGCAGTCCGCCGTCGAGCGGCACGGCCAGCAGGTTGCCGTACTCCACCTCGGAGTCGCCGCCCCGGAGCAGCCTGATGGACTCGGCGATGTCCTGCTGCGAGTTGAACTGGCTCTGGACCTGCTTGGGTCCGGCGGCCGTCGTACTCGTCGGCAGCTTCAGGATTCTGATCTTGCCGTAGTCCTCGGTGCCCGCCTCGGCGTCGACCGCCATGAAGGCGCTGAGGTTGTCACGGCCGTTCGGGGTGAACGTCGTGGTGAGCGAGAAGACCTGTTCCTTCTGGTCCGGCATCTTCATGCTCAGGTAGTACGGCGGAACCGTCTCGCCCGTCTTGTTGGTCGGGTCGTCCGGCACCTGCCACACCTCGCTGCCGGAGAGGAACGTCGTGGCGTCCTTCACGTGGTAGCGGGTGAGCAGTTCGCGCTGCACCTTGAACAGGTCCTGCGGGTACCGCAGGTGGGCCATCAGGGCCTCGGAGATCTCGCCCTTCGGCTCCACGGTGTCCGGGAACGCCTTCATCCACGTCTTCAGGACGGGATCCTCGGTGTCCCACTGGTAGAGCTTGACCTCGCCGCTGTAGGCGTCGACGGTCGCCTTCACCGAGTTGCGGATGTAGTTGACCTGGTTCTGCTGGGCCACCACCGCGCGGTTGTCGTTGGTGGCGGTCAGCGAGTCGGCCGTGGTGTCGCCGAGCGTCGTCCGCGACGAGTACGGGTAGCCGTTGCTCGTCGTGTAGGCGTCGACGATCCACTGGATCCGGCCGTCGACGACCGCCGGGTAGGCGTCGCCGTCGATGGTCAGCCACGGCGCGATCGCCTCGACGCGCTCCTTGGGCGTGCGGTTGTACAGGATCCGCGACCCGTCGCCGATGGCGCCGGAGTACAGGATCTGCGGCTCGCTGAACGCCACCGCGTACGCCGCCCGGTTGACCGGGTTGGCGAGGTTGACGCCGCTGTCGCCCTGGTAGCTGTAGGTCTTCTCACCGGTGTCGTCGGAGTAGTCGATCTCCTTCTGGGGACCGCCGACGATGGAGTACGTGGTGGTGCGCTCGCCGTAGTAGACGCGCTGCTCGTACGTGCCCAGGTCGCCCTTGGAGGGGAGGTCCGACTCGGTGAAGACCGGGCGGCCGCCGGCGTCCGCGCTGGTGCCCTCGGCGGCGACGACGCCGTAGCCGTGGGTGTAGCGGAAGTGGTCGTTGATCCAGTTCCGCTTCGGGATGCCGTTGTAGTTCAGCTCGCGCAGACCGATGACGGTGTCCTGGTCCTTGCCGTCCTTGGTGTACCGGTCGACGTCCAGGTTGGTCGGGAACGCGTAGTAGTTCCTGATCTGCTGGAGCTGCTGGAACGTCGGCGAGACGATGTTCGGGTCCATGATGCGGATGCTCGCCGTGTCGGTCACGGCGTCCCGCAGCTTGGTCTTGTCCTCCGTCTGGCTGGTGCCCGGGTAGTCGGTGACCTGGGTCCCGTCGATGCCGTAGGCGTCGCGCGTGGCCTTGAGGTTCTTCTCGACGTACGGCGCTTCCTTGGCCTGCTCGTTCGGCTGGACCTGGAACTTCTGCACGATCGCCGGGTACAGGCCGCCGATCAGGATCGCCGACAGCACCATCAGGCCGAAGCCGATGACCGGCAGCTGCCAGGTGCGCCGCCACAGCGTGCCGAAGAACAGCAGCGCGCAGATGACGGCGATGCAGAACAGGATCGTCTTGGCCGGCAGGTACGCGTTGGCGTCCACGTACCGCAGGCCGGTCCAGCTGTCGGTGGCCTTGAAGTCACTGGACTTCACCGCCAGCCCGTACCGGTCGAGCCAGTAGGCGACCGCCTTCAGGGCCACGAAGATGCCGATCAGCACCGACAGGTGGCCGGTGGCAGCGGCCGTGGCGCGGGCCCCGGGGCTGGTGAGGCGCAGCCCGCCGTAGAGGTAGTGGGTGAGCGCGGCGGCGATCACCGACAGGATGACCGTGGCGAAGCCGAAGCCCAGCAGGAAGCGGTACCAGGGCAGGTCGAAGGCGTAGAACGACACGTCCAGCTTGAACTGGGGGTCCTTCTCGCCGAACGGCACACCGTTGATCCACATCAGCCAGGTGCGCCACTGGCCGGACGCCGAGGCACCGGCGATCAGACCGACCAGCGCGGTGATGCCCAGCAGCAGCCACTTCTTGTACGGGGCGATGCCCATCCGGTACCGGTCGAGGTTCTGCTGCTCCATCGACATGGCACTGAGCGGCGGCCGCAGGCGGTGCGCCAGCCAGATGTTGAAACCGACCGACACGGCCATCAGCAGGCCGAAGACGAAGAAGAGGCCGATCTTGGTCCACAGGGTGGTCGTGAAGACCGACGAGTAGTCGACCGAGCGGTACCACAGCCAGTCGGTCCAGAACCCCGCGAACATGGTGAACACCATGGCGAGGACGGCCAGGACGCCCAGTGTCATCAGCAGGGTCCGGACCCGCCGGGACGGACGGCCCACTCTCATCCGTGGCCCCGTCGGGCCTCCGCCGCGGTCCGGCATCTGGAAAGCCAAGGTAGGCACCTCAAGGTTCGCTGTCGATTGGTCTGGCCCGCGTGTCCGTGGACCCTGTATGGAACCCGCTGCACGTGGGCCCCACCTATGCAACTTACTAACCCTTTACTCGGTTCCCGATTCCGGCCCTGAACGAGAGAAGATTGTGACCATGTCCAACACACCCATGGCGGCGCACCCGCTCACCAGGGCCGTACTCGAGATCGACGAGTACGTGTCCGGCCTCGGCTGGGACCAGCCCGCCCGCCTGTTCGCCCTCGTCGACACCGCCCGGCTACGGGCCGAACAGCCCTCGCTCGCGGACCGGCTCGGCCTGGACGACGAGCCGCAGCCGACCGCCCTCACCCCGATCGAGCAGGACGAGCTGCCCGCGGGCAAGCCGCTCGACGAGTTCCTCGGCACCATCGCCTGGCCGGACGCGGTGACCGGCTGCGCCCTGACCGTCGAGCGCCTGATCCTGCCGCCGTCCGCGGAGGCACAGGTCCCGCAGGACCTGGACGAGGCCGCGCTGACGGACTGGGTGGCCGGGCACCCGGAGCGCCAGGAGGTGCGGATGACGGTGGCGGTGCTGCGCGACGGCACGCGCGAGTCGGCGCTGCGGCTGCGCGAGAAGGACTCCCCGACGGAGGTGCTGACCGGCGCGGACCTGGTGCCGGGGCTGGCGCAGGCCCTGTCGGCGACCTTCGAGGAGTGACCGGAGTCACGTCCGCCACCCGCCCCGCCGGGTCCTCGGGCCCGGCGAGCGGGGGTCCGGGGCCAGGATCCGCGAGCCGGGGGCGCAGAACCCGGGTTCAGGAGGCCTTGCAGGTCGGCAGGTCGGCGGTGTCGCCGGCGCGGATGTCCTCCAGGGCACCGAGGGCGTCGTCGATCGTCTTCACCTCGACCAGGGTGAGGCCGTCCGGGACGTCCTTGACGGCCGTCGCGCAGTTGTCGGCGGGAGTGAGGAAGAACTCGGCGCCCTTGTCGCGCGCACCGACGGTCTTCATCTGGATGCCGCCGATCGGGCCGACCTTGCCGTCGTCGTCGATGGTGCCCGTCCCGGCGACGAAGCGTCCGCCAGTGAGGCTCCCCGGGGTGAGCTTGTCGTAGATGCCGAGGGCGAACATCAGACCGGCGCTCGGTCCGCCCACGTCGGCCAGCTTGATGTCGATGGAGAACGGGAAGGTGTGGTCGGTCCCGGCGGAGATGCCGACGACGGCTCGCTTCTCGCCGCCGTCGTCCGAGGTCGCCGTGGTGATCGTGACCTTCTCGGTCTTCTTCGGCGTCCGCTTCTCCTTCTCGGCGGCGGCCTGTTCCGAGGCGGGCACGATCGTGAACACGACGTCCTCGCCCGGCTTGTGCTCGGTCACCAGCTTCGCGACGTCGGCCGGCTCACCGACCGGCTTGCCGTCGACCGCCTTGATCACGTCACCGGCGTGCAGCCGGCTTTCGGCGGGGGACCCCTTGACGACCGTCGACACGATCACCCAGGACTTCACCGGGATGTCCAGGGCCTTCAGGGCCGCGACCTTGGCGCTCTCCTGGGACTGGCTGAACTCCTCGGCGTTCTCCTGGGTGGACTCCTCCTCCGTCTTGCCGTCCGGGTAGAGGGTGTCGTGCGGCACGACCTTGTTGTCGTGCGCCAGCCATCCGTAGACGGCCTCGACCAGGTTCATCCGGTAGTCGGCGCTGGTGACCCGCACCGTGGTCATGTTGAGGTGACCGTCGGTCGGGTAGGTCTCGCGCCCGGCGATCTGCAGCACCGGCTCACCGTCGTGCTCGCCGAGGGTGTTCACCGTCGGACCCGGCGACATCTCCGCGTACGGCACGGGGATGAAGACTCCCGCGCACAGGAGCGCGATCAGCATCAGGGTGGAGGCGAGCATCGTCGCGGTGCGGCGTGGCATGGGTCGACAGTACGGGACGTGCCTGTCGGCGCACCGTCAGGGCCGCCCGGACGGGCGGCCCTGTGGTGTCATCGCCGGGACCTGCGCTTTCCCGTGTCTCAGCCGCCCGTCCGGGACTTCTCCATCGCCTCGCGGAAGCGGGCGTACCCGATGAGCTCCGGCCCGTCGCTGCGCGCCTTGCGCGTCCGGCCGGCCCAACTGCCCCACAGTCCGGCACCGATCGCGGCCACCAGCGGAATCAGCAACCAGGCGAGCACCGCCATGCCGACCTCCCAACCCCATGAGCGTCCGCAACACCAACTGATCAGCAGATTAACCATCCGCAGTGACAACGCTCACGTCAGGGGTCCGGTTACGCAACCGGGGGTGCCTGCGGCAAACGGAGGGCGCGAAGCCTGGTGGACGGGCGGAACCCGCCGACGCGCAACGGCCGGGACCGGTCGACGTGCGGCGGCGCGAGCGGGGCCGGTGGCCCGGGAGGCCGGCGGCCGGGAACGGACGTTCGAGTGACGGGGCGAGCGGCGGTCGGCGGAGGCGCGACGGGCGGGGCCGAACGGGCCGGACGGGTGACCGGAAGCCGGAAGAGGAGGCGGAGACCGGGGCGGGCGGTCAGCAGGCCCCGACCCACTCCTCGGTGCCGTCCGAGAACCGCTGGTGCTTCCAGATCGGCACCTCGTGCTTGAGGTCGTCGATGAGCCTGCGGCACGCCTCGAACGCCTCGCCCCGGTGCGGGCACGACACGCCGACGACGACGGCGAGGTCCCCGATCGCGAGATCACCCACCCGGTGCACGGCCGCCATCGCCCGAACGGGGTAGTCGGCGGCGACCTTTTCCGCGATCCGCCGCATCTCCGCCTCGGCGCTGGGGTGACACGAGTAGCTCAGCTCGTCGACGTCCGCTCCGCCGTCGTGGTTGCGCACGGTCCCGACGAACAGGGCCGTGCCGCCCGCGGCGTCGTCGCCGACGGCCCGCAGGACCTCGTCGACCGAGAGCGGGGTGTCCCGGATCCCGATCAGCCGCACCGGATCCTCTGCGGCCCGTTCACCCGGATGGTCGTGCGTGGATGCCATGTGCCCCATCGTGCCGCACGTCCGCCGCGGCACGGAAGTGCGTTCTCCTCCGGCAGCCGGGCGCGTCGTTTGGAGCCTCCTACAGGAAGGAGCGTTCGTACGACCGGGGGCCGTGCGGGGCGGCGGCACCGGACGCGGGACACGCGCGCGGGGGCTGCCACGGCCCCGCGGGCCGAGCCGGTGCGCCCGAGGGTGGGGGAGGTGGCCCCTGCCCGGCGGGCTGCACCCTGCAGGTCAGGGCGTCGCTCCGCAGGTCCGGGCGTCGCCCCGCAGGTCACGGGCGGCACCCGAGGCGCGGGCCGGTCCCGTACACCCGCGTGCCCGGGACGCTCCGCTCAGATGCGGCGCCGTGCCTTGCGGGCGCGGCGCACCACCGCGGCGGCGCCCAGCAGGGCCACCGTGGCGCCCGCGGCACCGGCCGCCGTGGCGTCCTTGCGGCCCAGCCGCCGTCCGGCCACCGTGTGCCGGCCGGAGACCTCCCCGAGCAGTTCCTCCAGCACCTCCTCGTTGGTGTACGAGGGGCGCCAGCCGGCCGCGTGCAGGCGGCTGCCGCTCACCACCCACGGGTACATCGTGTAGGCCAGGTCCCCGGCCGGGGACGGGGTGAGGCCGATGCGGTGCAGCCGGGCCGCGGCGCCGAGCGCGACCGCGGACGGCAGTTCCATCCGGCGGATCCCGCTGAGCTCCTCGACCTCCTCCTGCTCCAGCCAGCCGTCGCACCCGACGGCGAGTTCCCCCTCGGCCTTCTCCACGACCGCGTACTCCAGCGCGCTGCACAGGTCCTCGACGTGGCAGAACTGCCACGCGGGCCGGGACCCGGCGACCACCAGCAGCCGGGGCGACTCGAAGTACCGGGTCAGCGCGGTGTCGGTGCCCCCGCCGACCAGCACGGCGGGGCGGACCACGGTGACGTTGAGCCCGGGGTGGGCGCGGGGTGCCCGGCGGGCCAGCCGCTCGATCTCCAGCAGGTCGCCCACGCCGGTGGCCTCGGCGGTGGCCCGCAGTTCGGCGTCCTCCGACAGGGGCAGCTCGTTGTCCGGGAGCGCGCCGTAGACCATCGCCGAGGTGCACAGCACCACGCGGCGCACCCCGCTGGCCGCGGCGGCGGTCAGGACCGTCTGGGTGCCCCGGACGTTGTAGGCCGTCCGGGCGGCGGCGTCGGTCTCCAGGTCCAGGTCGAGGGCGAGGTGGACCACCACGTCGGCGCCCCGCAGCTTCTCGGCGATGGCCGGGTCCCGCACGTCGAGGATGTGCCACTGCGCGTCCTCGCACGCGCCGCGCCGCTCGTCGATGGCGAGGACCTGCTTGATGTCCTCGGAGGCGGCCAGCCGCTCGGTGAGCAGCGCGCCGACCCCGGAGGCGGCACCGGTGACGGCGACCACGGGCCCCCGGGCGGGACGGTCGGACCGGTTTCGCGCTGCGCGAACCTGCGGATCTGGGGAACTCACCAGGCGTCTCCAGCGGTTGTCTTCAGTACGGGCGCACGTGATGCGTCCGTACCAGGTGGCTCCATCCTGCCGCAGGCGGTCTGTCGGCGAAGCACCGAGGCCCGATCCGCCTCGGGTGTCTACGCTGGGTGGTGTTGTCGGGCAGCCGTGCCGCCGGAAAGAACCGGCGGCCCTACCAGCCGAGGAATCCCGTGAGTGACACCCCATTCGGATTCGGCCTTCCGCCGGAGGAGCCGGACGACGGCGACGAGGGCAAGAAGAAGGACCCGCAGAGCGGCGGTGGTCAGGGCCCGGCCAACCCGTTCGGCTTCGGCATGCCCGGAGCCGGCGGATTTGGCGGCCCCGGGACGGACAACCCGTTCGCCGCGATGTTCGGTTCCCTGAACCCCACCGACCTGGGCGCCGCCTTCCAGCAGCTCGGCCAGATGCTCTCCTACGAGGGCGGCCCGGTGAACTGGGACATGGCCAAGCAGATCGCCCGCCAGACCGTCGCGCAGGGCACGTCGGACGGCACGAAGGACGCCAGTGTCGGGCCGGCCGAGCGCAAGGCCGTCGACGACGCGCTGCGCCTGGCCGACCTGTGGCTCGACGACGCCACGTCGCTGCCGTCGGGCGCGGCCTCCGCGGTGGCGTGGAGCCGGGCGGAGTGGGTCGAGGCGACCCTGCCGGCGTGGCGCGAGCTGGTGGACCCGGTCGCCGAGCGCGTCGGGAACGCCATGGGCGACGTCCTGCCGGAGGAGATGCAGGCCATGGCCGGCCCGCTGATCGGCATGATGCGCTCGATGGGCGGCGCCATGTTCGGCACGCAGATCGGGCAGGCCGTGGGGGTGCTGGCCGGTGAGGTGGTCGGCTCGTCCGACATCGGTCTGCCGCTCGGTCCGGCCGGCAAGGCCGCGCTGCTGCCGCTGAACATCGCCGGCTTCGGCAAGGACCTCGGCGTGGCCGAGGACGAGGTGCGGCTGTACCTCGCGCTGCGCGAGGCCGCCCACCAGCGCCTGTTCGCGCACGTGCCGTGGCTGCGTTCGCACCTGTTCGGCGCGGTCGACGGCTATGCGCGCGGGATCAAGGTCGACACCGGCAAGCTGGAGGACGTGGTCGGCCAGTTCGACCCGGAGAACCCCGAGCAGCTGCAGGAGGCGCTTCAGCAGGGCATGTTCCAGCCCGAGGACACGCCCGAGCAGAAGGCCGCCCTGGCCCGGCTGGAGACGGCGCTGGCGCTCGTCGAGGGCTGGGTGGACGCGGTGGTGCACGCGGCGGCGAAGCCCCGGCTGTCGTCGGCCGACGCGCTGCGCGAGACGCTGCGCCGCCGGCGCGCCTCCGGCGGCCCCGCGGAGCAGACGTTCGCCACGCTGATCGGTCTGGAGCTGCGTCCGCGCCGGCTGCGGGACGCCTCGCGCCTGTGGGCGTCGCTCACGGACGCGCGCGGGGTCGACGGCCGGGACGCCCTGTGGGCCCACCCGGACATGCTGCCCACGGCGACGGACCTGGACGACCCGGACGGCTTCGTGCACCGCGAGCACATCGACTTCTCCGAGCTCGACAAGATGCTCGGCGAGGCGGCCGGCAAGCCCGACCTGCGCAAGAAGGACGGCGGCGCCGGGGAGGCCGGGGGCACGGACCGGACCGACGGCGAGGACGGGCGCAAGGGCGACGACGGCGAGTGAGCCTCCACGACGACGCGGTCCTCGTGCTCAAGGGCTACGAGGACCAGACGGACCTGCGCGACGCCTACCTCGACCACCTCGCCGCCCACCCGGACGGCATGTGGAAGGCGTGCCGGGACGGCCATGTGACGGCGAGCGCCCTGGTGATCGACCCGGAGCGGGGCAGAGTGCTGCTGACCCTGCACCGGAAGCTGCGGATGTGGCTGCAGATGGGCGGCCACTGCGAGCCGGACGACACCACCCTGGCCGCCGCCGCGCTGCGGGAGGGCACCGAGGAGTCCGGCATCACGGGGCTGACCCTGCTGCCCGGCGGTCCGGTGCGGCTGGACCGCCACGAGACGCCCTGCGCCTGGCATCTGGACGTCCAGTACGCGGCCCTGCCGCCGTCCGGCGCGGTCGAGGCGATCAGCGACGAGTCGCTGGACCTGCGCTGGTTCCCCTACGACGCGGTGGCGGAGGTGGCCGACGCCTCCGTCGTCCGTCTGGTCGAGGCGACCCGGGCGCGGCTCGGCGTCTGAGCCGACCCGGCGCCTGAGGGCCGACCGTACGGAGGAGGGGGCGACCGCCCGGGCGGTCGCCCCCTCACCCGTCGTACCGGCACGCTGCGCCCGGCCCGTCAGCTCCAGACGTTGCCCTGGTTGTGCCCGCGGGCGCCCTGCTGGCCCATGCCGTACTGGGCGGCGAGGCCCGAGCCGATCTGGGCGTTCTGCGGCGGCAGCAGTTCGCTGGGCTGGACGAGGACGAAGCCGCTGCCCATGAAGCTGAGTTCCCAGCCCTCACCGGTGCTGCCCCGGCGCCGCCAGACGCCGGACGAGTGGGTCTGGGCCTGCATCTGCACGCGCAGGGCGGTGGACCAGGCCACGATCGCGTCGGCGTCGCAGTTGACGTACTTGTCGGGCGTCACCTGCATCACCAGCGGCATGCCGGAGGTCATCAGGGCGACCCGGCCCCGGCCGGTGATGTTGAGCTGGTACTTGCCCGAGCCGGAGATGCCGTACTGGCTGTCGACCGCGATCACCTCGTGGTGCAGCGCGGAGTCCATCGCCAGCACGTAGCTGCTGTCGACGGTCAGGCCCTCCTGGTCCACGTCCATGACGTGGATGTGCTGGGCGAGGTTGGCGAGGTAGACGGTGCCCTGCCCGTGACAGCGCATCAGGTCGAGGCCCTCACCGGTGTGCGCGCGGGACCGGGCCTGACCGCGGCTCTGGTACTCGGCGTCGAACTCGATCAGGCCCTGGTAGGCGACCATGGAGCCCTTGCGGGCGAGCACGTCGTCGTGGCCCTCCAGGGCGACCCGCAGCATGTGCTTGTTCTGCAGGCTCCAGCGCTCCTGGGTCGGTTGGTCGTTGTAGGCGAAAAGCGGGCTCTGCATGGTGTGTTGCTCCCCCTCAGCCCCGGACCCGGAGACGGTCGGTGCTGTCCTCACTGGGCTGGACGACGACGATGCCCTGACCGGAGAAGGCCATCTGGTAGGCCTCGCCGCTGCCGCGGCCGATCAGCGACTGGGCGCGGAAGCTGCGCTTGCCCTTCACCTTGAGGTTCGGGGACCAGGCGACCAGGGCGTCCGGGTCGACGTACGTCTCGTCGTCCCCGCCGCCGCAGTCGACGACGATCGGCTTGCCGCGGGAGGTCAGGGCGACCCAGCCCTGGCCGGAGATCTTGGTGTTCCACAGGCCCTGGCCGGCGAACTTCGCCAGGCCCTTGACCCGTTCCACGCCCCAGCTGAGGTGCGCGTCGAAGGCGAGCAGGTTAGTCGCGTTGACCGAGATGCCGTCTCCGTTGAGGTTGATCACGACGACGTCGGCGCCGTAGTCGGCCAGGTAGAGCAGCCCGTCACCGGAGCACTTCATCAGGGGGGCGCCCTCCCCGGTCAGCCAGTCCTTGGCGATCTGGCGGACGGCCGGGGGGTTGGGCTCGTACTGCACGAAGCCCTCGTAGGCGACCATGGAGCCCACCCGGGCGAAGAGGTCGTGACCGGACTGCATGGCGACCTTCAGCATGTGGTTGCCGTGGTTCTCCATGCGGGCGCCGGCGGGTGCGGGGGCGAAGCCCGCGGGTGGGTGGTTCATGACGGGCTCCTCAGATCTCGTACGGCTGGACGACGATGAAGTTGCCGGGAGCGCCCCGGAACTGGAGGTTGACGCTCTCCCCCGTGTCCCCGGGGTAGGAGTTGCGGCGCATCCTCACCTGGCTGGAGACGACCACCTGGGAGGCGGCCGACCAGGCGACCACGGCGTTGCAGTCGGCGAAGGTGGTGGGTGTGACCGGCAGGACCACGGGCACGCCGTGGGTCTTGACGACGATGGTGCCGGTGCCCTGGAACTGCATGGTGAACAGGGCCCCGCCCGGGATGCCGTGCCCCTCGATGCGGCGCACCTCGTACTGCAGGCCCTCGTCGAAGGCGAGGACGTTCTCCGCGGAGACGCACACGGCGTCGCCCTGGAGCTCGATCGGGTGCAGCATCGTGGCGTCCTCGGCGAAGAACACCTGGCCCTGGCCGGTGCAGCGCATCAGCTGCATCTCCTGGCCGGTGGCGTTGCCGACGACGCGACCGGTGAACCCGGCGCCCTTGTAGCTGAAGTCGACCTTGCCCTGGTACAGCACCATGCTGCCCTGCCGGGCCAGCACGGGCTGGCCGCCCATGCCGAGGTCGACGCGGATGAGCTTCTTGTTCTGCGGGGTCCACCGCTGTCCGGTGGGCGTCTCCTTGAACATCTGCAGCGCCCCGAGCACGCCCGGGGTCTGCGGGGCGCCCGCGGGAGCCTGCTGGGCGCCGAAGGGGGCCTGCTGACCCGGCACCTGACCGGGCGGGGGCTGTTGGCCGTAGCCCGGCGGGGGCGTCGGCTGCCCGTAACCGGGCGGCGGGGCGGGCGCCTGCGGGGCCTGCGGCGGGGCGGCGTACCCCGGGGGCAGCGGCGCGGCCTGGCCGGGGCCGGGCTGGCCGAAGCCCTGCGGTGCGGGCGCCGGAGGCGGGGGCGGCGGCATCTGCGACCCGCCGGGCGGGGTGTGCAGCGGGGCGACGATCGTCGGCGCGGCGTGCACCGGGGGCGGCGGCCCGGCGGGCGCGGGGGCCGGCGGCGGGGTGGCACCGGGCGGCGGCGCGAAGCTCTGCGCGGGCTGCGGGGCCGCCGGGGCCGGGCCGCCGGCGGGGACGCCGAAGGCGGGCGGGGCGGCGGCCTGCGCGGGCGGGGCGAAGCCGGGTGCGCCTCCGGCCTGGGGCTCGGGCTGCGGTGCGGGGGCGGGCTCCTCCTCGGCGACCTCGCCGCCGAAGTTCTTCAGCAGGGCGTCCAGACCGCCGTCGAAGCCCTGGCCGACGGCGGCGAACCGCCAGACGTCCTTGAAGTAGAAGTCGCCGAGCATCACGGCCCGCTCGGTGGAGAACTCCGCCCCGCTGAACGGATAGCGGGCCACTTCCTCGCCGCCCGCCACGATCCGGATGTATCCCGGGCCGACCTGCGACATCTGGCCCGCGCCGTCGAGGGTCGCCGTGAAGGACAGCTTCCTGATCTGCTGCGGGATCCGGTCGAGGGTGACCCGGAAGGACTCCGTGTCGCCCGCCTGCGCACCGAGCAGCTGGATGGACTCCTCGGGGGACTTCGGCTGGTTGTAGAAGATGAAGTACCGGTCGTCCGACAGCCGCTCGTCGGCGTCCAGACCGAAGCAGCTGATGTCGAAGGTCAGCCCGGGGCCGGAGATCTGCACGCCTACGTACAGATCCGTGCCCGCCGTGAGGTCACTGATCCTGGCCTTGTGGCCGCGTTGGAATTCCCTGGCCATGCGTACGACCGTCCCCCATCCCGAGTGTGAGTGCGTCGCGCCAGGCTAACGGCAATCGCCGACATCGGACGATGTCGGTACAGACCCGGTACACAACGCACGCGAACGCCCTCGGCGGGCGTTCACGCGGGGTGCGTCCTCACTCGCCCTGCGCGTCCGCCACATGGGGCAGCCGTTCGGCCGCGGCCACGCCCTCGAGGTAGCCCCGGGCCCGCTCGGTCCTCGGATACGCCTCCAGCAGCCGCCAGAACCGGGGGCCGTGCCCGGGCACGAGCAGGTGCGCCAGCTCGTGGCACAGCACGTAGTCGATGACGTACTCGGGCATGCCCTGCAGGCGGTGCGACAGCCGGATGCTGCCCTCGGCGGGGGTGCACGAACCCCAGCGGGTGTTCTGGTTGGTGACCCAGCGCACGCTCGACGGCCGGGCCCGGCCGTCGAAGTACTGCGCCGACAGCCGCTCGGCGCGCTCGGCCAGCTCCGCGTCGCCGAGCGTGCGCCGGCTCTCCTGGGCGGCCAGCTTGTCGAGCATGACGTTCACCCAGCGCTGCTCCTCGGCCTCGGACATCCGGGCGGGGATGAGCACGACGGTGCGATCGCCCTCGCGGTACGCGGAGACGGTTCTGCGTCGGCGGGCGCTCCTGCGGACCTCGATCGCGCTCGCCCGTGAGCCGTTCGTCGGCTGGCTCGTCGTGCTGCGCTGTGGCGTTCCGGCGCGTTGCAGTGGGTCGGCGGGCACGCCCCGACGTTACCCGCTGCACCCGGGGAAGTCCCGGCTCCGGGAGGCGCGAATGTCGCCCGCCCCGCCAAGCGCGCGATCAGTACGACGATTCCCGCAGCCTGTGGACAACTTTCGGCACCATCCGGCCCCCGCCGAACATGCTGGCACCGCCGGCCGGACCATCCACGGATCCGGCGACACCCAGAACGGCTCACGGGGGCCCGCGATGCATCCGATGGTGAAGCCCGCGCTCAGGCGCGGCTGGCGTGACCTGGACACCGTGCAGTTCGGCATGACGCCGACGCACGCGCTGACGCTCGGTCCGGTCGACACGGCGACGGGCGGCTTCCTGGAGCTGCTCAACGGCACCCGCGGCCTGGAGCTGCTGCGCGAGGAGGGGCGGCGCATGGATCTGCCCGACGGTCATGCGGACCGGCTGGTGCGCGGACTCTCCCGGGCCGGCCTGCTCGACGACGCCACGGGCGGCGGTGCGGGCGCCGAGGCGTTGCGCGGCAAGCCGGAGGTCCTGGACCGGCTCCGCCCCGACCTGGCCGCCCTCACCGTCACCACCTCCGCCCCCGGGGACGCGCTGCGGGCCCTCGCCGCCCGCCGGGAGACGCGGGTGCAGGTGCGGGGCGCGGGCCGGGTGGGCGCCGTCCTGGCGTCGTTGCTCTCGGGAGCCGGTGTCGGCGAGGTGGACGTGCGCGACTCCGGACGCGTCGAACCGTGGGACGTCGCTCCCGGCGGGCTGCCCGCCGAGTCCGTCGGTGACCGCCGGGACGAGGCGGCCCGCCGTGCGGCCCGGCGGGCCGCGCCGGAGCGGTCCCCGCGGCGCACCGCCCGTACCCGGACCGGGCCGGACGGCCCCGGCTTCGCCCTGGTCGTGCTCGCCCCGCGCGACGATGTCGCCGTGCACGCCCCGCACCCCTCGGCCGCCGAACCCCTGCTGGCCTCCGGTACTCCCCATCTGTATGCCGGGGTGGTCGAGGGCACCGGTGTGGTCGGGCCGCTGGTGCTGCCCGGCGACACCGGCTGCGCGGGGTGCCTCCAGCAGGACCGCGTCGACCGCGACCCGGCCTGGCCGCGCCTGGCCGCCCAGTGGCGGTCGGGCGGCCGGCGCCGTGCCGGGGCCTGCGACCTGGCCCTGGCGGTCACGGTGGCCGGGCTGGCCGCGGCCCACGCGCTGGCCTTCCTGGACGGCCGGATCCCGACGAGTGCGGGCGCCCGGTGGGAGGTGGCCGCACCGGCGCTGCACTGGCAGCACCGCCCGGTCCGGGCCCATCCCGCGTGCCCGTGCGGAGCCGCGGCGAAAGGTGAGCAGGAACACCCCTCCGGCGAGGGGCGGGCACGCGCAACAATGGGCAGGCAAGGACCGTCCGGGGAGCCACGCCGCCAGGTGGGCGCCCAGCGGTCGGCAGGGACTTGGAGGGCGCATGTCTGAACTTCCCCGGAAGGCGGTCACCCGGACCGCCAAGCTGGCCGCGCTCCCGCTCGGCATCGCCGGACGGGCGACCTGGGGGCTCGGCAAGCGGATCGTGGGCGAGTCCGCGGAGCTCGTCGGCCGGGAACTCCAGCAGCGCACCGCCGACCAGCTGTTCAAGGTCCTCGGCGAGCTCAAGGGCGGGGCCATGAAGTTCGGCCAGGCCCTCTCGGTCTTCGAGTCCGCGCTGCCCGAGGAGGTGGCGGGGCCCTACCGGGCCGCGCTCACCAAGCTGCAGGAAGCGGCGCCCCCGATGCCGACCCGTACCGTGCACGCGGTGCTGGAGGAGCGGCTCGGCGAGGGCTGGCGCGAGCTGTTCCTGGAGTTCGAGGACAAGCCGTCCGCCGCGGCGTCGATCGGCCAGGTCCACCGGGGCGTGTGGCACGACGGCCGCGAGGTCGCCGTCAAGGTGCAGTACCCCGGCGCCGGCGAGGCCCTGCTGTCCGACCTCAACCAGCTGAGCCGTTTCGCGCGGCTGCTGGGCCCGCTGGTCCCGGGGATGGACGTCAAGCCCCTGATCACGGAACTGAAGGACCGGGTCTCGGAGGAGCTGGACTACGGCCTGGAGGCCCAGGCGCAGCGGGCGCACGCCGAGGAGTTCACCGACGACCCCGACGTCGTCGTCCCGAACGTGGTGCACCAGGGCGAGCAGGTGCTGGTCACCGAGTGGATGGACGGCATCCCGCTGTCGGAGGTCATCTCCGACGGCACCGAGGAGCAGCGCGACCGCGCCGGCCAGCTCCTGGCCCGCTTCCTGTTCTCCGGTCCGGCGCGCACCGGTCTGCTGCACGCCGACCCGCACCCGGGCAACTTCCGGCTGCTGCCCGGCGGCCCCGAGGGCGAGGACGACTGGCGGCTGGGGGTCCTGGACTTCGGCACCGTCGACCGCCTGCCCGGCGGACTGCCCCCCATCATCGGCGAGGCGTTGCGCATGACGCTGGACGGCGAGGCCGAGGCCGTCCACGCGATGCTGTGCACCGAGGGCTTCGTGAAGGAGTCCATCGAGCTGGACCCGGACGCGGTCCTGGACTACCTGCTCCCGATCATCGAACCGGCGCAGGCCGACGCGTTCACCTTCACCCGCGGCTGGATGCGCACCCAGGCCGCCCGGATCGCCGACCCCCGCTCCCCCGCCTACCAGCTGGGCAGCAGGCTGAACCTGCCCCCGGCCTACCTGCTGATCCACCGGGTGACGCTGAGCACGATCGGGGTGCTGTGCCAGCTCGGCGCGACGGTGCGGCTGCGCGGGGAACTGGAGGAGTGGCTGCCGGGGTTCCTCCCCGAGGACCCGGCCGGGGCCGCGGAGGAGCCGGTGCGGGACGCGGAGGACCCGGTGTGGGAGGCGCCGGCCGCCGAGGCGTGAGAAGCGGCCCGCGCCACGCCGACGGTGGGGCGGGAATGACAACCGCCGCTGCCCGAGTCGCCCGGCCTCACCACCACTCCGCGTCCAGGCGCCCCTCGATCGCCCTGAGGTTCTCCCGCGCACAGACCTCGCAGTAGTAGCGCCGGACACCGGCCTCCACGGACAGCGTCCAGGTCGCCGGCGGCGCCTCGGCGACGGTCCCGCAGCGGGCGCACACCAGAGCCCGCGACAAGTCCGTCCCGGAGCCGTCGTCCTCGGTGCCGTCGTCCTCGGTGCCGTCGGGCCGTCTGGTCACCCGGCGAGCGTAACCCCGCGCCTCGCCCCGCGCGCCTCACCGGTCGCGCGGCACACGGCGGGCGGCGGTCACTCACCGGGCGGGCTCGACGCGGCGCGGGGGCCGGTCCGTTCGGTACGGACCGGCCCCCGCGGAAGAGGGTGGGCCTCCCGTGCGGGAGACCCTGCTCACGAGGCGTCGGTCACTGCATGACCGCCATGGCGAGCGCCCGGCGGGCGCGCCGGGAGGCGCGCTCGGCACCGCGCTGCATGCGGCGCGCGGCCACCAGGCGTACGGCCTGGCGCTCGCGCTGCGCCTCGTCGAGCCGCTCGCGCATATGGGCACGAGCCATGGCTTCGGGGATGAGTTGCATCTCTCGGGTCCTGTTCTGGCGCGAGTCGTTCGCGCCCCTGGTGGTGAAGTCTTCGGTCGCGGAGCCGGAGGGCTCATGAGCGGACGGGATCATCGGGGCCTGCTTCTGGGGGTCGTGCGTGAGGGGACGGTCGATCGTTCCTGGGGTGTTCATGCCGTGACCGGGTTCTTGCGCGGACGGCCACGCGGCCGCTTCCGGGCGACGACGACGCCCTGCACGAACAGCTCGCCACCCCAGACGCCCCAGGGCTCACGCCGCTCCTTGGCACCGGCGAGGCACGCCTCGACCAGCGGGCAGGTACGGCAGAGGGACTTGGCGTACTCGACGTCCGCGGGAGACTCGGCGAAGAAGACCTCCGGGTCGTAGGAACGGCACGGGACGGGCACGCCGAGGTTCTCGATGGCGTCGTCGAGCGCGGTGAGCGCGGTGAGCGCGGTGAGCGGAGTCAAGGTCGGGTCCTCCGTGGAGCCAGGCTTGGGGATCGTGTCGGACGGCGGTACGGACGGGGCGTGCGCTTCGAGTTGCACGGTTCGTTGTCCTCGTCTGGTCGTTTCCGGCCGGTCGGCCGGTAGGGCGGCTGGTACCGGGTGGTGCTCTCTGCCCCGAGGCGCCTTCAGCGGTGTCGTCCACGTTCGTGTTCGTGGACAAACAGAAGGGCCGCGGATCCCGGGTGGGGTTCCGCGGCCCTGAAGGCGCCGGCCTGATACATCAGGCTGGATCACTCCAGGGTTCTGGCCCACGGAAGGCCCACATCAGGTGGTGCTGCGTCGTCTGCTTCCGGAATCCGGCACCGGCTGCCGCAAAGGCATAGGCCTCGGCCTGTGCCACTACTGCTTCCAGTGCCTCGGTCGGTCGCACGTCGCGCTCACGGACGGCAAGGCCCGAGGGAGCGACGGAGGACGCCGGGCGTGCGGCGGCGAGGCCGGACACACCGGTGCCCTGGTTCGAGGCGCCGAGCATGCACAGGGAGACGGCCGGACGATCGGTCAGTTTGACGACGGAGCTGCTGTTGATGCTGATCACTGGGCTCGCCTCCTCTCGGCGCTTCGGGGACCGGGGTGAGCCGGTCCGACGGATGAACAAGTACAGCACGGGATGAGGGCCTCCGAGAAGGCCTCCGTTCCCGTGCCTAAGAACCTATGGGGATTCCCGGGGCATGCGCAAACTATTTTCTCGACGAGTTGGGATCAGTCCTGATCCTTGCTCCGGGCGGCCTCGCGGCCTGCGCAGATGGCCAGTACGTCGGCGCCGTAGCGGCCCAGCTTGCGCATGCCGACGCCCGGGATGCGGGCCAGCTCGTGCTCGTCCGCGGGGTCGGACTCGGCGATCGCCATCAGTGTCTTGTCCGTGAAGACGCAGAAGGCCGGCTGTCCGCTGCGCCGCGCCTGCTCGGCGCGCCAGTCCCGCAGCCGCTCGTAGAGTCCCTCGTCCATGTCGGAGGGGCACTCCTCGCACCGCAGCAGCTTCAGCTCGCCGCCGTCGGTGAGCGTGCGTCCGCAGACCCGGCAGCGCGCGGGGCTGCGCTGCCTGCGTCCCCGCGCCGGCTGTGCGGCGCCCGCCGCCCCGGCACCCGGCGTCGAGCCCGGGAAGCCGCGCTCCACGCCACCCGCCCCGGCCGCGCCCGCACGGCCGGGGCCGGTGCCCGATCCGGGACGCAACCCGTCCAGGAAGCGGCTGGGCCGCCGGTTGGGGCGACCGCCCGGGGAACGGGAGAGCGACCAGGACAGGTGGAGGCGCTCCCGGGCGCGGGTGACGCCGACGTAGAGGAGCCGGCGTTCCTCCTCGACCTGCTCGTCGGTCCGCGCGTAGGTGATCGGCATCATGCCCTCGGCCACTCCGACGAGGAACACGGCGTCCCACTCCAGGCCCTTGGCCGAGTGCAGGGAGGCCAGGGTGACGCCCTGCACGGTCGGGGCGTGCTGCGCCCCGGCCCGTTCGTCCAGCTCGGTGATCAGGTCGGCGAGGGTGGCGCCGCTCCGCGCGGCCAGGAAGTCCTGGGCGAGGTGCACCAGCGCGGCCAGCGACTCCCAGCGCTCCCGCACCGCTCCCGAACCGGCCGGCGGCTGCGCCGTCCAGCCCTCCCCCGACAGCACGGCGCGCACCTGGGACGGCAGGTCGGGCGCGTCGTCGAGCAGCGCGTCGTTCCCCCCGAAGCGGGCGGCGGCCCGCAGCGCGGCGATCGCCCTGCGCACCTCGGGGCGGTCGAAGAACCGCTCGGCGCCGCGCAGCTGGTACGGCACCCCGGCGTCGGCGAGGGCCTGCTCGTACGTCTCGGACTGGGCGTTGGTGCGGAAGAGCACGGCGATCTCGCTCGCCGGGACCCCCGCGTCGATCAGCTCGCGGACCCGACGCGCGGTCCCCTCGGCCTCGGCGGGCTCGTCCCCGTACTCGGTGAAGACCGGCTCGGGTCCGCCCGCCCGCTGGGAGACGAGTTCCAGCCGGTGGTCGGCGGCGCGGCCGCTCGCCTGGGCGAGCAGACCGTTGGCGAGTCGGACGACCTGCGGGGTGGAGCGGTAGTCGCGGACCAGCTTGACCACGGTCGCACCGGGGTGCCGGGTGCGGAAGTCGAGGAGGTGGTCCGGCGTCGCACCCGTGAACGAGTAGATCGTCTGGCTGGCGTCGCCGACCACGCACAGGCTGTCCCGGTCGCCGAGCCACAGTTCCAGCAGCCGCTGCTGGAGCGGGCTGACGTCCTGGTACTCGTCGACGACGAAGTGCTGGTACTGGGCGCGCACCTGTTCGGCCACGTCCTGCCGGTCCTGGAGCACGGCGACGGTGAGCAGCAGCACGTCCTCGAAGTCGATGACGACGCGCTCCCGCTTGAGCTCCTCGTAGGCGGCGTACAGCTGGGCGATCTCCGCCGGGTCGCGCGGCGCATCGCGGGAGACCTTCGCGACCGCGAGCGGATAGTCGGCGGGGACGGTCTGGGTCACCTTCGCCCACTCGATCTCGGCGGTGACGTCCCGCAGTTCCCCACGGTCCAGCCGGATGCGGCAGGCGGCGGCCGCGTCGGCGACCAGTTGGACCTTGCGGTCGACGAGTCGGGGCAGCGAACCGCCGATCGCTTTCGGCCAGAAGTACTGGAGCTGCCGGAGTGCCGCCGAGTGGAAGGTGCGGGCCTGGACGCCGACCGCGCCGAGCTGCCGGAGCCGGCCACGCATCTCCCCCGCGGCACGGTTGGTGAAGGTGACGGCCAGCACGCTGGACGGCTGGAGGATCCCGGCGCGCACCCCGTAGGCGATCCGGTGGGTGATCGCCCGGGTCTTGCCGGTGCCCGCGCCCGCCAGCACGCACACCGGGCCGTGCAGCGAGGTGGCCACCTCGCGCTGCTCGGGGTCGAGCCCTTCGAGCACCGCGTCGGCCGTGTCCGGTACCTGCGGGAAGAGAGGGGAGTGCGTTGCTGCTGTCACACGGCCATGCTGCCAGGTCGCCGGAGACGGGTGAGCAGGTTGTCCACAGGCACCCCCTTGCAGTCGTACTAATGCGGCCGGCGTCACTCGGGCTGGGCTCCTGCGGTCGGTATCTCTCGGGCTCAGCTCATGTGGCCGGTGTCTCTCGGGCTCAGCTCATGTGACCGCGCGACTCCGGCTCGTGCGGTCGGGCCGCGGGCTCGTGCGGTCGGTCCGGCCGCAGGCTCGTGCGGTCGGGGTCACTGCGGGGAGCGGCGGGCGTCTGCGGACACCGCCTCCGGGCACCGCCTCCGGACACCGTCTCGGGGCCGGGCGGGACCGGCCGGGGCCCCGCCCGCCGGGAATGGCCGCGCACCGGCGTACGTTCCCCGGTGGACAGGCACTTACCCGAGCCGCCGAAGGAGAGCGAACGACATGCCGGGCACTGTGACGATGTACAGCACCACGTGGTGCGGCTACTGCCGCAGGCTGAAGGGCCAGATGGACCGCGAGGGCATTGCGTACACCGAGATCAACATCGAGCAGGACCCGGAGTCGGCCGCGTTCGTCGAGAAGGCGAACGGCGGCAACCAGACGGTCCCGACGGTGCGGGTGGTTCCGTCGGGCGGCGGCGAGGAGGTCGTGATGACCAACCCGAGCCTGGCCCAGGTCAAGCAGGCCCTCGCGGTCTGACACCCACCCCTCCCGTACTGAGCTCCCTCCGGTCGAGGCGACCGGGGGGAGCTCAGTGCTGCCGGGGCCTGCGGGGAGGGGCGTGGAGCTGCCCCGGGGCGTGCACGCCGGCGTCACCACCGGCCGACGTCGAGCCGGTCGGCGGGCCCCGCCGAGGGCGCACGGGGCCTTCAGGGCAACGTGCCGTCCCCCACGGCGACCCGGACCACGGTGCGTTGTCAGTGCCCGCCCGTAGGCTGCGGAGCGTTGGGTCGGTTGCTGCCGCCGTACGGGGGGAGCGCGGCCAAGGGGGGTGGCTCCCAAGGGGTCCCCGAGCCATCTCGGTCCGGGACTCCGTGCAGCCTCGACGCCACCCCCCTCCCACAGCCACAGATCGCCTGCGCACAGGAAGGGCGGGGCCATGGAAGCGGCAGCGGCACGGTCCCGGACGTCCCCGGCCGCCGGGAGCGCCGGCGAGGGGGTGGGGGCCGGTGCCCGGGGTCAGAAGAAGGTGCGGGTGGGGAGGGGCTTGCCGTACCAGCGTTCGATCAGGCGGGCCGCGATGGAGATGCCGTAGGGCGGCAGGACCTCTCCGGAGGTGAACGCGGCGTCGAGCTCGTCGCGGGAGAACCACCGGGCCTCGTGGATCTCGTCGCCGTCCACCTCGATGCGGGTGGTGGTGGCGCGGGCGACGAAGCCGAGCATCAGGCTGGACGGGAAGGGCCAGGGCTGGCTGGCGAGGTACTCGACCTCGCCGATGTCGATGCCGACCTCCTCGTGGACCTCGCGCCGCACCGACTGCTCGATGGACTCGCCCGGTTCCACGAACCCGGCCAGCGTGGAGAAGCGGCCCTCGGGCCAGTGGACCTGGCGGCCGAGGAGGATGCGGTCGTCCCGGTCGACCACGGCCATGATCACGGCGGGGTCGGTGCGCGGGTAGTGCTCGGCGCCGCAGGCGGGGCAGCGGCGGATGTGGCCGGCGGCGGCGATGACGGTGCGTTCGCCGCAGCGGGAGCAGAAGCGGTGCAGGCGCTGCCAGTTCTCCAGCGCGACGGCGTGCACCATCAGGCCGGCGTCGCGCGGGGACAGCAGCAGTCCCGCCTCGCGCAGACCGGCCGGGCGGGCGGAGTCGTCCATGCGGCCGGGCAGGGAGTCCTTCTGCAGGGCGAAGTAGCTGACGCCGTCCTGGTCGATGCCCAGGAAGTAGCGGTGCGCCTCCGTGAGCGGGGCCTCGAAGGAGGGGGTCATGACGAGTTCGGTCCGCCCGTCGGGCGTCTCGTCGATGAGGACCTGGCCGCCGGAGACCACGAAGCAGCGCGTCGACGGGTGGCTCCACGCCGCCGCGAGCCACGCCTCGTCGAGGCGGTGGTGGGCGGCGCGGTCGATGCCGCTGGGCACAGTGAGCGAGACGGGGCGGTCGGCGGTGTGGTCGGTCCAGGTGGTCACGGGTGCTTCCAACTCCCCCGGTGGAACGGATCGGGTCGCGGGCGGGCGGGCGTGCGGCGTGCTGCGGGCGGGGACCGTTCCGGCGGCACGCGGCGGCGGGGTCCTTCCAGTGTGCCCCGCGCGGGCGGCCGGACCGGACGGCACGGTCGGGTCAGGGATCGTGCCGCCAGTGTTCGGCCAGGTCGCCCCACAGGTACGCGGTGGTCTCGACGCCCTTGAGGAGCAGATCGAGTTCCACCTTCTCGTCGGGTGCGTGCCAGCCGTCGGACGGCACGGAGATGCCGAGGAAGAGCACCGGCGCGCCGAGGACGTCCTGGAGGTCGGCGGCGGGGCCGGAGCCGCCTTCGCGGGTGAAGCGCACGGGACGGTCGAAGGCCCGGCCCATGGAGCGCGCGACGGACTGGAGGGCGGGGTGGTCGAGCGGGGTCAGGCAGGGGCGGGTGGCGGGGCGGAAGACGACGTCGCCGCGTACGCCGTCGGGCACCTGGCCGGCCACCCACGTGCGGACGGCCTTCTCGACGTGGTCGGGGTCCTGCCCGGCGACGAGGCGGAACGAGATCTTGACCATGGCCGACGACGGGATGATCGTCTTGCTGCCGTCGCCCTGGTAGCCGCCCCCGATGCCGTTGACCTCGGCGGTGGGGCGGGCCCAGACGCGTTCCAGGGTGGTGTAGCCGGCCTCGCCGTGGGTGGCGCGGGACTTCGCGGTGGCCAGCCACTGCCGTTCGTCGAAGGGCAGCTCGGCGAAGAGTTCCCGCTCGCGGTCGGTGAGGTCGACGACGCCGTCGTAGAAGCCGGGGACCGCGACGCGCCCCTGGTCGTCGTGCAGGGCGGCCACCAGCCGGGCCACGGCGGTGGCCGGGTTGGGGACGGCGCCGCCGAAGGAACCGGAGTGGATGTCCTGGTCGGGGCCGTGCAGACGGATCTCGCACTCGGCGAGGCCCCGCATCCCCGTGCACACGGTCGGGGTGTCCTCGGCCCACATGCCGGTGTCGGAGACGATGACGGCGTCGGCGGCGAGGCGGTCGGCGTGCTCCTCGACGAGGGCCCGGAAGTGCGGGGAGCCGGACTCCTCCTCGCCCTCGACGAGCAGCTTGAGGTGGACGGCGGGGCTGGTGCGGCCCGTGGTCGCGAGGTGGGCGCGCACGCCGAGGGTGTGGAAGAAGACCTGGCCCTTGTCGTCGGCGGCTCCGCGCGCGTACAGGCGGTTGCCGCGGACGACGGGCTCGAAGGGTTCGCTGTTCCAGCCGTCCTCACGGGCGGCGGGCTGCACGTCGTGGTGGCCGTAGACCAGGACCGTGGGGGCGGCCGGGTCGTCGGAGGGCCACTCGGCGTAGACGGCCGGGGCGCCGGGGGTCTGCCAGACCTCGGTGACCGGGAAGCCGGTCCGCCGGAGGGCGTCGGCGAGCCAGGCGGCGCTGCGGTGCACGTCCGGCGCGTGGTCGGGCTGGGCCGACACGGACGGGATGCGCAGCCACTCGACGAGGTCGTCGAGGAAGGCGGCGCGGTGATCCTCGATGTAGGTACGGACGGCGTCGACGGCACTGTCAACGGGCTGGCTCATGGTCACGAGCCTAACGGCCCGCGCCGGCGTCCTCGGAGTGCGGTATCTCACCGGACGGGTCCGCGCCGAGGAGCCGTTCCAGTGCGGCACGGCCGGGCAGCGGCTCGGGGCGGACGACCTCGCCGGTGCGGACGTACAGGAACGCGGCGGTGACGGACTCCGGGGGCACGCCCTGCTGCTCGGCCCAGGCGAGGCGGTACACGGCGAGCTGGAGCGGGTCGGCGTCGCGGCCCCGGCCGGTCTTCCAGTCGACGATCTCGTACGTCACCCGCCGGCCGTCGTCCTCCCGGTAGACGGCGTCGATGCGGCCGCGGACGACCCGCCCGGCGAGCGTCAGCTGGAAGGGCGCCTCGACGCGGTACGGCGTGCGGTGGGCGTACTCGGTGCGCTCGAAGGCGTCCTTGAGGGCCTGCAGGTCCTGCTCGTCGGCGATGTCGGTGTCGTCGGCGCCCGGCAGGTCGTCGGGGTCGAGCAGGGGCAGGGTGAGGGCCTCGAAGCGTGCCTCCACCCAGGCGTGGAAGCGGGTGCCCCGGCGGGCGGCGGGCTGCGGCGGCCGGGGCATGGGCCGGGCCAGCTCATGGGCGAAGCCGTCGGGGTCGGCCGCCAGGCGCTGCACCTCGGAGGCGGTGAGCGAGGGGGGCAGGACCACCTCGGTGACCCGGTCGCGGGCGCGCAGCAGCTCCCCGGTGAGGGCGTCGAGGTCGCGGTCCCAGGAGGCCACCGTGCGGGCTTCCTCGGGGGTGAGGTCATGGGCCCGGCGGGGGTCGCCCGAGCCCTCGGTGCGGGACCCGGTGCCGCGGGGGCCGGTCGCCTGGTGGGGGACGGTGGGGCGGGGGGCGGGGCTCCCGGCGGGACGCGGGCCCGGTGACCCGTCGGGGAGCGGGGCGGGGCCGGCCTCCGGGCTGCCGGGGCCCGCGGCGGCGTGGCGACCGCTCCCGCCGGGGGCCGAGGCGTCCGGGACGGGGTCGTCGTGGAACGGGTCGTCGCCGGTGAACGGGTCGTCGCCGGTGAACGGGACGCCGTCGAGGAAGGGGTCGTCATCCTCGCGGGAGGTGTCGGACTCCTCGGGGTAGGCGTCAGGGTCCTCGGGAAACGGCCCTTCGTGGAAGGTGTCTTCGTGGAAGGAGTCTTCCGGGAAGGGGCCCTCGGAGAAGGCCTCCTCGTGGAAGGGGTCCCCGGGGCCCTCGTCGTCGGGAAGGAGTTCCTCCTCCGCGGGCGGTGACGGCCAGTCGGGGTCGTCGTACGGGTCGGTCGGGCCGGGGACGTCCGGGGTGTCGCCGTCCTCGTCGGCGGCGAGTGCGTCGAGGTGGGCGAGGACGGTGTCGGCGGCGGCCCGGCGCCGGGCGAGGGCGGCGTTGTCGAGGGGCAGGGGCCAGAGCTGGTCGTCGTCGGGACGGTGGAGGGCCGGGTTCTCCTCGTCCTCGGCCGGCTCCTCCGCCCACGCCTCGATCTCGCCGTGCCCGGCGACGCAGTGTTCGTACAGGGCGAGCAGGAACTCGGACGGGCCGCGCGGCCGCTTCTGGCTGGGCCCCCACCAGTGGCCGGAGCCGAGGAGCAGCGAGCGGGGACGGGTCAGGGTGACGTAGCCGAGGCGCAGTTCCTCGGTGTGCTGGTGGTCCTTCATGGCCTCGTGGAAGGCCTTCAGGCCCCGCGCGTCGAAGGACGGGACGTCGGGCAGGGTGTCGGCGTCCCCGCGCAGCGCGTGCGGGAGCACCTTGCCCTGGGCGGTCCACCTCTCGCGGCCCCGGCTGCTGGGGAAGGTGCCCTTGACGAGGCCGGGCACCGCCACCACGTCCCACTCCAGGCCCTTGGACTTGTGGGCGGTCAGCACCTTCACGGTGTTCTCCCCGCCGGGCAGGGCGTTGTCCAGGCCCTTCTCGTACTGCGCCGCGGTGCGCAGGAAGCCCAGGAAGGCGAGCAGGGTGGCCTCGCCGTCGCCGGCGGCGAAGGAGGCGGCGATGTCGAGGAACTGGGAGAGGGTCTCGCGGCGGCGGGCGGCGAGGGCGTGCGGGGAGGCCGACAGTTCGACCTCCAGGCCGGTGACGGCGAGAACGCGGTGCAGGACGTCCATCAGAGGGTCGGCCAGCGAGCGGCGCAGGTCGCGCAGTTCGGTGGCCAGGCGGGCGAAGCGCACGCGGGCGTCCGCGGAGAAGGGCAGGCCGTCGTCGTCGCCGTGGCCGTCCATCGGGGTTTCGAGGAACGTGTCGAGGGCGTCGGCGAGGGAGATCACTTCGGACGGGTCGACGCCCTCGACCGCCTCCGCGAGCCGTCGGTCGGGGTCGTCGTCGCTCGCGCGCGCGTGGGTGACCAGGTGCCGGGCGCGGCGGCCGAGCAGGGCGAGGTCGCGCGGTCCGATGCGCCAGCGCGGACCGGTGAGCAGCCGCACGAGGGAGGCGTTGGCCCCGGGGTCCTGGAGGACCTCGCAGACGGCGACCAGGTCGGCGATCTCGGGGAGGTGCAGCAGGCCGGACAGGCCGACGACCTCGACGGGGACGTCCCGGGCGACGAGGGCGCCCTGGATCTCGGCGAAGTCGGCCGCGGTGCGGCAGAGCACGGCGATCTCCCCGGGCGCCGTGCCGGTGCGGACGAGGTGGGCCAGGGAGTCGGCGATCCAGTCGATCTCCTCGGCGTGGGTGGGCAGCAGCGCGCACCGCACGGTGCCGTCGCGTTCGGCGCCGGGGGCGGGGCGGAGGGCTTCGACGCCCGCGTGCATCGCCCGCAGCGGCGTGGCCAGTCCGTTGGCCAGGTCCAGCAGGCGGCCGCCGCTGCGGCGGTTCTCGCTGAGCGACTGCCGGGTGGCGGGGCGGCCGTCGGGGCGGGCGAAGTGTTCGGGGAAGTCGTCGAGGTTGGCGACGGAGGCGCCGCGCCAGCCGTAGATGGCCTGGCAGGGGTCGCCGACGGCGGTCACCGGGTGCCCGGTGCCCCCGCCGAAGAGGCCCGCCAGCAGGACGCGCTGGGCGACGGAGGTGTCCTGGTACTCGTCGAGGAGGACGACCCGGAACTCCTCGCGCAGGGCGCGGCCCACGTCGGGGACCGTCGCGAGCCGGGCGGACAGCGCGATCTGGTCGCCGAAGTCGAGCAGGTCGCGTTCGCGCTTGGCGGCCCGGTAGCGCAGCACGAGGTCGGCCAGTTCGCGGCGGGCGGCGGCGGCCTCGGGGACCTTGCGCAGGTCGTCGTTGGTGAGCCGGGCGCCCTCCAGGGTGCGCAGCAGGTCCGTGTCGTGGGCCCGCAGGTCCTCGGGACGCACGAGGTGCTCGGAGAGCTCCCCGTCGAGGGTGAGGAGGTCGGCGACCAGGTCGGCGAAGGAGCGGGTGAGCGCGGGGTAGGGGCCGGGGGCTTCGCGCAGGACGCGGGCGGCGAGCTGGTAGCGGGTGGCGTCGGCGAGGAGGCGGGAGGTCGGTTCGAGGCCGATGCGCAGGCCGTGGTCGGTCAGCAGCCGTCCGGCGAAGGCGTGGTAGGTGGAGATCACCGGTTCGCCGGGCGGCTCGTCCGGGTCGATCCGGTCGGGATCGGTGACCCCGGCCTTGATCAGCGCCTTGCGGACGCGTTCGGCGAGCTCGCCGGCCGCCTTGTTGGTGAAGGTGAGGCCGAGCACCTGCTCGGGGGCGACCTGGCCGGTGCCGACCAGCCAGACGACGCGGGCCGCCATCACCGTCGTCTTGCCCGACCCGGCTCCGGCCACGATCACCTGCGGGGCGGGCGGCGCGATGATGCAGGCCGTCTGCTCCGGCGTGAACGGGATGCCGAGGAGCTCCTTGAGCTGTTCGGGGTCGGTGATGCGAGCGGGCACACGCGAAGGCTAGCGGCGGCCACCGACAGCGACGTCCCCTCCACCGCCGCACGTCGGCGAAACCGCAGGTCGGGGCGGGTGGTGCGAAGCGTCACACGGACTCGCGGCACCGCACCGCACCGGCCGCCGGCGGCAGGCGGCAGGCGGCCAGGCACCGCCGCACGATGTCACAGGGCCGACACCCCGCGCGGGACGCCAGGGCCACACCGGCCGCCGGCCGTCGCACCGGGCAGCACGCCACGCGGAACGCCCGGAGTCACACCGGTCGCTGACCGTCACACAGGCAACAAACGTCACATGGCAACACACGACGCGGATCGCCCGGAGCCACACCGGCCGCCGGACGTCACCCCCGGTCTCACTCCACCTCACTCCACCACGTGCCGCCCTTCCGGGCGGGCGCTGCAGGACGCCCGGAAGGCGCAGTGGGTGCAGTGCTGGCCGGTGGTGGGGGTGAACCTCTCGTCGAGGACCTTGCCGGCGGCCGTGGCCAGCAGTTCGCCGACCCACTCGCCGGTCAGTGGCTCCTGCGCCTGCACCTTGGGCAGGGTCTCGCCGCCGTCCTTGCGGGCCGCGCCCTGTCGGAGGTGGACCAGTTCGGCGCCGCCCGGTTCGGGGCGCGCGCCGTCGAACAGCTCGTCGACGGCACCCTCGCGGACGGCGAGCTGGTACACGGCGAGCTGGGGGTGGCGCTCCACCTCCTTGCCGCTGGGTGCCTGCTTGCCGGTCTTGAAGTCGACGACGTAGGCGCGGCCCTCCCCGTCCGCCTCGACCCGGTCCATCTGGCCCCGGATGCGGACCTGGTGGTCGCCGGCTTCGAGGGTGACGTCGAAGTCGTGCTCGCTGGCGACGGGGGTGCGGCCGGTGCGGTCCATGACGTGCCACCGCAGGAAGCGTTCCAGCGCGGCGCGCGCGTTCTCCTTCTCCTGGGCCGACTTCCACGGCGCGTCGAAGGCCAGCGCGTTCCACACGGAGTCCAGGCGCTCCATGAGCACGGCGAGGTCGGCGGGGGTGTGCCCGGACGCCACCTCGTCGGCCAGGACGTGCACCACGTTGCCGAAGCCCTGGGCGGCGGTGGCGGGGGCGTCGGCCTTGACCTCACGGCCGAGGAACCACTGCAGGGTGCAGGTGTGGGCGAGCTGGTCGAGGGCGCTGCCGGAGAGCACGACGGGCTGGTCGCGCCGCCGCAGCGGCACCTTGGACTCGGTGGGGTCGAACATGCCCCACCAGCGGTAGGGGTGCGCGGACGGCACCAGGGGCCGTCCGTCCTCGTCGGCGAGGGCGGCGAGCCGGGCCAGGCGGTGGGCGGCGGCTTCGCGCAGACCGTCGGAGACCCGGGGGTCGACGGTGGTGGCGCGCAGCTCCGCGACGAGCGCCGCCACGGACAGGGGGCGTCGCGGGCGCCCGGTGACGTCCTTGGGTTCGACGCCGAGTTCGGTCAGGAAGCGGGAGGGCTGGTCGCCGTCGTCCGCGGGGGCCTTCACCGCGGTGACGACGAGCCGCTCCCGGGCGCGGGTGGCGGCCACGTAGAACAGCCGGCGCTCCTCGGTGAGCAGGGCCCCCGGGGTGAGGGGTTCGGCGAGTCCGTCGCGGCCGATGCGGTCGGCCTCCAGGAGGGAGCCCCGGCGGCGCAGGTCGGGCCACAGGCCCTCCTGGACGCCGGCCAGCACGACCAGGCGCCATTCCAGGCCCTTGGAACGGTGCGCGGTCATCAGGCGTACGGCGTCGGGGCGCACGGCGCGGCGGGTGAGGGTGTCGGCGGCGATGTCCTCGGCCTCGAGTTCCTCCAGGAAGTTCAGGGCGCCCCGGCCGCCGCTGCGTTCCTCCGCGCGGGCGGCGGTCGCGAACAGGGCGCACACGGCGTCGAGGTCCCGGTCCGCGTTCCGTCCGGCGGCGCCGCCGCGCCGGGCGGCGCGCTCCAGCCGCTGCGGCCAGGGGGTGCCGTCCCAGAGGTCCCACAGCGCCTCCTCGGCGGTGCCCCCGCGCGCCAGCCGTTCGCGGGCGGTGCGCAGCAGCGCGCCGAGCCGCTGGGCGCCGCGGGCGTACAGGGGGTCGTGGACGGCCAGGCGTTCCGGTTCGGCGAGCGCGCGGGTGAGGAGGACGTCGGACGGCGGCGGCACGGGGTTGCCGGCCGCCCGCTCCTCCTCGCGCAGGGCCCGGCCGAGGCGCCGCAGGTCGGCGGCGTCCATGCCGGCGAGCGGGGAGGCGAGCAGGGTGAGCGCGGTCTCGGTGTCGAGCCAGCAGGCGTCGGCGCCTGTGGTCACCGTGCCGGACGCGGCGTCGACGGGGTGCGTCTCGGGGGTTGCCTCTTCGTTCGTCTCGGGGTCGGGCCCATGGTCCGTCTCGGGGTCCGGGCCGTGGTCCGGGTCCGGGTCCGCACCGGGGCCCACCCCCTGATCCGCCTCGGGGTCCGCCCTGTGGCCCGCCTCGGGATCCGCTCCGGGGGCCGCCGCCGCGCCCGGTGCCGCTGCGTCGGTCCCGGCCTCGGGCGCAGCCTCGGACGCGACACCCGTCTCCGCTCCCGTCACCGCCCCCGCCTCCGCCGTCGCCACCGCGCGCAAGGCCGTCAGTAGGGGGGCCACCGCGGGCTCGTGGCGCAGCGGCACGTCGTTGCCGTCGACGTCCACGGGCACGCCGGCCGAGGTCAGGGCGCGGCGGACCGCCGGGATGGTGCGTGCGCCGGCGCGCACCAGCACCGCCATCTCGGCCCACGGGACGCCGTCCTCCAGGTGCGCCCGGCGCAGGATGTCGGCGATGTTGTCCAGCTCCGTGCCGGACGTCGGGTAGGTGTACACCTCCACCCGGCCGCCGTCCCGCACGGGTGTCAGCTCCCGGTGGGCGCGGACCTTCTCGGCGGGCAGGCGGGGCAGCGGCATCCGCCGGGTCACCAGCCTGGTGGCGGCGAGCAGGGCCGCCCCGGAACGGCGGGAGGTGCCCAGCACCTCGACCGGGGCGGGGCGGCCGTCGGGGCGGGGGAAGGCGTGGGGGAACTCCAGGATGCCGTTCACGTCCGCGCCCCGGAAGGCGTAGATCGACTGGTCGGGGTCGCCGAGGGCGACGAGGGTGCGGCCGTCGCCGGCGAGCGCGCGCAGCAGCCGTACCTGGGCCGGGTCGGTGTCCTGGTACTCGTCGACGTACACGGCGTCGTACTGTGCCGCGAGCCGCGCGGCCACCTCGGGGCGGCGGGCGAGCAGCACGGCGCGGTGGACCAGCTCGGCGTAGTCGAGCACGCCCTGGAGGTCGAGGACGTCCAGGTACTCGGCGAGGAAGGCGGAGGCGGCACGCCAGTCGGGGCGGCCGATGCGGCGGGCGAAGGCGTCCAGGGCGTGGGGGGCGAGGCCGAGTTCCCGGCTGCGGGCGAGCACCGCCCGGACCTCGTCGGCGAAGCCGCGGGTGGTCAGGCAGGCGCGCAGCTCGTCCGGCCAGCGCACGTGGGCGAGGCCGAGCCGTTCCAGGTCCACCTGGCCGGCGAGCAGCTCGCGGACGGTGACGTCCTGCTCGGGGCCGGACAGCAGGCGCAGCGGTTCGACGAACAGGTCGTGGTCCTGGTGGGCTCGGACCAGGGCGTAGCAGTAGGAGTGGAAGGTGGTCGCCTGCGGGGCGTTCGCGGCGCCCATGCGCAGGGCCATGCGGTCGCGGAGTTCGACGGCCGCCTTGCGGCTGAACGTCAGCACGAGGATGCGCTCGGGGTCCCCGCCCCGGGCGATGCGCTCGGCCACGGACTCGACGAGCGTGGTGGTCTTCCCGGTGCCGGGACCTGCGAGAACGAGCAGCGGTCCGGTCCTGTGCTCAACCACGGAGCGCTGGGCGGCGTCCAGTCGAGGGGGGTGGGAGCGGGGCGGCGGGGTACGGACCAGTCGATAGGCGCCACGGTTCCCCCGGCGCACCCGGGGGTGCGACAGGCCGCTGGTGGAGGAAGAGGAGCTCACGTGGTTCGCCGGTCCTGGTGGGTGTTCTGGTGGGCGGTCCGCCGCGCGGGGAGGGCGGTGGTCGCGGGGTGAGGGGGACACGTGCAGCCGACGCTACGCCGACCGGATGTCCGAAAGCCGAGCTTCCGGTCGTTCCCTCCCGGCACAGCCGACCCGTGGGCCCCTCGGATCTCGAACGTACGTCATGCCACGGACGTGCCCCTCTTCCCCCGTACGGATCACCTGCCCCACCGCGGGCCGCCGCATGGCGGAAGCTGTCAGGTGTGACCCTCCGCACGGCCGCTCCCGTCCCACCGCGCGCGCCGCATGTCGATACGCGGCAGGTGGTCCTCCGCGGCCCGGCCCGCCTCCCTCAGAGGGGTGCCCTCCTCGCGGTAGTGGCCGAGGGCGCGCAGCGCGTGACCGGGCAGGAGGACCCCGTCGGCCCGCACCACCCGCCACCACGGGACGGCTCCTCCGTAACGGGACATCACCCGGCCGACCTGCCGCGGGCCGCCCTCCCCCAGCCATTCGGCGACGTCCCCGTACGTCATCACCCGCCCCGGGGGGATGAGATCCGCCACGTCGAGCACCCGCTCGGCGTACTCCGGCAGGGCACCGGCGGCTCCCGGACCGGCATCAGCGGTCTCCGGACCGGGACCGGCGATCCCCGCACCGGTACCGGCGGTCTCCGGACCGGTACCGCCGGTCCCGGGACCGGCGTCGGACGGAAGGCTTTCCTGACTCATCCCGCCCATCCTGCACCACCCCACCGACAACGGATGGGGTCCCCGAGCGTGCCCACGCCTCGCCCGGGGAATCCCTTTCGGGCAGACTGTGCGACCCCGCACGTGGACCCTGATTGCCCCTTGTGCCGGTTCGGCATGCCACCATCGTGCGGGCGGTGACTGGTGATACGAGACCAAGAAGAGACGATGAAGCAGCAGGGTGCGCACCCCGGGGACGCGGAAGGCACCCCTGGCGCTTCGTCGCGCCCGGACGGCCCGGACGGCCCGAGCGGCCCGCACAGCGCCGACGGCCCGGACCGCCCGGACGCCCGCGGGCGAGGCACCCCCGACGGCTCGGACGCCCGGGGACGAAGCACCTCCGACGGCCACGACGACGGCGCCCGGACCAGGGAGCCGGCCACTGAACCCGACGCCCCCGGCGCCACGGGCGCGCCCGGTGCGGCCCCCCGCTCGGCCGCGGGCCGCCCGTCCCCCCGCCGTACGGGGTCCGCCGACGACCCCACCTCCGACACGGTGCACGTGGACGAGGTGGAAGGGGACGAGCCGCTGCTGCCCGCGCGCGTGCACCGCCCGTCGGACCTCATGCGGCTCCTGGTCGGCGTGCTCGCCGTGGTGGTGCTGCTGGCGATCGCCGCGTTCGCCCACGGCACCACCTCGGGCCTGGAACAGGACATCAACAAGGGCACCGGACAGGCGCCCGACCTGCTCATCAAGGTCGCGGGCCTGGCCTCCAGCATCGCCATCCTGCTGGTGCCGGTGGCCTTCGCCATCGAGCGACTGATCAAACGCGACGGGCTGCGCATCGCCGACGGTGTGCTCGCCGCCGTGCTCGCGCACGGGGTGACCCTCGCGACCGACCTGTGGGTCGCCCAGGCGGCCCCCGCCTCGATCCAGGAGGCGCTCACCCAGCCCTCCCCCGGTGACATCCACGCGCTGACCGACCCGGTGCACGGCTACCTCGCCCCGGTGATCGCGTACATGACGGCCGTGGGCATGTCCCGCAGACCCCGCTGGCGCGCGGTGCTGTGGGTCGTGCTGCTGCTCGACGCGTTCTCCATGCTCGTCACCGGCTACACGACACCGTTCTCGATCATCCTGACCGTCCTCATCGGGTGGAGCGTCGCGTACGGCACCCTCTACGCGGTCGGCTCGCCGAACGTCCGCCCCACCGGCCGCAACCTGATGACAGGGCTGCGGACCGTCGGGTTCCGCCCGGTGACCGCGTCCCGCGTGGAGGCGCCCGACGCCGCCGAGGCCGGTGACCGGGGCCGCAGGTACTTCGTCACCCTGGAGGACGGTCCACCGCTGGACGTGACGGTCGTGGACCGCGAACAGCAGGCCCAGGGCTTCTTCTACCGGGCGTGGCGCAACCTGACGCTGCGCGGCTTCGCCACCCGCCGGAGCCTGCAGTCGCTCCGCCAGGCCCTGGAGCAGGAGGCGCTGCTCGCGTACGCGGCCATCGCGGCCGGCGCCAACGCCCCCAAGCTGATCGCGACCTCCGAGCTGGGCCCCGACGCGGTCATGCTCGTCTACGAGCACAGCGGCGGACGCACCCTGGACTCGCTGGCCGACGAGGAGATCACCGACGCGCTGCTGCGCGACACCTGGCACCAGGTGCGGGCGCTCCAGTCCCGCCGCATCGCCCACCGCCGTCTGGTGGGCGACGCGATCCTGGTGGATCGTTCCGGCACCGTCATCCTCACCGACATGAGGGCCGGTGAGATCGCCGCCGGCGACCTGCTGCTGCGCATGGACACCTCCCAGCTCCTGGTGACGCTCGGCCTGCGGGTGGGCGCGGAACGGGCGGTGGCCTCCGCGGTGAGCGTGCTCGGGCCCGACGCGGTGGCCGACTGCCTGCCGATGCTGCAGCCCATCGCGCTGAGCCGCTCCACCCGGGCGACCCTGCGCCGCCTGGCCCGGGAGCGGGCGGAGCGCGAGCGCGAGGCCGTCCTGGATGCCTCCCGGCAGGCCAAGCTGCTCCGCGCGGAGCAGGCCGGGGCCGCCGAGACCGCGGACGCCGCCGAGCGCCCGGACCGGACGGACCGGCTGGACAAGCTGGACAAGCTGGACAAGAAGGCCGTGCGCGCGGAGCAGCGGGCCGAGAAGCGGGCCATCGACGACGCCCTGGAGGAGGCGCGCGAGGAGGACCTGCTCACCCAGATCCGGCACGAGGTGCTGCGGATCAGGCCGCAGGCGCCGGTGGAGCCGGCCCGCCTGGAGCGGGTCCGCCCGCGCACGCTGATCAGCTTCATCGCCGGGGCGATCGGCGCCTACTTCCTGCTGACGCAGCTCACCCACATCGAGTTCGGGCCGCTGATCTCCAACGCCCAGTGGGGCTGGGTGGCCGCGGCGGTGCTGTTCTCGGCGGCCAGTTACTTCGCCGCAGCCCTGGCCCTGCTGGGGTTCGTACCGGAGCGGGTGCCCTTCCTGCGGACGGTGGCGGCCCAGGTCGCCGGGTCCTTCGTGAAGATCGTCGCTCCGGCGGCGGTGGGCGGGGTCGCGCTGAACACCCGGTTCCTGCAGCGCGCGGGTGTGCGGCCGGGGCTCGCGGTGGCGAGTGTCGGGGCGTCCCAGCTGTTCGGTCTGGGCTGCCACATCCTGATGCTGCTGGCCTTCGGCTATCTGACGGGCACCGAGAAGACACCGTCCCTCTCGCCGTCCCGCACGGTGATCGCCGGTCTGCTGACGGTCGCGGTGCTGGTGCTGGTCGTGACGTCGGTGCCGTTCCTGCGGAAGTTCGTGCTCACCCGGGTCCGCTCGCTGTTCGCGGGTGTCGTCCCGCGCATGCTCGACGTTCTGCAGCGCCCGCAGAAGCTGGCCACCGGCATCGGCGGCATGCTCCTGCTGACCGGCTGCTTCGTGATGTGCCTGGACGCCTCGATCCGCGCCTTCGGCAACGAGACGACGTCGATCAGCATCGCGGGCGTGGCCGTGGTGTTCCTGGCCGGCAACGCACTGGGCTCGGCGGCCCCGACACCGGGCGGTGTGGGCGCCGTCGAGGCGACCCTCACGGTCGGCCTCATCGCGATCGGGCTGCCCAAGGAGGTCGCGGCCCCGGCGGTGCTGCTGTACCGGCTGCTCACCCTGTGGCTGCCCGTCCTGCCCGGCTGGCTGGCCTTCAACCACCTCACCCGCAAGGAAGCCCTGTAGCGGTCTGCCCTGCCCTGCCCCGGGGGAGCCGGCCGCGCCGGGCGGCCCCGCGCGGTCGGCGCGGCGGGGTCAGCCGGGGTCGACACCGCATGGTGGGCACGGCGTGGCGGGCACGGCAGCGCCCGCGCCCGGCCGGGCCGCCCCGCTCCCTCGGACGGCACCCGCCCCCGCGCGGCCCGTCGCCCACGACCGCAGGATGGAGGCATGCCCAAGCCCTTCCGCCTGCGTGCAGCCGCCCTGTCCGTCTCCGTCGTGCTGCTGCCCGCCCTGCTGGCGGGCTGCGGTGACGACGCCGAGACGGAGGACCTGACGGAGCAGGAACTGGGCTGGAAGGACTGCCCGGCCCCCTCCGAGGCGCAGGGCGGCGGCCCGGCCCCCTCTCCCCTGCCGAACGGCGGAACCTGGCAGTGCGCCACCATGAAGGCGCCGCTGGACTGGGGCGACCCCGACGGCGACACCATCGGCATCGAGCTGATCCGGGCCCGCGCGGACGGCCCGGACAGCGAGCGGATCGGTTCGCTGATCTTCAACTTCGGTGGTCCGGGCGGCTCCGGCGTCACCGCCCTGCCCTCCTTCGGTCCGGACTACGCGACCCTGCGCACCCGCTACGACCTCGTCAGCTTCGACCCCCGTGGGGTCGGCCGCAGCGCACCGGTGCGCTGCGAGGACGACGAACAGCTCGACGCCCACTTCGAGCAGGACGCGACCCCCGACGACCAGCGGGAACGCACCGAACTGCTGAACGGCACCAAGGAGTTCAACGCCGCCTGCGAGAAGAACTCCGAGCGGATCCTGCCCCACGTGCGCACCACCGAGACCGCCCGCGATCTCGACCTCATGCGCCAGGTCCTCGGCGACGACAAGCTCCACTACTTCGGCATCTCCTACGGCACCGAACTGGGCGGCGTGTACGCCCACCTGTTCCCGGAGCGGGTGGGACGGGCCGTGTTCGACGCGGTCGTCGACCCCACGCAGGACCCGGAACAAGGCTCGCTCGGACAGGCCCGGGGCTTCCAACTGGCGCTGGACAACTACGCGGAGGACTGCGTCTCGCAGACCGAGGAGTGCCCGGTCGGCGACAGCGCGCAGGACGTGAAGGACCGCATCGCCCGGTTCCTGGCGCAGCTGGACCGCAGGCCGATCCCGGGCGTCTTCCCGCGCGAGCTGACCCAGTCGATGGCGACCGGCGGCATCCTGCAGGCGCTGTACTCGCGGGACTTCTGGGAGTTCCTGACGGACGGCCTGGAGCAGGCCTACGACGGTGACGGAACGATTCTGATGCTGCTCGCCGACTCGATGAACGGCCGCAACGAGAACGGCGAGTACAGCAACCTCGTCGCGGCCAACGTCTCCATCAACTGCGCCGACGACAAACCCCGGTACGACACCGCGGACGTGGAGCGCAGCCTGCCCGAGTTCCGCAGGGCCTCGCCGCTGTTCGGCGAGACGCTGGCCTGGGGGATGCTGAGCTGCACCGACTGGGCGGTGCCCGGTGCCGCCGACCATCCCGACGTGAGCGCGCCCGGTTCCGCGCCGATCCTGGTCATCGGCAATACGGGCGACCCGGCCACGCCCTACGAGGGCGCCCGCGCCATGGTGCAGGCCCTGGGCGACGGGGTCGGCGTGGAGCTGACCTACCGGGGGGAGGGGCACGGGGCCTACAACAGCAAGAACAGGTGTGTCCGGGCGGCGGTGGACGGCTATCTCCTCTCGGGGAAGGTGCCGGACAGCGGAACGGTCTGCTCCTGATCCCGGGGGCCATGACGTCGCCCCGGAGCCGCCTTCTGTGAAGAAGTCGCAGGTCACAAGGTTATCCACAGGGTCACCGGAGCGTGGCACCTTCCGCCTACGATGGCCTGACCGCCATCCGCGGGACGGTGCGGACGGCCGATGAGGGGGGATGTGTCCGATGACGCGCTTCGTACGGTGGACGGCCCTGGTGGTCGCCGCCGGGCTCCTGACCGCGGGCTGCACCGGCAGCGACTCCGGTGACCGCGGTGCCGAGGACGACGGCCGGGGCGCGTCGGCCCTGGACTGGGGGGCCTGCGAGGCGTCCGGGGACGAGCCGGCTCCCGGCAAGGAGTGGCAGTGCGCGACCCTGAAGGTCCCGCTGGACTGGTCGAAGCCCGACGGCGAGACGATCGGGCTGGCGTTGATCCGCGCCAGGGCCACCGGTGACGACCGCCTCGGATCGCTGCTGTTCAACTTCGGCGGCCCCGGCGGGTCGGGCGTGTCGATGCTGCCGTCCTACGCCGGCACCGCCGCCAAGCTCCGCGAGCGCTACGACCTGGTCAGCTGGGATCCCCGCGGGGTGGCCGCCAGCGAGGGCGTGCGCTGCCGCGGCGACAAGGACATCCAGGCCGCCGAGGCGCGGGTCGACGGCACCCCGGACACCGCGGACGAGGAGAGGGCGTTCCTCGCCGACGCCGCCGACTTCGGCCGGGGCTGCCAGAAGTCGGCGGGCAAGCTGATGGCCCACGTCTCGACCACCGACAGCGCCCGCGACCTGGACCGCATCCGACAGGCCCTCGGCGACGAGAAGCTCAACTACCTGGGCATCTCCTACGGTACGGAACTCGGCGGCGTGTACGCCCACTTGTTCCCGCAGAAGGTGGGCCGCCTGACGCTGGACGCGGTGGTCGACCCGACCGCCGACACCGTCGGGCACGCCAAGAACCAGACCCTCGGCTTCCAGCGCGCGCTCGACAACTACCTCGAGTCCACGGGCAAGGACGCGGAACAGGGCACGCGCGAGATAGCCGACCTGCTGGACCGGCTCGACGCCGAGCCGCTCCCGACGACACCGGGCGACCGGAAGCTGACCCAGTCCCTGGCACTGACCGGCATCGTCCTGCCGCTCTACACCAAGGAGGGCTGGCCGACGCTGACCCTGGCCCTCCAGGCCGCCGAGAAGGGGGACGGCACCGCGCTGCTCGCCCTGGCCGACGGCTACAACGAGCGGGACCCGTCGGGCCGGTACGGCACGACCACCCACTCGCAGCGCGTCATCTCGTGCCTGGACGACAAGCAGCGGCCGACCGTGGCGGACGTGAAGAGGCTGCTGCCGGAGTTCGAGGAGATATCCCCGGTGTTCGGCCCGTACCTGGGCTGGGACGTGGCGGGCTGGTGCCACGAGTGGCCGGTTCCCGGACAGTTCGACACCCCCGAGGTCAGCGCCCCGGGCGCCGACCCGATCCTGGTCATCGGCAACACGGGCGACCCCGCCACCCCGTACGAGGGCGCCCGGAAGATGGCCGAGGAACTCGGCGAGGACGTCGGCGTCCTGCTCACCTGGAAGGGCGAGGGCCACGGCGCCTACGGCAGCGGCAGCGCGTGCGTGGACTCCGCGGTCGACACCTTCTTCCTGGAGGGCACGCCCCCGAAGGACGGCAAGGTCTGCTCCTGACGGGACGGCACCACCGGAGAGACCCGGGACATCGCGGCACGGCACGGGACACGGCACCCGGGCGCGACTCGGCCGCGTCGAGGCGAGACGGTCACCCGCGCACACCACGGGCCTCGCCCGGCCGACCGGAACACGCCCCCGCACGGCGCCGGCCGGCCACGACAGAAGCCCACGGCCCCGAACGGGTCGGAGCCGTGGGCTTCTTCAGTCTCGCTGGTCAGCCGGACCGGTGATCAGTAGACCGGCTTCTCCGGTTCGATCTGGTTGACCCAGCCGATGACGCCGCCGCCGACGTGGACGGCGTCGGCGAAGCCCGCGGACTTGAGGACCGCGAGGACTTCCGCACTGCGGACGCCCGTCTTGCAGTTCAAGACGATCTTCTTGTCCTGCGGGAGGCTCTCCAGGGCGTTGCCCATGAGGAACTCGTTCTTCGGGATCAGCCGGGCGCCGGGGATGGAGACGATCTCGAACTCGTTGGGCTCGCGGACGTCGATGAGTTCGATCTTCTCGCCGTCGTCGATCCACTCCTTGAGCTGCTTGGGAGTGATCGTGGAGTCGGCCGCCGCCGCCTGGGCCTCCTCGGAGACGACGCCGCAGAAGGCCTCGTAGTCGATGAGTTCCGTGACGGTGGGGTTCTCGCCGCAGATCGCGCAGTCGGGGTCCTTGCGGACCTTGACCTGGCGGTACTGCATCTCCAGGGCGTCGTAGATCATCAGGCGGCCGACCAGCGGCTCACCGATGCCGGCGAGCAGCTTGATGGCCTCGTTGGCCTGGATGGAGCCGATCGACGCGCAGAGCACGCCGAGCACGCCGCCCTCGGCGCAGGACGGGACCATGCCGGGGGGCGGGGGCTCCGGGTAGAGGCAGCGGTAGCAGGGACCGTGCTCGGACCAGAAGACGGAGGCCTGGCCGTCGAAGCGGTAGATCGAACCCCAGACGTACGGCTTGTTCAGCAGTACGCAGGCGTCGTTGACCAGGTAGCGGGTCGCGAAGTTGTCCGTGCCGTCGACGATGAGGTCGTACTGGCTGAAGATGTCCTTCACGTTGTCGGACTCGAGCCGCTCCTGGTGGAGCACCACGTTCACGTAGGGGTTGATGCCCTTGATCGTGTCGCGGGCGGACTCCGCCTTGGGACGGCCGATGTCGGCCTGGCTGTGGATCACCTGGCGCTGCAGGTTCGACTCGTCGACCTCGTCGAACTCCACGATGCCGAGCGTTCCGACGCCCGCGGCGGCCAGGTACATCAGCCCCGGCGAGCCCAGCCCGCCGGCGCCCACGAAGAGCACCTTGCTGTTCTTCAGCCGCTTCTGCCCGTCCATCCCCACGTCGGGGATGATCAGGTGGCGGGAGTACCGGCGGACCTCGTCTACGGTGAGCTCGGGGGCCGGCTCGACCAGGGGTGGCAGCGACACGGGGACTCCGTTGGTCGGTCTATCACTACGGTTGTTCTCCTCGTAACAGTGCCACGGCCTTTTTCATTCCGAGACACCCGTCCCGACCCGCGAGACGAGATCGTCCCAGTAGCCGGGCAGGCACGCCCAGGGGGAGCTGTCGGCGTCGCGCTCCACCCGGTCGGTGAAGTAGATGGTGGCCGCGCCCTGCCAGCGGGCGATCCGCAGCGCCTCCTCCAGGTGGGGACGGGGCACGCCGTGCACGAAGTGGCAGAACCGCTCGGGCGGGTGCTCGGCGGTCCACTCCGCCACCTGGGACCAGCGGTAGTCGCTCCACGGACCGGAGAAGGTGACCAGCTGGTCGGCGCACTCCGCGTATCCCGGGTGGGGGTGGATGCCGTGCCCCAGGACGATGTGAGTCTCCTCACGGACCGCCCGGAGCGCGGTGACCGTCCGCCGCACGGCGGGGAGGGCGAAGTGGTCGGCCGGGCAGCGGTCCAGGAGGAAGCCGTCGACCCGGTACCAGTCGGCGAAGCGGTGGGCGTCGGCGAGCACGTCGCGCAGGCGGCGGTATCCGTGGGCCACGTCCAGGTGGCCGAGGACGCGCACCCCGCTGTTGCGCAGGCGGCCCACGGCCTCCAGGCAGCTCGGGTCGGGCTGCACGCCGGGCCCGTCGGCCACGTCGAGGACGACCCAGTGCAGCGGGGTGCCGGGGCGCGCCAGGTGGTCCCACTCGGCGGAGGCGAGGAGGGGGTGGGCGAGCCCGGGGACGCCGAAGCCGTCGCCCACCTCGGTCCGGGCGGGCTCCGGCCTGGGCCGGGTCAGATACGGCATGCCGCCTCCATCCAGATGTCGGCCAGGGACTCCTCCAGGTTGATGCGGGGCCGCCAGCCGAGCCGGTCCCGTGCGGTGCGCACGTCGGCCTGCTGCCAGCTGCCGCAGCCGTCCGGGTAGGGGGCGGCCACCGGGGGCACGTGGGGGTGGTCGGCCTCGGCGCGGGGGTGGCCGATGGCGGGCCGCAGGTGCGGGGTGTGGGGCCCGTCGAGTTCGTGCAGCGCGCCGCCGTAGCCGGCGACCCGGGCCAGCACCGCGGCGGCGTCGCGCAGCCGGACCGCGCGGCCGGAGCCGATGTTGATGACGCCCTGGGCCGCGGACAGCGAGGCGGCGTGCACGGCGCGGGCCACGTCGCGGACGTCGACGAAGTCACGCTGGGCGGCCATGCCCCCGAGTTTCAGCTCGCCGTCGCCGGACTGCATGGCGCGGCGCATGGCCTCGGCGAGGCGGCCGAGCGGGGACCCGGCGGGGGTGCCGGGCCCGGCGGGTGAGAAGACCCGGAGCACCACCGCGTCCAGGCCGGAACCGAGGACGAGTTCGGTGGCGGCCAGTTTGCTCACGCCGTAGGGGCCCCCGGGGCGCGGGACGGCGTCCTCCGCGGTGGAGGAGCCGGGCTGGCTGGGACCGTACTCGGCGCTGCAGCCGATCTGGACGAGCCGGGCGCCGCAGCCGCTGCGCCGCAGGGCCTCGCAGACGGTGGCGACGGCGACGGTGTTGTGCCGGGTGAGTTCGCGGGCACCGCCACGGGTGGCACCCGCGCAGTTGATGACGACACCGGGGTGGACGGCGTCGAGGAACCGGGTGAGGGCGCCGGGGCTTCCGGTGGCGAGGTCGAAGCGGACGTCGGCGTCGTCGCCGCGGCCCAGGGCGGTGAGCTGCACGGCCGGGTCGGCGAGCAGGCGGTCGGCGACGAAGCGGCCGAGGTAACCGTTGGCTCCGATCAGCAGGACTCTCATCGGGCGGCTCCCTCGACGACCGAGGCTGCTGGGCGGGTGATCATGTGGGTTCTCCTTCGGGGATGCGGGGTGCCCGCGGTGGGGTCGTGCCCGGCCGGGCCGGGGGCCGTCCGTGGTGGGGGCGGGACGGGGAGGGGGGTGACGGTCGTGAGGCGGGCGCGCTGCGGCACGGCCGGGACGTCCGCCGCGCGGGCGCGACCGGGCGCCGGGGCGGGCCGGGCCGCGCGCTCCGCAGCCGTGCGGCCGGCCGCGTGCGGCGGTGTGACCGCCCGCTCGGCGACCCGGCGGCCCGGTGCCGGGGTCCGGCCGGTGGCGCCGCGCGAGACGCTCCGCGCCTGCGCTCGCGCCGGCGGCGCCTGCCGCACCGTCCTCGGTTCCGCCGGTCATCGCGCGTGCTCCGTCGGGCAGTGGGCGGACGCCCGGGTGAGCCGGCGGGCCGCGTGGGTCAGCAGCACCAGGGCCGCGACACCGCAACTGACGGTGGAGACGACGGGGTGCCAGGCCGTGACCAGCGTCTCCACTGGCGCGGACAGCCCGGTGAGGCCGGGGAGGCGGGCGGCGAAGACGGTCGTCAGGGCGAGGGCCTGGGCGGTGGCCGCGCACGCGAGCAGCGCCCTCGGACCGCGGGTGAAGCCGTGCACGGCGAGGAGGCGGGCCAGGTAGAGGCAGGCGCCCGTGGCGAGGGCCCCGGGGAGGGCGAGCGGTTCGTCCAGCGCGAGAGCGCAGAGGACGAGGAGGGCGACCAGGAAGCAGAGGAACAGGGCGACGGTGCCGAGCAGCAGGGGGCGCACGGACGCGGCGAAGTCCTCCAGTCCGCGGCTCGCGGTGAGTTTGCGGCGGGCCCCGCGGGTGAAGAGGTGGGCGCTCCAGGCGGCGGGGGCACAGGCCAGGGCGAGGGCCAGCACGGGGGCGGCGGCGAGCGGCCAGTCGCCGCCGGGTGCGGGTGGGCCGTCGGGACCTCCCGTGATGGCGACCTGGAGCAGTCCGTCGCCCAGCAGCGCGTAGCCGACGAGCCAGTGGGTCCAGCCGGTCAGACCGGTGGCCGGGGCACGCCCGGGCCTGCTCAGGGGTCCGCGGCGCAGGGCGGTCCGGACGGCCGCGGCGACGGCGAGGACGCCGATCGCGGCCACCAGGAGGGCGGTCCGCCCGTCGGTGTGGTGCAGGGCGAGCAGGGTGGCGAGGCAGAGGGGGCCGGGCAGGAGGGACCGGACGATCCAGTCGGCCCGGGCCGGCGGGGGCGGGGCCGCGGCCGGGCGGGCGGTGTCGCCGTCCCGGGGGACGCGGGCGAACAGTTCCTCGGCGAGGGAGAAGACGTCACGGTGCCGGAAACGGGCGGCGGTGCGGTCGGTGATGCCGTGCGCCTCCAGGCCGGCGGCGATCTCCAGCGGGTCGACGGCGCGTTCGCAGAGCTCGCGATGACGGTGCAGCAGTGCCTTGACCGGGTCGGCGCCGCCCCGCTGTCCCGCTCCGGTCCTCCGCGGGGCCGTGCGCTCGCCGGGCCGCGGGCCGGGGGCACCGCCCGGGCGCGGGGAGGGCCCGCGGCGGGGGGATGCGTCGAAGCCGTGGGCGGCACCGGGGCCGCACGCGGCGTCCGAGCCGTCGGCGGCGTCGAGGCCGTGGGCGCGGGCGGCGGTGTCGGCTGCTTCCCGCTGTTCGCCGGAGTCCCCGAGTTCCCTGAGGTCGGGCAGGCCGGTCATCGGACGCCCTCCGTCGCCCTCGCCCCGGCCGCCGCCGTGGGACGTGCCCACGTGGGTGTGGCGCGGGTGGTGGTCCAGTGGCCGGGGACGTGCGCCTCGGCCGGGACGGCGAACGGCTGGAGGTCGCCGGTGCCGTCGAGACGGGCCCGGCGCAGGGGCGTGCGGGCGACGGTCTCCAGGTACAGCCCGTGGAAGGCCGCGATGTTCTGCTCGACGGTGAACAGCTCCAGTGCACGGGCGCGGGCGGCGGCTCCGAGGCGCAGGCGGCGCGCGGGGTCGCGCAGCAGGGAGACGCACGCCTCGGCAAGCGCTCTCGGATTGCGTGGCGGTACGACGAGGCCGGTGCCGCCGATCACCTCGACGACCGCGCCGACGTCCGTGGAGACCGTCGCGCGCCCGCAGAGCATGGCCTCGACGAGCCCGGCCGGGAAGCCCTCGACGACGCTGGACAGCACGGTGACGGCGCCGGCGGCGTGGGCGTGGGCCACGGTGGGCAGTCCGGGGCCGCCGATCTCCTCGAAGGACACCGGGTTGTCCCCCACGGCGTGCGGTCCGTCGGCCTCGTCGGGGAACAGGTGGGCGGCCAGGGCCCTGCAGTGGGCGAGGTAGGCCGTGCCCTCCGTGCCCTGCGGGGCACCGATGATCCGCAGCCGGGTCCCGGGCTGTTCCTTGCGCACCTCGGCGAAGGCGTGCAGCAGGGAGACGAGGTCCTTGGCCGGTTCGACGCGTCCGGTCCAGACCAGGGTGTGCGGGTCGGCGCACTCGAGGGACTCCCCCACCTCGGTGAAGGGCGCCGCGTCCATGCCCGGGTACACGGTGCGCAGCTTGGCCCGGTCGGCCCCGCAGCGCTCCTGCCAGCGCCGGGCGTGGGTGTTGCCGGGGGTGACGAAGGTGGCACGCCGGTACGTCTCGGCCGCGAGCCGCCCGTGGAAGGCGGCCAGCAGCGACCGCACCGCAGGGGAGGCGTCCGGGCGGGTCAGGTAGTGCGTCCGCAGCCGTACGCCGTACTCGGTGACCAGCAGCGGGACGCCGAAGAGGTGGTGGGCGAGCAGCCCGGGCAGCACGGCCGGGCCGCCGGAGGCCGCGTGGCACAGGTCGACGGCGCCGAGGCCGTCCGTGCCGTACCAGTCGAGCGACAGGGGGCGCAGGGCGCGTTCCAGGTGTGCGGCGACCGCCAGCAGGTCCGGCACGCGCGCCTCGCGCGCGGCCTGCCCCGCGCCCGGCGCGCGACAGGCGCGTTCCAGGGCGCGGACGGCCGACTCGGACCGCAGGGCGGAGACCAGTCCGCCTTCCTCACGGGCGAGTGCGGCGAGGCCGTACAGCGCGTTGGCGAAACGGTCCGCCTCCGGTGCGGCAAGGGATCCGACCGGTGCTGTCGGGGCCGCGTCCGGGCCCGTGCCACCGTGTCCGTCACCGGGCCGAGGACTTCCGTCCTCGGCGGCGCGCGCGACGGCGCGGGATGGGGCGGGCGCCGCGGCGTGCGCGTCGCGGGGCGCGCGGTCCGGGGCGCACAGGACGGCGGCCAGCTCGCCGTAGTGCTCCAGGAAGCGCCGGCGTGCGCGGCGGCCGTACACCACCCCGTCGCCCTCGGCCGCCCACAGCGGCGCCGTCCGTACCCGCGCGACCTGCGGCGGCAGAGGAGCCCAGCCCGCGTCCTCCTGGGCCTCACTGCGGCTGAACGCGTAGACGTCGAACTCGTGGTGCGCGAGTCCGCGCACCAGGCGGTCGCACCAGAGCCCGGCGTCACCGCCCAGATACGGAAAGCCACCTTCCGTCAGCAGTCCGATGCGCACGAGTGCACCCCCGATCTCCCGTGTGGGGAGCCGCCGTTGACCCGACGGCTCGCAGCGGGACGAACGTATGCGGACCAGGCGGTGGTGCGATGGACGGTTGTCCGTCGCACCATCAGAAGGGGTGAACGGTCGTAACTTTCCGGTGCGCGAGACGTTTGGTCGCGCTAAGAGATCAGCCGAGCACCGGTCGTCACATGATCGGCCCACGCCGGCGCGGAGGGGCGGCCCGTCACATCACCCGCGGAGCCCGGCACCGGCCGGGGCGGTGCGCGCCGGACGGGGGGTGCGCCGGACCGAGCGGTGCGCATCAGACGGAGCGGTGCGCATCGAACGGAGCGACGCACGCCGGACGGGGGGTGCGCGCCGTCCCCGGCCCACTCCGTGACGCCCGGCGGGCCGTCAGCTGTGGGGGTAGGGCCAGGGGTTGGGCCGGCAGTCGATCCCGTCGGGGTCGACGAACTTCGTCTGCTGCTGCATGACGGGCGCCAGATCCCCGTCCTTGTCGCAGGTGACGTGCCCGTATCCCAGGCGGTGGCCGATCTCGTGGTTGATGAGCATCTGCCGGTAGGCGTGGATCTTGTCGCCGTACGGCTCCGCGCCCTGGGCCCACCGGTAGGCGTTGATCATGACGCGCTCGGTGGCCGCCGAGTCGCAGGAGACGTTGTCGACGGTGGTGTCCAGGCCCGACTTGGCGCACCATTCGGCGGTCGTGCCGGGGCTGGCGAGGGTGATGACGAAGTCCGGGCGGCCCGAGTGGATCCGCTCGAAGGTGCGGGCGCCGTTGTGGGCCCAGCTGCGGTCGTCGTTCAGCGTCTTCTGCACGGCTTCGGCGAACAGGTCGCCGTCGAGCCCGAGCCCCTGTTCCACGTCCACCCGGTAGGTGATCCGCTGCCCCTTGCCCGCCCCCTTGGCGATGCCGGGGATCGCGTCGAACTTCCCGGAGCCGTCGAGGTCGGCCTTGAGCGGATAGGTGGCGCCCATCTTCTCCTCGTAGGTCGCCGGACGAGCGTCGGGCGACCCGGCGTCGGCCGGGGTCTCCCGGTCGTCACCGCGCGAGGCGGGTTCCCTGACGTCGCGCTGCCCGTCGGTGGCGGCCTGGGCCCGCACTCCGGAGGCGTCGCCACCCTCGGCGACCTGCCCGGCCACGACGACGGCGAGCACGGTGGTGACGGCCGCCGCGGCGATCCCGGTGAACGCCCGCCCCTTGGAGCCCTTGGCCGGTGCGGACTCGTCCGGCAGCGAACCGTGGCCGGCGTCGTCCGGGGCGTCGGCGCCCCCCGGGTTACCGGGGCCCCCGGGCCATTCCGTGACGGAGGCGTACGGGTCCGTGCGGCGCGGCGGCGCGGGGGGTGCTGCCGCGGAAACATCTGCGGCGGGCGGTGTGCGCGGGGTGAACAGGTCGCCGTCGCCGTCGCCGTCGAAGGCGTCGAGGTAGTCCTGGCGGGGGCCCCGCCCGGGGGGCGCCTGGCGGGGCCGCGGCACGGGGGCGGTCGTTCCGGCTCCGGTGCCGTGACCGGTCGTGGTCGGCGCCGCAGCCGCGGTACTCCCCCACTGGCCCCAGCCGCCCCCGGTCTCCCGCTGCTCGGGATGCCCGCCCCGGGCCCGGGGGACACCGTGCGCCGGGGTCCCGTCCGGCAGCCGGGGGAAGCCGTGCGCCGGGGTGCCGTCCGGGAGGTGCGGAACACCGTGCGCCGGGGTGCCGTCGGGGAGACCCGGAACACCGTGGGCGGGAGTCCCGTCCGGGTACGCCCGCACGCCCGGCGGCGGGGTGCCGTACTGCGCGACGCCCGCGACGCCCTGGGGCGGGGTGCCCTGATCGGCGGATCCGTGCGGCCGGGCCCCGTACTGCCGGCTCGCGGGCCGGCCCGGCATGTCGTGGGCCTCGGGCGGTCCGTGCCCCTGCGGGTACCCCGGGGCACGGCGCTGTCCGTGGTCCGGCACGGGGCCCGGCGTCCGGTGCGGGTACGCGGGGACGCCGTGGGCCGGAGTGCCGTAGGGGACGCTCGGTCCGGGCGTTCCGCCCGACGGCTGCCCCGGACGAGCCTGCCCTCCCGGCCCCGACCACTCCTGCGACTGCGGCAGGGGCGGCGGCTGCGGCCACCGGCTCCGGTCGGCCCCCGGTGTGGCGTCCGGCGCAGGACGTCCGTCCCGCGCGGATGCGGCGGTGCCGGTCCGCGACGTGGCGGTGCCGGTCTGCGGAGTGGCGGCCTCGGGTGCGGTGGTCTTGCGTGCGGTGGCCTTGGGTGCGGGTCCACGACGGCTGTGGCGTCCCACGTCGCGCCTCAGCCCCTCAGATTCTCGGCGGTCGCCCCGCCATCGGCGGACTCGTCCGCGCGGGAGCCGGCGGCCGAGCCCGGGGCGCGCTTCGCGCCCGGCTGCACAGTATGCCCCTCGGGCGCCGAATCCGTTGCATCCGCGAGGAGTTCACGGAATGCCGCGGCCACTGTCGTGGGGTATTCCATCATCGCCACGTGCCCCGCGTCCGGGAGCGTCACCAGTCGCGAGTCCCGGAAGGCGCGGGTCGCCCGGCGGGCCATGCGGAAGCCGACGAGCTGGTCCCGGCCGCCGTAGACGAGGAGCGTCGGCGCGAGCACCCGCTCGGCCTGCCGCCACAGCCCGTGCTGGCCACCGAGGGTGTACGCGTTGACGAGGCCCCGCGCGGAGCGCGCCATGGCGTCCCAGAAGTACGGCAGCTGCTGCCGCCGTTCCATCTCCTGCACCGCGTGCCGGAATCCCTCGGGCGAGACGCGGGCGGGGTCGCCGTAGCAGAGGGCCATCACGCCGCGCACCCGCTGCTCCGCGGTCCACCCACGGGTGAGGCGGGTGAACAGCTGCGCGACGCCGGGCACGGCGAGCAGGCCCGTCGGCACGGCGGTGCGCTGCACCCGGAGTTCCGGCAGGGCCGGGGACACCAGAGTGAGCGTGCGGACCAGGTCGGGGCGGGCGGCGGCGACGCGGGTGGCGACCGCGCCGCCGAGCGAGTTGCCGAAGAGGTGCACCGCGCCGCGGCCGGTGCTGTCCAGGTAGCGGATCACCGCGCGTGCGTGCGCGGTGATGGAGTAGTTGCCGTCGTCCGGGGGCGGGGAGTGTCCGAAGCCGGGGAGGTCGACGGCCTCGCCGGCGACCACGTCGTCGAGCAGGGGCATCAGCGCCGACCAGTTCTGCGAGGAGCCGCCGAGCCCGTGCACGTACAGAGCGGGCGGCAGGTCCGCGCGCGCGGTGGTGCGCGACCGGACGGAGAGGGTGATGCCGGGCAGTTCGACGGACCTGAGGTGCTCGCCTTCGGCGACCCTGACGGCGGCCGCGTCGGACAGCACGTCGGCGGGTGGCACGGACGGCAGCTCGGGCGAAGACATGCGGCAATGTTACGAGACGATCACACGGCGGCTCATGTGTTCGCCCTCACAGCCGGCGGGCCACCGCACCGGCGCCCGCGCCTCCCGCACCCGAGGGCCGACTGACCGCCTGCCGACGGCCGACGGCCGGCACGACGTGAGCCTGCCACGACCCCTCTCGCCCGCACCGTGCGCGCTGTGTCACCTCACGGTCGCGGACCGCATGGCAGCGGATTCGGGAGTCTCCTACGCTCGTAGAGAGGGCACCCGCATGTGGCCCCCCTGTTCTTTCCCCAGGGACATGCGCAGGACCAGCAGCAGGAGGAAGGGAGCCCAGCCATGGCCATTGATCCCACCGACCCCGAGACCTTCGTCGAGGACGAGCCGGACACCTCGCCCGCGAACGAGGAACTGGGAGTCGAGGCCCCCCGCGCCGACGTGGCGGACCAGCTGACGGAGATCCACACGGACGAGGACGACCCGCTCGCCGAGGTCGACCGCAGCCGTGCGAACGAGGCGGATCTCGTGGAGCAGGCCAGGGTCGTCGCCCTGGACGAGGACGACTACCGGTGACAGGGTCTCGGAGGAGGACGCCGTCGAACGGTGGGTCCCGCCGACGAGGCAGGTACGGAAAAGAAGACGTATCCTGCCCGGTCCGGCGTGCTCCGAAACCGTCCGCGGCCCTTTCACCGCCGTCCGGTCCGTGAAATTCTGCAGGCTCACCGCGCACACCACGGTTACCGAAAAGTACGATGGCGGCGCGGCTCACACCGCATGTGGACGACAATGGGAGGCGGCGTGACAGCCATCGAGCAGACAGAGGCGGTACGCCCGAGGGGCACCCGCCTGCCGCGCCGGGCCCGACGGAACCAGTTGCTGGGCGCCGCCCAGGAGGTCTTCGTCGCACAGGGCTATCACGCGGCCGCGATGGACGACATCGCCGAGCGGGCCGGGGTCAGCAAGCCGGTGCTCTACCAGCACTTCCCGGGCAAGCTGGACCTGTATCTGGCCCTGCTGGACCAGCACTGCGAGGCGCTGATCCAGTCCGTACGGGGCGCTCTCGCCTCGACGACCGACAACAAGCAGCGCGTGCGGGCGACCATGGACGCCTACTTCGCGTACGTGGAGGACGACGGCGGCGCGTTCCGTCTCGTCTTCGAGTCGGACCTGACGAACGAGCCCGCCGTGCGCGAGCGGGTCGACAAGGTGACCAACGAGTGCGCCGAGGCGATCTGCGAGGTCATCGCCGAGGACACCGGGCTGTCGCGGGACGAGTCGATGCTGCTCGCCTCGGGGCTCGGCGGCCTCGCCCAGGTGGTGGCGCGCTCCTGGCTGCACAGTGACCGCAGCGTGCCGCGCGACCAGGCGGTGCAGCTGCTGGCCTCGCTGGCCTGGCGGGGCATCGCGGGATTCCCGCTGCACGGCAGCGAGCAGCAGTAGCGAGCGGTAGGGGGCGCGTCGGGACCGGGCGTGGCGTCCGTGTGTTCCCCTCCGGTGTTCGCTCCTGGCGTGGCCGGGCGCGGCATGGGCGTCCCCTCACCGGGCTAATGTGTGCAGGTACGGCGCGGAAGGTCGCGCACTCACCGACCGTCGGAGGGACATAGCCGTGGAGGTCAAGATCGGCGTGCAGCACGCGCCCCGCGAGATCGTTCTGGAGAGCGGTCAGAGCGCCGAGGAGGTCGAGCGCGTGGTGGCCGATGCGCTGGCCGGGAAGTCCCAGCTGCTCAGCCTGACGGACGAGCACGGCCGCAAGCTGCTCGTCCCGGCGGACCGCCTCGCCTATGTCGAGATCGGCGAGCCGGCCCCGCGCAAGGTGGGCTTCGGCGCGCTGTAGCCGAGGAGCGGCCGGTCCGTCCGGCCGCGCACCGGAGGCGACGCACACGAGAAGGGTCCGGAGGTTTCGCACCTCCGGACCCTTCTCGTGCGTCCGGGGGCCACGCGTCCGGAGCGGCGGCACCTGTGGCGGTGGGCGGACGTCGGCTGTGCCGTGGATCGGCCGCGCCGGGGATCGGCTGCGGTGGTCGGCCGGGGAGCGACGCAACCCTTGCCGACGGTGAAACGCGCCGCCGTCGGCGGCCGGTCCCCGGTGCGCCGTTCGGGCGCTCTCGCCTCACCCGGCCCCCGGCCCTTGCCGGCTGGGGGAACGCGCTCCCCGGAGGCGTCCGGTGCCGGTCCCTCTCCCGCCGCGCCCCTGCGCGCACCTGCCCCTGCGCGCACCTTCCCCCACCGCCACCACCCCCGCCCGGAGGCGCCCCGGGGGCCTCCGCACGCCGTGCTCCCCACCCCCGCACCGGCCCCCAGGACCGCTCCCGTACGCCCGTTCGACGTGTCGCCCGCACGGTCACAAGGTCCGGACGGTGCCCGGCACAGGATTGGATTTCGCAGGTCAGGGGTAAGACGGGAGACGACCGACGTGCACGGGCCGGCCATGTGGGAGGGACCCCCGACATGCTCTTGGAAGCGATCAGTTCCGCGATCCTCGGCCTGGCTCTGGCCTGGGCGGCCACCCGCCGCCTGCCGCACCGTCTGCCCTCGCCCGCGATGGTCCTGCCCACGGGCGTGGCCGGCGCCCTCTTCGGCGCCTTCGTGACGCACAGCGCGCTGGACGCGGGAGGCCTGCCGGCGATCCTGATCGGGGCAGTGATCGTCTCCGTGGCCTCCCTGTCTCTGCTGCTCCGTCCCGCGGGCGGCCTCGGGCGCCGCTCGGCGACCGCCGCCTGACCGGGAGGCACCACCGGACCCGAAAGGCGCCGCCCGACCAGGAGACGCCGCGTCGGACCGAACGGCGCCGCCCGACCGGGAGGCGCCGCCGGCCCGCGTGCGAAGCCGTCGCACCGCCCGCTCACGGAGCGGTCCGGCCGGTCAGGCCGCCAGGCCCAGCGCCGCCATCCGCTTGGTGTGGGCCTCGGTGATCCGGGAGAACATCTTGCCGACCTCGGCGAGGTCGAAGCCGTCCGCGACACCACCCACCAGCATCGTCGACAGGGCGTCCCGGTCGGCCACCACGCGCTGGGACTGCGACAGGGCCTCGCCCATCAGCCGACGGGCCCACAGGGCCAGCCGCCCGCCCACTCGCGGGTCGGCGTCGATCGCGGCGCGCACCTTCTCCACGGCGAAACCGCCGTGCCCCGTGTCGTCGAGCACGGCCAGCACCAGGGCGCGGGTGTCGGAGTCGAGGCGGGCGGCGACCTCGCGGTAGAAGTCACTGGCGATGGAATCGCCGACGTAGGCCTTGACCAGACCCTCCAGCCAGTCGGAGGGCGCGGTCTGCTTGTGGAAGCCGTCGTAGGCGGCGACGAAGGGCTCCATGGCGAGGGTCGGGTCCTCACCGATCTCGGCGAGCCGGTCCCGCAGCCGCTCGAAGTGGTGGAACTCGGCCGACGCCATCTTCGCCAGCTCCGCCTTGTCGCCGAGGGTGGGCGCCAGGTGGGCGTCCTCCGCGAGCCGCTCGAACGCCGCGAGCTCCCCGTACGCCAGCGCACCGAGCAGGTCCACGACGGCGGCGCGGTACTGCGGTTCGGCGGACGCGGCAGCCCAGTCGAGGGCGGCGACCCCGGTGTGGGCGGGGGCGGTGTCCGAGGCGTTGTCAGGCTTGTCAGGGCTCGTCATGAAGCGCACAATAACCCGCTCGTCCCGCCCCGGAGGGGCCCGGTCGATCAGTGTGACGACGACTACGTGACCAGATCGGCCATGGCGTGTGCGCGATTCCGGGGTATGGTGGTAATGCGCCTGCTGAGGACTTCGACGTGCTCTCCAGGCCGCATGTATGAGGATGCCCGGTCGGTGGCCCGATCGGCTCCGACCCGACAGGCCTCCCTGACCGTACGGCTCGTTGCGTACGACGATCGGAGGGAACCCTCAGCGGTTCGAGCGCTAGAGCGTTGGCAGTGGTCCCGTGTCCACGGCATCAGCCGTACGGCCGCCGACGTCCCCGCACGGTCCCTTCGCGACCCCCGCGCTCGCCTCGCACCGCGTACACAGAAGAGGCAGCACCCTGACTACGACGTTCCGAGAGCTCGGGATCCTTCCCGAGACCGCCGAGGCCCTGGAGGCCGTCGGCATCATCACCCCCTTCCCCATCCAGGAGATGACGCTCCCCGTCGCCCTTTCGGGCACCGACGTCATCGGCCAGGCCAAGACCGGCACCGGCAAGACGCTCGGCTTCGGCCTCCCGCTCCTCGAGCGGGTCACCGTCCCCGCCGACGTCGAGGCGGGCCGCGCCGAGCCCGAGGACCTCACCGACGCACCGCAGGCCCTCGTCGTCGTCCCCACGCGCGAGCTGTGCACGCAGGTGACCAACGACCTGCTGACCGCCGGCAAGGTGCGCAACGTGCGCGTCACCGCGATCTACGGCGGCCGCGCCTACGAGCCCCAGGTGGAGGCCCTCAAGCAGGGCGTCGACGTGGTCGTCGGCACCCCGGGGCGGCTGCTCGACCTGGCCGGGCAGAAGAAGCTCAACCTGAAGCACGTCCGGGCCCTCGTCCTCGACGAGGCCGACGAGATGCTCGACCTGGGCTTCCTGCCCGACGTCGAGAAGATCATCAACCTGCTGCCGGTCCGGCGCCAGACGATGCTGTTCTCGGCCACCATGCCGGGCGCCGTCATCGGCCTGGCCCGCCGCTACATGTCGCAGCCCACCCACATCCGCGCCACCGCGCCGGACGACGAGGGCGCGACGGTCGCGAACACCAAGCAGTTCGTGTACCGGGCGCACAACATGGACAAGCCCGAGATGGTCGCGCGGATACTGCAGGCCGAGGGCCGCGGCCTGGTCATGGTCTTCTGCCGCACCAAGCGCACCGCCGCCGACCTCGCCGACCAGCTCAAGCAGCGCGGCTTCGCCTCCGGCGCGGTCCACGGCGACCTCGGCCAGGGCGCGCGCGAGCAGGCGCTGCGCGCCTTCCGCAACGGCAAGGTGGACGTGCTCGTCTGCACCGACGTCGCCGCCCGCGGCATCGACGTCGAGGGCGTGACGCACGTCATCAACTACCAGACGCCCGAGGACGAGAAGACGTACCTGCACCGCATCGGCCGGACCGGCCGGGCGGGCGCGAAGGGTACGGCGATCACGCTCGTCGACTGGGACGACATCCCCCGCTGGCAGCTGATCAACAAGGCGCTGGACCTGGGACTCGGTGACCCCCAGGAGACGTACTCCACCTCCCCCCACCTGTACACGGACCTCGGCATCCCCGAGGGGACCAAGGGCATACTGCCGCGTTCCGAGCGCACCCGCGCCGGGCTCGACGCGGAGGAGCTGGAGGACCTGGGCGAGCCGGGCGGCCGTGGGCCGCGCGGTCGCGGGGGCCGGGGCGAGCGCGGTGACCGGGGTGGTTCCCGGACCGCCGAGCAGGAGCGCCCGGCCCGCACGCCGCGCCGCCGTCGCCGTACGCGCGGCGGTGCACCGCTGGACGAGTCGGCACCGCAGCCCGCCGCCGCACCGTCCGCCGAAGGCACCGAGGCGGAGACCGCCCCGCGCACGCCCCGGCGCCGACGCCGCACGCGCGGCGGTGTGACGTCGGACGCCGCCCCGGCCGAGACGGCTGCCGCCGCGTCCGTCCCCGCCGACGGTTCCGAGGACGCCGCGCGGAGCGCGGTCGCCACGGCAGAGGGCACGGCTCCCGCCGACGAGGCTGCCGAGGCAGCCGAGGCACCCGCGAAGCCGCGCCGCCGCCGGACCCGCCGGCCCGCCGAGACGGCCACCACCGAGCAGGCGGCTCCGACCGCCGACGCACCGGTGGCGGAGCAGGCCGAGCAGACCGAGGCCGCGGTGACCCCCGTGGCGGCCGAGCCGGACGCCCCGGCCGCCGCCCCGCGGCGCACCCGTACGCGCAGGACGGCGGCGGATGCCGCTCGGTCCGCGCCGTCCGCCGAGTCCGCCACCACCGCCGTGGACACGGCGGAGGGGACCGTCGAGGTCAGCGAGCCGGCCCCTAAGCCGCGCCGCACCCGCAAGGCCGCCGCCAAGACCGAAACGGCCACCGAGGTCACGGAGGTCCCGGAGGTCACCGACGAGGCCCAGGCGCAGGACGCCGCACCGGCCAAGCCTCGCCGGACCCGCAAGGCCACCGCCAAGGCCGAGACGGCCGACGGCACCGCCGAGGCGGACGCCGCTGCGGAGACCAAGCCGCGCCGCACCCGCAAGGCGGCCACCGCCGCCCCGGAGGCCGACGCCGCGACGGAGACCAAGCCGCGGACCCGCCGGACCCGCAAGGCCGCCGAACCGGCCGTCGCCGACATCCCGGCGCAGTCGGCGCAGGAGCCCGAGGCCGCCGCCGAGGCCAAGCCGCGCCGCACCCGGAAGACGGCCACCGCCGCTCCCGAGGCCGATGCCCAGGCGGAGACCAAGCCGCGGACCCGACGGACCCGCAAGGCCACGGCTGCCGCCGAGCCCGCGGACGGCTGAGCCGAGCACCCTCCGACGGCCCGGTTCCCCTCACGGGGGGGCCGGGCCGTCGGCCTGTGCGGGTGCGGACGGTGCCCGGGCCGCCCCCCGGCCACGCGGGGCACCGCCCGCTACCCTTCAGCCGTGACCAGTCGCCCCGTTCCCCCGCACCCCTCCGATTCCGCCCCGCCCGCAGCCGCCCGGTGCCACCGACTGCGCACCGCACGCGGGGAGTTCGCCGTCGTCGACATGCCGGCGGACGGCGGGACGGAACCGAAGGGCGTCGTCCTGATGCTGCCCGGGTTCACCGGGAGCAAGGAGGACTTCCGGCTGGTGCACGCACCCCTCGCCGCGCGCGGCTACCGCACGGTCGCCGTGGACGGGCGCGGCCAGTACGAGTCGGACGGCCCGGAGGACGACGAGGCCGCCTACGCCCAGACCGAGCTGGCCCGTGACGTCCTCGCCCAGGCGGCGGCGCTCGGGACGCCCGTGCACCTGGTGGGGCACTCCCTCGGGGGCCAGATCGCCCGGGCCGCCGTGCTGCTGGACGCCTCACCCTACCGCTCGCTCACGCTGATCGCGTCGGGGCCGGGACGCATCTCCGTCTCCCAGGAGCAGCGGGTGAAGCTGCTGCGGGACGCCCTGGCGGTGATGTCGATGGCGGAGTGCTGGGAGGCGATCCTGGCCATGGGGCCGCCGGAGGAGGTCGGAGGCCCCGCGCGGGGCATCGGCGGCCCGGAGCAGTTGCGGCGCCGCTGGCTCGGCACCAAGCCCGCCCAACTGCTGGCCACCGGACGCCAGTTGTGCACCGAGCCGGACCGGGTGGGCGAACTGGCGGCCGTGCCGCTGCCGTTCCACGTCCTGTCGGGCGCCCGCGACGACACCTGGCCGGTTCCGGACCTCGACGCGATGGCCGTCCGGCTCGGTGCCCACCGCACCGTCATCGACGGCGCCGAGCACTCCCCCGCGGTGGACCGGCCGCTGCCGACCGCCCGTGCCCTCGCCGACTTCTGGGACGAGGCCGGCGCCGGCACGGCGGACGGCCCCGCACCCGGCAGGGCCGGCGCACCGGACCCGGACGCCCCGGCGCCCGGCATCGGCACCCCGGACAGCGACGGAGCCGGCGGCGACACCGGCGGCCTCCCGCCGCGCTGACGGCAGAGCAGCCGCACGACGGCCGCCGTGGGAGACCGCGCAACGAGCCGCCGGGGCGGGGCGGCCCGGCTGGGAGCCGCGGCCCGGGCCTCACCGCCCCGGCGGGCCCGGTCCCGTACGCGCCCCCGCGGTACCGCCTGCTGCCCGTACCGCCCGGGCGGGCACGCCGGCCCGTGACTGCCACGTGAGTACCGGCTTGCCGGTGAGGCCTTCTAGTACTGGCCCTGCAGGTGGTCCCAGAAGCCGTCGCGCAGGGAGCGGCGCAGGTCCGCCTGGCCGCGCAGCGAGTACGACAGCAGGCTCTCCGCCTCGACCAGCAGGTCCTGGTCGACGGAGCCCGGCAGGTAGGGGTGGCCCGGCAGCAGTTCGGCGAGCGACTCCCGGCCGCGCGACACCAGCCACTTGGCGGCGATCTGCGCGCCGACGAAACGGACGTCGTCGCGGGTGGGCCGGCCCGCCGGGGGTTCGTGGACGGGGACGGTGCGCCGGGAGACGTAGGGCTTGAAGAAGTCCAGGTCGAAGGTGCGCTGGCTGTCGACCTCCCAGAGCAGCGGCTCCGCCTGGTTGCGGCCCTCGGGCGCCTCGACGCCCCAGAGGTGGACCCGGGCGCCGTAGCCCTGGGCGGCCTCGACGGCGGAGACCAGGTCCTCGTCGCCCCCGAGCAGGGCCGCGTCGCTGATGGCGCGGTGCCGGGCCAGCGACTCCAGGTCCGAGCGGATCAGGGAGTCGACGCCCTTCTGCTGGTTGTTGGCGTTGAGGTTGCCGAGGCGGACCTTGACGTCCGGGAGTTCGGCGATGGACTGCTGCTCGGCGGTGTGGATACGGCGGCGGGCACCGTCGTACCAGTAGACGCGGAGGAGCCTGCTGTCCGCGAAGATGCTGCGGGCCCGGTCGATCAGCGCGTCGATGAGACCTTCGGCGTCGAGGTCGAACGCCCTGCGGTCCTCCGTGCCGGCCACCAGCCGCCCGGCCGCCGCGTAGAGGTACCCGGCGTCGACGAAGATCGCGTGGGTGGAGGGCGTCTTCGCCACCTCGGCGAGCATCCGGTGCAGCAGTTCGTTGGTGCGGTCGATGCGGGCGGTCAGGTCCGCGAGGTCGTCGTTCATCGCCTCCCATTGTCTCGGCGGTCACGCTGCGAACACAACCGGTCCCGATCGGTCCCGGGCGTAACGATCTGAACCGTCAGCCGGGCAGACGCCTCGCCGCGGCCGACGACCCCCGGCGACGTCCGGCGGCCTGCGGCGGCGTTCGGTGACCCCCACGGCATTCGGTGGCCGCGGCGGCGTTCGGCACGGCGCGTCGCCTCCGTGGTGCGCGCTGCCTCGCGCCGCGAGGCGAAGCAGTCGGGCGGGCTCCCCACCACGGCTCGACGAAGAAATGCTTAGACGACTGAAAATTTTCCTTGGTCAAGGAATAGATGCGCGGCGCAGAGAGTTGTCCACGGGTGGAACGCGGGCCGTCCGGGCTCGCGGACCGGCCATCGAGTAGTTCTCCTCAGGAGGATCACCGGACGAAGGGAGAAGCTGTGCGCTTCGAAATCATGCGACTCGACGACGTCGACGGCCTGCCCGTGGACACGACCGTCGTGGACGCCGCGTCCGTCAACGGAATCGTTCAGCAGGCGGCGGCCATCGGGCAGCGCCTGTGGATCCGCCCGGCCGACACACCGACGCCGTAACGCGCGAGCGGCTCCCGCGCCGCGTGCCGCCCCCGTGCCGAGCGGCCCCCGTACCCCCACCTGACGCCGTGGGTACGGGGGCTTCGTGCGTTCCCGGAGGTGTGGAGGACCGACCGTGCCCCGCGCCGGACGAACGCGCGGGACGGGAAACGGGGCAGGTGACGGGACGGGTGCACCGGGCGGTCCGGGTCGCCCGGCGGTCAGCCGCCCCGGACCACCTGGGTCACGCCGTTGATGATCTGCTGGACGGCGATCGCGGAGAGCATCATGCCCGCCAGGCGGGTCACCAGGACCACCCCGCCGTCCTTGATGATCCGGATGATCAGCAGCGAGTACCGCATCACGAACCAGAGCACGACGTGGATGGCGAGGATCGCCGCCCACACCGACACCTGTGCGGCGGTGCTGTCGGCCTTCTGCACGGCCAGGATCACGGAGACGATCGCGCCCGGACCGGCCAGCAGCGGCATGCCCAGCGGCACCAGGGCGACGTTGACGTCCTTGGTCTGCTGGGGCTCGTCGGTCTTGCCGGTGAGCAGGTCCAGGGCGATGAGCAGGAGCAGCAGCCCGCCGGCGATCATCAGGGCCGGCACCGAGACGTGCAGGTAGTCGAGGATCTGCTGGCCGACCAGGCCGAACAGCACGATCACCCCGCCGGCCACGCAGACGGCCTGGAAGGCCATCCGCTTCTGCACCTTGCCGGTGCGGCCCGCGGTCAACGCGAGGAAGATCGGGGTGATCCCGGGGGGATCCATGATGACGAACAGGGTCAAAAAGAGCGAGCCGAAGACGGCGACGTCGAACATGACTGCCTTGCTGAGGTACGGGTGAGAGGGATGAAGGGGTGAAGGACACGCGGCCCTGAAGGCGGGCGCGAGGACGCGGGACGGCGAGGAAGCGCGGGGCGCGGGGCGGGCTCAGACCCCGCCGGCTCCCGGCACGGGGAAGGCTCCGGTCGCGCGCCGGGTGATCTCGCCGTACACCTCGGGGTCCGTCATGAACTCACCGAGGACGCAGGTCTTCCGGCTGCCGTGGTAGTCGCTGGAGCCGGTCACCAGCAGCCCCAGTTCCTTGGCCAGGCCGCGCAGCCGCGCCCGGGTGTCGGGGTCGTGGTCCATGTGGTCGACCTCGATGCCGTCCAGGCCCGCCTCGGCGAGCGCGGCGATGGCCGACTCCGGGACGGTCCGGCCCCGCTTGCTCGCGGCCGGGTGGGCGAACACCGCGACCCCGCCCGCGCCCTTGACCAGGCGCAGCGCCTCGAAGGGGTCGGTCTCGTGCTTCTGCATGTGGGCCCGGCCGCCGTCGGCCAGCCACTCGGGGGTGAAGGCGTCGTTCACGGTCGGCACCACACCCAGTTCGACCAGGGCGGTGGCGATGTGCGGGCGGCCCACGGAGCCGTCCCCGGCGATGCGCGCCACCTGCTCCCAGGTGACGGGCACGCCCAGCTCGTTCAGCTTGGCGATCATGCCCCGGGCCCGGGGCACGCGGTCGTCGCGGACCAGTTCGCGCTCCGCGAGCAGGCGCGGCTCCTCCGGGTCGAAGAGGTACGCCAACATGTGCATGCTCACGCCGTCGAGGCGGCAGGAGAGTTCGGCGCCGGTGACGAGGGTGAGCCCCTCGGGCAGGGCGGCACGGGCCTCGGCGTGGCCGCGGGTGGTGTCGTGGTCGGTGAGCGCGATGACGTCCAGGCCGACCGCGGCGGCCTTGCGCACCAGCTCGGCCGGGGTGTCCGTGCCGTCGGACGCGGTGGAGTGGGTGTGCAGATCGATGCGCACGACGCGTTACTCCAAGCGGTGACGGGCGGATGGGGACGCTTCAGGATAACCGGAGTTCCGCCCGCCCCTGTCACACCCGAACCGGGCCCGCGCCCCCTACAGCCACCCGATCCGACGGCTCGTGTCCGCCCGGTCACCGACCGCACCCACCTCGCCCGCACGCTCGGCCGCACGCACCCTCAGCCGCAGGCCTCTCTGGACCGCACGCACGCTGAGCCGCAGGGGGCGAGGTGGCGCCGGGCGCGGGTGCGCGTGCGGGCGGTCCCTCGCAGCAGCGAGGGCCGCCCGCACCGGACGGCCCCGCGCCCGCTACGTCTGCAGCAGGCGCGGGGTGAGGGCGCCGCACGGCACCAGGTCCACCTCGGCTCCGGCGTCCCGCAGGTCCGCCAGCACCAGTTCGTCGTACATCAGCAGGCCCGACTGCTCCGGCCACACCACCGCCCACAGCCACAGGCCGAGGGCCTCGCCCGCGAAGACGGCCCGGTCGTCCGGCGTCTTGCTGACGTGCCAGAGGGGGGTGGGGCGTCCGGCGGCCAGCACCTTGGTCTGGGCGGGCTTGTCGACGTTCAGGTACGGCCCGGGATCCGGGCCGTCGATGCCGGCGTACCGGGCACCGAGGCCGACGCCGAGTTCCTCGGCCACCAGGACCAGCTCGCCCATGCCTCCGAGCGGCCCGGGTCCGGTACAGGCGACGGCGGTGGCGCGGCCCCCGCTGCGGTCGTCGCCGGCGCAGGCCACGCCGGTGAACAGCCAGCCCACGGGCAGGGGCCACGGCATCCACACCGGGACCCGGGTGCGGTGGACGACGACGTTGAGCGCCTCGACGCTCGGCGGTATCACGGGCTGGAGCGGGTGCACGGTGCCGTGCACGTCGCACTGCCACGCATCGGAGAAGAGGCCGGGAGCCCTGACCCGGCCACCGCACTTCGGGCAACTGGGTTCGCCCCTCATAGGGCCCAACGGTCCTACCCCTTCCGCGTCCCGTCAAGGACGATCACCCGTCCGGACCGTCCCGGACCGCCGGACGGCCGCCCCGGTGCGCACCCGACCCGCGCCTGACCCGCATCAACTCCGCCGGGAGGACGCGGCGTTGGTGAGGTTGGTCACGGCGGGTTTCAGTCCAGGGCGACGGTGGACCGGCGAGGGTCGCGCAGATCCGTGCCCCGTTCCAGCCAGCGTTCCTGGAGGGCCTGGGCCCCGTGCACCCGCTTCCAGGCGGCCTCGTTGGGGGTCATCGGCAGCAGCGGCAGGAACCGTACGGGGTCGAGGGGCTCGTCGAGCTCCAGGTCCTCCACCAGGCCGCCCGGTTCGGCGACCAGCACGGAGGTGAAGGGAGCGCCCGGCCACAGGGGTTCTCCGACGTCGAGCGAGGCGCCCGGAGCCACCACCACGCCCTCGACCTGCGGGGACGCGGCGAGGATCGCGAGCGGCCGGAGCACCTTGTCGGTGTCCGCGAGACCGGCCCGCACGGAGAGCACCAGTTCGGTGCGCGGCCCCTTGACGGGGTCGGCGATCACCGCGGTGGGGTCGGTCATGGGCTGCGCGGACATGCCGAGCGTCGCGTACCGCACGATGTCGCCCTCCTGGAAGCGCAGCACCTCGATGCGGTCCGTGCCCAGGAAGGTGACCGCGGCGCGGGCGTCCGGCTCGCCCAGCGCCGAACGCAACCGGGCCTCGACCAGAGGAAGAACATCTGCCATGCGGCGAGCATAGAACTCGCCGGTAGCGGGCGAAGCCGCGCCTTGACATGACGGCCTGCTGCTACTCTGGCCCGGTGCTTCGGGACAGCACACGGCAGGGAATCCGCCCGGGCCCCAGGCCCCGGCGACGCCGTGATCGCGTCCCGGCACCGATGTGACACACCCCGTTCGCGGGGCATCCCCGCGGGGATCGTGGATCGTCCCTCACGAGGGACCGGCCGGAGGAGGTGGTGCTGGCATGGACCGAAGTCGACCGTGCAGTATCACCCGCTCTTCCGCCCACTGAGGTTCTTCACCCGTTCCTGGTGCATCACCTCGCGCACGTGCGTCCTCATCGGAAGAGCGCTTCGTTTCGTTCTGCCTGATCCGCCCCCGTAGCTGTATCGGCGACGAAGCCCGCCACCCCCGACGGTGCGGTGCTCCCCGCTTTGTGGACGTGCCAAACATCCTTCCCGGCCTTCCCCGGTCCTTCCGGGAGGGAACCCTGGTCAGGACGTCCTCATTCCGGGAGGTTCCATCCGTCGTAGCGGCGCCTTCCGTCGCCCGCCCGCGAAGGAGCCCGTCATGTCGATGATCCGCGACCTGCGCGCCGTGGTCCGTCCCTCCCGCGTCTCGCTGCGCAAGGGGAGCAGCGCCTACGACCCCGCCCCGGAGACCGGCTCGGCCACCGCCGTGGTGGACTGCGCCGTCTACCGCGACGGCCGCCGCCTGACGACCGAGGCGCCGCTGACCCCGCAGGACGCGATGCGGCTGGTGCGCCGCGACGGCGGCTTCGTGTGGATCGGCCTGCACGAGCCGACGGAGGCCGAATTCGCGGGCATCGCCCGGGAGTTCGGGCTGCACCCGCTGGCCGTGGAGGACGCCGTCCAGGCGCACCAGCGGCCCAAGCTGGAGCGCTACGACGACTCCCTCTTCACGGTCTTCAAGACCATCCACTACCTCGACCACGACCGGCTCACCTCCAGCAGCGAGGTGGTGGCCACCGGCGAGGTCATGTGCTTCACCGGCCGCGACTTCTTCATCACGGTCCGGCACGGCGGCCAGGGCTCCCTGCGGGCCCTGCGGCACCGGCTCCAGGCCGACCCCGAGTTGCTGGCGAAGGGCCCCTCGGCCGTGCTGCACGCCATCGCCGACCACGTCGTCGACGGCTACATCGCGGTGGCCGACGCCGTGCAGGACGACATCGACGAGGTCGAGAACGAGGTGTTCTCGCCGGGCCGCAAGGGTGTGCCGCGCGGCACGGACGCCGGGCGGATCTACCAACTCAAGCGCGAGGTGCTGGAGTTCAAGCGGGCGGTGGCGCCGCTGCTGCGGCCCATGCAGTTGCTCAGCGAGCGGCCGATGCGGCTGATCGACCCGGAGATCCAGAAGTACTTCCGGGACGTGGCCGACCACGTGGCCCGGGTCCAGGAGCAGGTCATCGGCTTCGACGAGCTGCTGAACTCCATCCTCCAGGCGAACCTGGCGCAGGCCTCGGTGGCGCAGAACGCGGACATGCGCAAGATCACCTCGTGGGCGGCGATCATCGCCGTGCCGACCATGGTGTGCGGGGTCTACGGGATGAACTTCGAGCACATGCCGGAGACCCAGTGGAAGTACGGCTATCCCATGGTCCTGGGGGTGACGGTGGCGATCTGTCTGGGCATCCACCGCATGCTCAAGCGCAACGGCTGGCTGTGAGGGCGCTGGATAGGCTGCACCCATGACATGCGAGCTGCTCGACCGGGCCCTCATCGAGGAGGCCACGAAGAAGTCCGGGCTCGTCTGGGTCGAGGGCCCCTCCGGTCCCGCGCGGGCCCTGTGGCACGTGTGGCACGAGGGTGCCGCCTGCCTGGTCGGCGACGGGCCCGGCGAACAGCCGCTGCCGGGGCTCGCCGACGGCGCGCCCGCGCAGGTCACCGTCCGCAGCAAGGACAAGGGCGGCCGGCTGGTCTCCTGGTCGGCGACCGTGGTGGAGCTGCCGCCCGGTTCCGAGGCGTGGGCGGCGGCCGTCGCGGAGTTGAAGGGCAAGCGGCTGAACGCCCCCGACGGCGAGGCGGTGCCGGAGCGCTGGGCGCGCGAGTGCCGGGTGGTGCGGCTGGAGCCGACCGGGGCGATCGCGCCGCTGCCCGACGGCTCCCTGGCCGAGCCGCCCCGGCCCACCCCGGCGACCACCCGCCGCCCGGCCCCCGCGGGCCTGCCCCAGCTGCTGGCACGGCGCAAGCGGCGGTAGGAACCGTCGACGGGCCGAGGCCCGCGCGACCGTGCCGTGTGGGCCTCGGCAGCGGGGCCGGCGGGCGGCAGCGGAGCCGTGCGGGCCGGAAGCCGCGGGGGCCCGGCGTGGACGAGGGTCCTGCCGGGCGTCGAGCCCCGCGAGGTGCCCTCGAGGTGCCCTTGAGGTGCCCTTGAGATGCCCTTCGGCCGCTACGACGACGGCAGCTGCTGTCCGTAGTCGAGGGTCTCGTCCTTGCCCGGCTTCTTCAGCGGGAAGTCGGTGCCCCAGGCGGAGAAGGTCAGGGTGCCCGCCTTGCCGGCGCGTACCAGCCGCAGCGGGTACGGGTTGCCCTCCAGGGACACGTCCAGGGTGCCGCCGGCGCCGTCGTCGCCGGTGATCCGGATGGTGCGGACGCCCGCCTGCTCGTGGTGGCCGTCCGTGGCCAGGGTGCCGTGCAGAGTGAGCAGACCGCCGAGGAGGACGTCCTTGTCCGTGAAGCCGTTGAACTTCTTGTACGCGGGATCGCCCTGGGGGACCTTCACGTACTTGGCGGCCAGCTTCTCCGCCGCCGCCGCGTCGGCCGCCGAGCCGCCGTCGCCGTCCTCCCCCTTGCCGTCGCCCTTGCCGTCGCCCTTGCCGCCGGCCTGGCCCCAGAACTCGGCGCCCGCCTTCAGGAACAGTTCGTCGTCGATGCGCAGCAGGCGGAACGTCTGCCCCTCGGAGGTGACCGACCCGATGCCGCCCTCGGACTTCAGCCGCATGTCGAGCGTGTAGCTGCGCCCGCTGCTGACGACCGTGCCGTGCAGCCGGACGGTGTCGACGGACTCGGCGGCCTTGCGGGTCCGGCTCTGGATCTGCTCGGCGGACAGCTTGCCGACCCCGTTGGTGCCCTCGTTCGGGTCCTCGGCGCATCCCGTCAGCGCCGTCCCGGTGACCAGCAGCGCGCACACGGCGCCCGCCAGCACGGCACTGCGACGGCGGGGACGGCCCGGGGAGATCGGAGTCACAGGTGCGGCTGCCTCTCGGACGGGGACCTGAACGGCGTACCGCAGAGTACCGGGGGCAGGGGAGACGGGTGGAGCCAGTCCGTCCGGACCGGCCCCCGGAGCACCACCGATCGGGACGGGCTAGCCTGAAGCCCACCCGAGCGGGCCATTCGGACAGCGAACGCAGCAGGCAGTACCCGACCACGGACCACCCCGCACGCAAAGGAGCCGCCGCCATGGCAGCGGGCGCCCCCCGGATCTTCGTCTCGCACCTCTCCGGCGTCGCCGTGTTCGACCCGAACGGCGACCAGGTGGGGCGCGTGCGCGATCTGGTCGTCATGCTGCGGGTCGGCCGGCGCCCTCCCAGGCTGCTCGGCCTGGTGGTCGAACTGCCCACCCGGCGCCGCATCTTCCTGCCCATGACCCGGGTGACCGCCGTGCAGTCCGGGCAGATCATCTCCACCGGGGTGCTCAACGTCCGCCGGTTCGAGCAGCGGCCCACCGAGCGGCTGGTCTTCGGCGAACTCCTGGACCGCAGGGTCACCCTGGTGGACAGCGGCGAGGAGGTCACCGTCCTCGACCTGTCGGTGCACCAGCTGCCCTCCCGGCGGGAGTGGGAGGTCGACCGGGTCTTCGTCCGCAAGGGACGCAAGGGCGGCGCGTTCCGGCGCAGCAAGGGCGAGACGCTGACCGTGGAGTGGTCCGCGGTGACCGGCTTCTCCCTGGAGGAGCACGGCCAGGGCGCCGAGAACCTGCTCGCCACCTTCGAGCAGCTGCGCCCCGCCGACCTGGCCAACGTCCTGCACCACCTCTCCCCCAAGCGCCGGGCGGAGGTCGCCGCGGCTCTCGACGACGACCGGCTCGCCGACGTGCTGGAGGAGCTGCCGGAGGACGACCAGATCGAGATCCTCGGCAAGCTGAAGGAGGAGCGGGCCGCCGACGTGCTGGAGGCGATGGACCCCGACGACGCCGCCGACCTGCTCGGGGAGCTGCCCGAGGACGAGCAGGAGCGGCTGCTGAGCCTGATGCAGCCCGGCGACGCGGCCGACATGCGGCGTCTGATGGCGTACGAGGAGCACACGGCGGGCGGTCTGATGACGACCGAGCCGATCGTGCTGCGGCCGGACGCGACGGTCGCGGACGCGCTGGCCCGGATCCGCAACCCCGACCTGTCCCCGGCGCACGCCGCCCAGGTGTACGTGTGCCGGCCGCCGGAGGAGACACCGACCGGCAAGTACCTGGGCACGGTGCACTTCCAGCGGCTGCTGCGGGACCCCCCGTTCACGCTGGTCGGCTCGATGATCGACGACGATCTGCAGCCCCTGGAGCCGGACGCGGCGCTGCCGCTGGTCGCCGGGTTCTTCGCCACGTACGACATGGTGGCGGCGCCCGTGGTCGACGAGGCGGGCTCGCTGCTGGGCGCGGTGACGGTGGACGACGTGCTGGACCACATGCTGCCCGACGACTGGCGCGAGACCGAGTTCCACCTCGGGGACGGGGTGGTGACCGATGGGTCCTGAGCGTGACGGCCTGCGCGAACGCCTGCCGTCCGGGGCCACCGCCGCCGGGCGGCGGCCCCGGACACCGCGTCTGGACCAGCCGCGGCCGCCGCGGCGCCGGATCCTGCCGGAGTGGGACCCGGAGGCGTTCGGGCGGCTGTCGGAGCGGATCGCGCGCTTCCTGGGCACCGGGCGGTTCATCGTCTGGATGACGGTCGTCATCGTCGTGTGGGTGGTGTGGAACGTGTCGGCGCCGCGCGAGCTGCGTTTCGACGAGTACCCGTTCATCTTCCTGACCCTGGTGCTGTCCCTCCAGGCGTCCTACGCGGCCCCGCTGATCCTGCTCGCGCAGAACCGGCAGGACGACCGTGACCGGGTCAACCTGGAGCAGGACCGCAAGCAGGGCGAGCGGTCGATCGCGGACACCGAGTACCTGACCCGGGAGGTCGCCGCGCTGCGGATCGGGCTGGGCGAGGTCGCCACCCGGGACTGGATCCGCTCGGAGCTGCAGGACCTCGTGAAGGAACTCGACGAGCGGCGCGGCAACGGCCACCGGGAGCACGGCGCGGTTCCGGCACTTCGGGCGGAACGGCCGCCCCGACGTGACGCAGACGACCGCTGACGGGCTTACCGGTGGGTGTACCCGGAGCCGTACCATCGACGTATGGCTACGGAAGACGCGGTGCGTGAGGCACTGGCGACGGTGAACGACCCCGAGATCAACCGGCCCCTCACCGAGCTGGGGATGGTCAAATCGGTGGACATCGCCGCCGACGGGCGGGTCGCGGTCACCGTCTACCTGACGGTTTCGGGCTGCCCCATGCGGGACACCATCACGCAGCGCGTGACGGACGCGGTGGCGGCGGTCGAGGGCGTCACGGGTGTCGACGTCACGCTGGACGTCATGAGCGACGAGCAGCGCAAGGAGCTGGCGGCGGCGCTGCGCGGCGGCCAGACCGAGCGCGAGGTGCCGTTCGCCAAGCCGGGCAGCCTGACCCGGGTCTACGCCGTCGCCTCCGGCAAGGGCGGCGTGGGCAAGTCGTCGGTGACGGTGAACCTGGCGGCGGCGATGGCCGCCGACGGGCTGAAGGTCGGGGTCGTGGACGCCGACATCTACGGCCACTCGGTGCCGCGGATGCTGGGCGCCGACGGGCGGCCCACCCAGGTCGAGAACATGATCATGCCGCCGTCGGCGAACGGTGTGAAGGTCATCTCGATCGGCATGTTCACCCCGGGCAACGCGCCGGTCGTCTGGCGCGGCCCGATGCTGCACCGCGCGCTCCAGCAGTTCCTGGCCGACGTGTACTGGGGCGACCTGGACGTGCTGCTGCTGGACCTGCCGCCCGGCACCGGCGACATCGCGATCTCCGTCGCCCAGCTGGTGCCCAACGCCGAGATCCTCGTCGTCACCACGCCGCAGCAGGCGGCGGCCGAGGTCGCCGAGCGGGCCGGCTCCATCGCCGTGCAGACCCACCAGAAGATCGTCGGCGTGGTCGAGAACATGTCCGGCCTGCCGTGCCCGCACTGCGACGAGATGGTCGACGTGTTCGGCACCGGCGGCGGCCAGTCGGTGGCCGACGGGCTGACCCGGACCACCGGCACCAACGTCCCGGTGCTCGGCGCCATCCCGATCGACGTGCGGCTGCGCGAGGGCGGCGACGAGGGCAAGCCGGTCGTGCTGACCGACCCGGAGTCCCCGGCGGGGGCGGCGCTCCGCTCGATCGCCGGCAAGCTGGGCGGGCGGCAGCGGGGCCTGGCGGGGCTCTCGCTGGGGATCACGCCCCGGAACAAGTTCTAGGACCGCTCCGGGGCCGCGGGACGCGTTCCGCGGCCCCCGCGGCCTTCGGTGCGGCGCGTCCGCCGGGCGGGGCCGTCATGGTCGGCGTGGTCGGCGTAGTCGGCGTGGTCGTGACGGCCGGGGCTCGCCGTGGCCGGACCTTTCGAGCCGGACCGGTGGTGTCGGTCCGGTTATGTCGGTCCGGTTGTGCCGGCCGGACCCGCCGGCAGTCGCCTGATCCGGCGTCACCGGGCCGGTCGCACGGGCCGCACCTGTACCTCTCCGGACCGGTCGTGACGGCCGGTCGCCTGCCGGCCCCTGGGGCGCCGCCCCGGCCGGCCGGCGCCCCCGTGCCGTGGGACCGGACACGAGGCGTGGAGGCCCGGAGCCGGGCGTCCGCGCGGGCGGGGAAGCTCGGGCGAGAAGCTCGGGCGGGGAAGCTGCTCGGCCCCCGCGGCCCGTCCCGCCCTCCCGGTGCGGTTGTCGTCGCGGTTCAGTCCGCGTAGGCGGCCACGTCCTTGACCTCGGCGAAGCCGAGCCCGTAGGCGCTCATGCCGCGGCCGTACGCGCCGACGTGGACGCCCGCCCGGGTGGACCCGGCGAGCACCCAGCCGAACTCGGACTCCCGGTAGTGGAACGGCGTCGGTACACCGTCCACGGGGAGGGACAGCGTCGACCAGTCCTCCCCCTCCAGGTCGTCGGCGAGCGCCCAGGCGGTCTCCGTCTGCTGCTCCAGCCAGTTGTCCCGCAGCGAGTGGTCCATCTGGCCCGGCCAGGTGAACGACAGCAGTCCGACACCGGCGAGCCAGGCCGCGGAGGAGACCGAGGTGGCCTCCAGCAGACCGGTGCCGTCGGCGCTGCGGCGCACCGGGTTGGCGGCCACGGTCACGACCACGGCGAACTTCTCGCGGGCGTCCTGGCCGGGGCCCGCCGTGTACTCGCTGCGTACCGACGGCTCGTCACCGTGCCCGATCGACCCGTGCTCGACCGTGCCGTCGGCGGCCGTGCCCACCTGCATCAGCCAGCGCCGGCCCGTGAAGGCCTCGTCCAGGCCGTACCAGGGGAAGGTCGCACTCACATAGCCGTCGGCCGCACGCCGGGCGGAGGTGGCCGGTCGTGGTCCACTCTCCGCGGCCGGCGCCTGCGCGACGGCCTGACTCGTCGTCTCCATTGCCCGGACGCCTCCTCATTCTCGTCGGTCCGGGGCGGCCCGCCCCCGTTCGGGCGCACTCGTCCGGTCCGCGCAACAACTGGGGCAGCATAGCCACCCCGCCGCCGCGGACCGGGAAACCACCCGGCGCGTGCGACGCGCGAACGACCGGATCGGGCCCTGTGCGGCCCGGCCGGAGTATGAAACGCGTCACGTGCGCGGGGCGTACGCCCGGTGGACACGGAACGGCGCGTTGCGGTGCGACCCGCGTGGCGCGACCCGTACGGAACGGGTGCGCCGGGCTCCGGCCCGGCCTCTCCGGCTCGGCCGGGCGGCTCAGGAGTCGCCCGCCCCCGGGCACCACGCGGGACCGGGGGTCAGGTGGCGTCCGCGTCGAAGGGCGGGCGGTCGTCGACGGCCGGGGTCGTGGGCTTCTTGGACATGTCCACCCGGCCGGACGGGGAACCGGAGGAACCAGAGGAAGCAGAGGAACCGGAGGCGGCCGGCACGGCGGAGGACGCGGACGCCTCGGGCTCGCGGCCGTTGACGGCGTCGGTGACCTCGGCCATCTCCTTCTTCAGGTCGAAGCTGCTGCGGATCTCCTTGAGTCCCAGTTCGTCGTTGTCCAGCTGCTTGCGGATGAACGTCTTGGGGTTGAGGTCCTCGAACTCGAAGTCCTTGAACTCGGGGCCGAGTTCCTCCCGGATGTCCTGCTTGGCGCTCTCCGAGAACTCACGGATCTTCCGGATCGTGCGCGTCACGTCCTGGATGACCTTGGGGAGCTTGTCCGGGCCGAACACGAGCACAGCGAGGATGATGATCGTCACCAGCTCGAACGCGCCTATGTCATTGAACACCTGAAGCTCCTTGCGCTGCCTTCGGTCCGCGGCCCTCGGTGGTCGTCGTGGTCTTCCGTGGTCCGGGCCGCGTCCACGGTACCCGGCCGCCCCCTCCGTCCGGTACCGTCCCGGCGCCCGCGCAGGGGGGCGGGCGCCGGGAGGCGGGGCTCATCAGCCTCCGGAGGAGCCGAGCACCAGGGACACCGTCCGCTCCTCCCCGTCGCGTTCCAGGGTGAGCTCCAGCCGGTCCCCGGGGCGGTGGGCGCGCGTCTTGACGATGAGTTCCTCACCGGAGTGCACGCGCTGGCCGTTGACCTCGGTGATCACGTCGCCCGCCTCGATGCCGGCCTTGTCGCCGGGCCCGTCGGTGACGACCGGGGGGCCGCCGTCGGTGCCCTTGGCGCCGACACGGGCACCGTCGCCCGAGTACTCCATGTCGAGGGTGATGCCGATGACCGGGTGGGTGGCCTTCCCGGTGTCGATCAGCTCCTCGGCCACCCGCTTGCCCTGGTTGATCGGGATGGCGAAGCCGAGCCCTATCGAGCCCGCCTGGCCGCCGTCGAGGTCGCCGCCGCCGCCCGCGGAACGGATCGCCGAGTTGATGCCGATCACGCGGGCCTCGGCGTCGAGGAGGGGGCCGCCGGAGTTGCCCGGGTTGATGGGCGCGTCCGTCTGCAGGGCGTCGACGTACGACACGTCGCTGCCGTCGCCCTTCTCACCGCCGGCGGTGATGGGCCGCTCCCGGGCGCTGATGATGCCGGAGGTGACCGTCCCGGCCAGGTCGAAGGGGGCGCCGATGGCCACGACCGGGTCGCCGACCCGCACGTTGTCGGAGTTGCCGAGCGGCAGCGGGGTGAGCCCACGGACGCCCTTGACCCTCACGACGGCCAGGTCGTAACCGCTGTCCCGGCCGATGACGGTGGCGTCGGCCGTGTCGCCGCTGTGGAAGGTCACGGTGATCTCGCCGTCGCGCCCGGCGGGCTCCACCACGTGGTTGTTGGTGAGGATGTGGCCGCGCTCGTCGAGCACGAACCCGGTCCCGGTGCCGGCCGCGCCCGTGCCGCTGGCGTGCAGGGTCACGACGCTGGGCAGGGCCCGGGAGGCGATCCCGGCGACGCTGTCCGGGTCGCGGTCGGCGGGCTCCTTGTCCGCCTGCGGCAGTTCCACGGCCCCGACGCCGCCGTTGCGTTCCAGGTACGCCCCGACGATCCCGCCGACGAGGCCGCACAGCAGCCCGAAGACAAGCACCAGGGTGAGGACGATCCGCGAGCGCAGCCGGCGCCGCTTCTTCTCGGTGTCCTCGGACGGACCGCTCATCTGGAGCGGCGCGGGTGCCGTGGGGGCCGCCCAGGGGTCGTAGCGGCCCCAGGGATCGGCCGCGGGGGCGGGCGCCGCCGGGTCCGGGCCCGCCGCCGGCTGCGGGGCCGGGTGCGGGGGACCGCCCGGCACCGCGCCGGGCGCGGGGGGTGGCACCGCCGCCTCCTGGTGTGGCACCCCGGGCTGGGCCGGGGCGCCGGGTGCGGGGGCAGCCGGGGCGGGCACGCCGTGCGCCACCGGGTCGAGCGCGGGGCCCTGCGCCGTGGGGTGCGGGACCTGGGGCGTGCCGTACGACGTGCTCAGGGGGGTGCCGTGCGGGGGTGTGACGGCCTCCGAAGCGCCCGGCGGGGGCGCGTCGTGCGGCGGTGCGGTCCGGCCGGCCAGTGCTGCCTGTGCTGCCTGTGCGGAGACCGTCGACGGGTGCTGGACCGGAGGCGCGGGGGCCCAGGGGCCCGGCTCGCCGTAGGGCGGTGTGCTGTAGGGGTCCGGGTCGTGCAGCGGGGTGGGCCGCTCCTCACCGGCCGGGACCGGGCCGACGGGCTCGCCGGACCGGCCGGGAACCGACGGCGACCGGCCGACGGGCCCGGTGGACGGACCGGCGACCGTCGGCGCGGGGCCCGCCGACTCGGGATGCACCGGCTCGGGCCCCACTGGCTCGGAGTGCACCGGCTCGGAGGGCCTCGGATCGCCGGACGGACCGGGAACGGGTTCGCCCGAGGGGCCGGGGGCCGCCGGAACACCGGACTCCCGCCCGTCGGGGCGCTCGGGCGCGGTCGGTTCAGGGGCCGGGTGGTGCGGGCGCCGGGGCTCGCCGGAGCGGTCGGGGCCGTGGGGGCCGTCGGGGCCGTCGGGGCGTCCGGGCGTCGGGGGGCCCTGCGGGCTGCTGAGGGCGTAGTCGCCCTCGGCGTCGGTGGGGTGGGCGGCGGGCCGGGCCAGTGCGAAGTCGCCGTCCCCGTCGGTCTCCCCAGGCCGGGTCGGGGCCCCGTCCCGGGTCGGCCGCGCGGTGTCGGCGGTGCCCCGCGCGCCGGTGACGGGCCGCTGGGCGTCTCCCGCGGCGGGCGTATCGCCCCCGTCGCGCTCCTCCTGCGTACCGTGCGCCCCGGACGTGTCCGCCGGTGCGATGTCGGCGGATGTGTCCGCCCGCTCCCCCGGTGGGCCCGGTTTCCCCTCGTTCATGCTCTCCCCGCAGCTGGCCGCAGATCCTCGACTCCGTGGTTCCGTGACCGCCGCGGCCGGCGGAGCACGGTCCGGCACCCGGCTGCGTGGGCCTGGGCGCGCCCACCGGATTCAATCAGGTTCGTACGCCCCCGCGCATCGAGCGGCCCGGGGATCAGCGGGCCCTGCTGGAGGCGGACGCCTGGGGCAGTGCCGAGGCGAGACCCGGTGCGGGGGCCGCGTCGAGCAGGGTGGGCGGACGGATGCCGGACGGCGAGGACCAGCCGGCGGGAGTGAACGGAGGGAGCGGGGGCAGGGGGCGTATCAGCGGGGAGACGGCGACGGCGCCGGCCATCATCGGCGCGGTGAGCGTCTGGTCGCCGGCCGCCGGTGGCGGCAGTCCCGGCAGCAGCGGCGCGGAGACCCCGGTGGGCGCGACGGGCGCCGGTGTCTGGCCCCCCGTGCCCTGGCCGGTCATGGGTGTGGCGCCGCGGCGCCGCTGGGACTCGGGCACCGTCGCGGCACCCGTGCCCTGCGTGCGGGTCGGTGTGACGTTGCTGCCCTTGCCCGCACCGCGGACCTCGGTGTCGGCGACCATGCTGGTCGTGACACCGCCGAGGGCGATCGCGGCCAGCGACACCGCTCCGGCGGCGACGAAGGCGAACCGCAGTCCCCGGGAGGCGGGCCGGTCGGTGTCGTGGCGGCTCACGTCGTGGATGCGGAAGCCGCGGCCGCCGGGGTCGTCCGGCGGCGGGGAGCCGTGCGGCCGGGCGGGCCGGTAGGCGAACTCGAAGCCCTCGCCCCGCCGGCTGTCGAAGACGCCGGGGCCGCCGCCGAGCAGCGGGGAGCCGCCGCCGGGGTCGCCGCCGGGCAGCCCCTGGAGGCGGGCCAGGAAGCTCTCCGAGGGCGGGGGCGGGGCCGCCTGGGCGAACACGTTCTTCAGGCGGCGCTGGGCGTCCACCTCCGCCTTGCACTTGGCGCAGGTGGCGACGTGCGCCAGGACGCGCTCACGCGCGTCATGACCGAGCTCTCCGTCCACCAGGGCGGAGAGTCGGTCTCCCAGGTGCTGCTCCGCGAGGTGTCCCTCGGACGGTGTGGGCAGTGATCCGCTCACGCGCTCGCGCCCCCTCCCCCCAGGGCGGGGACACGGGACACCAGGGAGCCGCGCTCCGCGCGCGCCTTCGGCGAGCGGTGGGCCAGTGCCTTGCGCAGCTGGGAGCGTCCGCGGTGGATGCGGGAGCGCACCGTGCCCAGCTTGACGCCGAGCGTGGCCGCGATCTCCTCGTAGGAGAGTCCCTCGATGTCGCACAGCACGACGGCGGCGCGGAACTCCGGCGCCAGGGTGTCGAGGGCCTGCTGGACGTCCGCGTCGAAGTGGGCGTCGTTGAAGACCTGCTGGGGCGTGGGTTCCTTGCTGGGCAGCCGCTCGGCCGCGTCGTCGCCGAGCGAGTCGAAGCGGATGCGCTGCTTGCGCCGCACCATGTCCAGGAAGAGGTTGGTGGTGATGCGGTGCAGCCAGCCCTCGAAGGTGCCGGGCGTGTAGGTCGACAGGGAGCGGAAGACGCGGACGAAGACCTCCTGCGTGAGATCCTCGGCGTCGTGCTGGTTTCCGGTCAGACGGTAGGCGAGCCGGTAGACCCGCCCGCTGTGCATGCTGACGATCTCCTCCCAGGTGGGCGGAGTCCACGCCTGCCCGTCCGCGTCGGTGGTGAAGCTCGCGGTCTGGGCCGGGTCGCCGGCGCGGCTGTGGTCGGCAGCGGTGTCGTTCACGGATTTCGGCCTGCCCGCCGATCCAAGGAAGCGCCGCAGCACTCCTCCCCGATCCACAGGTACAGCCGCACCTCCCCTATCGGCTCTGGTGGTGTCCAGTGGAGCCCCTACCATAGCCACCTCGCCCGTTAGCTCCGGATAAGCGGTTTTACGAGAATTTGATCTGCCGCGGTCCGGCTCGTGCGGCTCCGTCGGCATGTGCCCCGCGTCCTCGCCCACTGCCCGCCCCCCGTCGTCCCGCACGTGTTGTCCTCTCCCTTTGAACGACCGGTCCCATCTGCGGGTTCCCGACGCCAACGGATACAGTCTCGCCAGGCATTCACGGGGACAGGAGAGGGTCATTACCGCCAACCGGCAGACGAGCTGGGCGTTCGCCGACGCCTATGTCGCCGAGGACGAGGCGCTGCACTGGGCCCGGGACCGGGCACGCCAGGCAGGGCTGCGCTCGGTGTCGCCCGGCACGGGCGCGGCGCTGCGGTTGCTCGCGGCCACCGTGGAGGCCAAGGCGGTCGCGGAGATAGGGACGGGCTGCGGGGTCTCCGGCATCCATCTGCTGCACGGCATGCGGCCCGACGGCGTGCTGACCACGGTCGACCCGGAGCCGGAGCACCAGCAGTCCGCCCGGCAGGCGTTCCGGGACGCCGGGTTCGCCGCCAACCGGTCGCGCTTCATCCCCGGGCGCGCCCTGGAGGTCCTCCCCCGCCTCGCGGACGCCGGCTACGACCTGGTCTTCTGCGACGGCGACCGGCTGGAGTACCAGGACTATCTCGCTGAATCGTTGCGTCTGCTGCGTCCCGGGGGCCTGGTCGCCTTCGAAGGCGTGTTCGCGAACGGCCGGACGGTGGATTCCGGGCCGCAGCCCACCGAGGTGCTGCGGCTGCGGGAGCTGGTGCGGGCCGTGCGCGAGAGCCAGGAACTGGTGTCCTCCCTGCTGCCCGTCGGCGACGGACTGCTGTGCGCGGTGAAGCGCTGACGGCCGCCCGGCCCCGCAACCCCCGCATCCCCGCCGTACCGCCCGCCGGCGCATCCCCGCGACACGGCGCGCACGGGACATCCCCGCCGCATCGCACTTCCTGCGCCCTGCAGGGCCCGTATGCCCCGCAGGTCCCGGAGGACCCACCCGACGCAGCGTTCCACCTGCGCAGACAGCCGCCCCGGTACCAGGCGCGGCACCGGGGCGGCTGAAAGGGTATGGTCGCTTGCGCGTCAGCCGACGACCTTCTTGAGGGCGTCGCCGAGCGCGTCGGCCTCGTCCGGGGTCAGCTCGACGACGAGTCGACCGCCGCCTTCGAGCGGAACGCGCATGACGATGCCCCGCCCCTCCTTGGTCACCTCGAGCGGGCCATCACCCGTCCGCGGCTTCATGGCCGCCATGCTCGTTCCCCTTCCTGAAACCCAGCTCAACCGTCTAGCCGACGGCCCACGAAGGGCATCTGCGGTCCTGGACGAACGACAGGACACACCGCACCGGCATCGAACACATTGCTTCCAGGCCATTATCCCGCATCGCAGGACCCGATGACCAACATCGGTCGGCATCGCTTGGGCAACGCGCGCGAGCAAAACCACCCAATTCGGGGATGTGACTGCGATACTGCGCCGCCTCGTCCCGGAACGCGGAAGAAAAACGCGCCGCGATTCTTTGACGCAGGTCACACCACCGGCGCCGTCTCCGCCCGGTGATGTCCGTCATGCTGTCCTGCAGACGGGGACGTACCCGGTGGTACGTCCCGGAGCCGCCAGCTGGAGGGGATACGCCATGGCCGACACCGTGCTCTACGAGGTGAGCGACGGACTCGCGACGATCACGCTGAACCGCCCGGAGGCGATGAACGCGCTGAACGTCGCGGCGAAGGTCGCCCTCCGGGACGCGGTCCGGGCCGCCGCGGACGACGACGCCGTGCGGGCCGTGCTGCTGACCGCGGCCGGTGACCGGGCGTTCTGCGTCGGGCAGGACCTCAAGGAGCACATCGGGCTGCTTGCCCAGGACCGCGAGACCGGTTCCGGGCAGACGATGAGCACGGTGCGCGAGCACTACAACCCCATCGTGACGGCGCTGGCCGGGGCGCCCAAGCCGGTGGTCGCGGCGGTGAACGGCGTCGCGGCGGGCGCCGGGTTCGGCTTCGCCCTGGCGGCGGACTACCGGATCGTGGCGGACACCGCGTCGTTCAACACCTCCTTCGCCGGGGTCGCCCTGACCGCGGACTCCGGCATCTCGTGGACGCTGCCGCGGGTGATCGGCCCCGGCCGCGCCACCGACCTGCTGCTCTTCCCGCGCAGCATCTCCGCGCAGGAGGCGTACGACCTGGGCATCGCCAACCGGCTGGTGCCCGCCGGGGACCTGCGCGCGGAGGCGGAGAAGGTGGCCCGGTCCCTCGCCGAGGGGCCGACGGTGGCGTACGCGGCGCTGAAGGAGTCGGTGGCGTACGGCCTCGGGCACTCGCTGGCGGAGACCCTGGAGAAGGAGGACGAGCTGCAGACCCGTGCGGGCGCCTCCCAGGACCACTTGATCGCGGTGCAGGCGTTCGTGAACAAGGAGAAGCCGAAGTACCTGGGCCGCTAGCACCGGGCCCTGCCCGGCGGGACGGGACGGGCCTCCCGCGGGTCCGGCACCGCCCGCCCGGCCGGACCGGCGGGACGCCCGGCCCGCGGGACGCCCCGCCCGCGGGGTCCGCCGGGCGTCGGCGGCTCAGTCCCGTCTCTGCTCAGTCCCGTTCCTGCTCAGTCCCGTTCCTGCTCAGTCCCGTCTCGCCACGCAGTCGGCCAGGTGGTCGTCGACCAGGCCGCACGCCTGCATCAGCGCGTACGCCGTCGTCGGACCGACGAAGCGCAGGCCCTGCTTCTTCAGGGCCTTGGACAGGGCCGTCGACTCGGGCGTGACGGCCGGGACGTCGGCGAGGGTGCGCGGCGCCGGGCGGCCCGCCGGGTCGGGGGCGTGGGACCAGATGAGGGCGTCGAGGTCGCCGGGGGCCCAGGTGGCCAGCAGCCGCGCGTTGGCGAGGGTGGCGTCGATCTTCGCGCGGTTGCGGATGATGCCGGGGTCGGCGAGGAGGCGTTCCCGGTCGGCGTCGGTGAACTCGGCGACCCGGGCGATCTCGAAACCGGCGAAGGCGGCGCGGAAGCCGGGCCGGCGGCGCAGGATGGTGATCCACGACAGCCCGGACTGGAACGCCTCCAGGCTGAGGCGTTCGAACAGGGCGTCGTCGCCGTGGACCGGGCGGCCCCACTCCTCATCGTGGTAGGCGATGTAGTCGGGGGTAGACAGGGCCCAGGGGCAGCGCGGGGCGCCGTCGGGGCCGGTGAGGGCTGCCGGCTCGCTCACTGCTGCCCGGCCTCCGGGCGCGGTGCCTGCTTGTCCATGGACAGGTGGGCCGCGGCGGCGCGGGCACCGGCCAGCGCGGACTCCAGGTCGGCGATCCGGGCGTCCCGCTCGGCGATCTCGGCGCCGAGGCGGGCGAGGGCGTCGTCCACGTCGGCCATGCGGTAGCCCCGGGCGGCGAGCGGCAGGCGCAGGTCGTCCACGTCGGCGCGGCTGACCGGGCGGTCCGGCGGCAGGGCGTCCCGCACCCGCTCGGGGGCGGCCTCGGGCAGCGGGCCCTTCTCACCGCCGCCGACCACCGCGAGGGTCACCGCGGCGACCACGACGGTGAGCGCGACGACCAGGAACAAGAACATCACCATCGGTGGAGCCCCCACGGTCGGATGTTGTCGGAGTCGGGTGTGTGGCTCCGATCGTGCCATGCGAGTCTGACAGGACGGGCCGCAGGCGGCCGGCGGACCACCGTTCGGCGGTCGGCGCCGATCTGCACGGGACACGAGGAGAGGTCACAGGGGATGCTCAGGCTGGGCAGGCGGGAATTCGAGCCGCACGAGCCGGTGATCATGGCGATCGTCAACCGGACCCCGGACTCCTTCTACGACCAGGGGGCGACCTTCCGCGACGAGCCGGCCCTGGCCCGCGTGGAGCAGGCCGTGGCGGAGGGCGCCGCGATCATCGACGTCGGCGGGGTGAAGGCCGGGCCGGGCGAGGAGGTCGACGCCGACGAGGAGGCCCGGCGGACCGTCGGTTTCGTGGCCGAGGTGCGGCGGCGCTTCCCGGACGTCGTGATCAGCGTGGACACCTGGCGGCACGAGGTCGGCGAGGCGGTCTGCGAGGCGGGCGCGGACGTCCTCAACGACGCCTGGGGCGGCGTCGACCCGCGGCTCGCGGAGGTCGCCGCGCGGTACGGCGCCGGGCTGGTGTGCACGCACGCGGGCGGCGCGCGGCCCCGGACCCGCCCGCACCGGGTGGCCTACGACGACGTGATGGCCGACATCCTGGAACGTACCGTGGGGCTGGCGGAGCGGGCCGTCGGCCTGGGGGTGCCGCGGGAGTCGGTGATGATCGACCCCGGGCACGACTTCGGCAAGAACACCCGGCACAGCCTGGAGGCGACGCGGCGCCTCGGCGAGATGGTCGCCACGGGGTGGCCGGTCCTGGTGTCGCTGTCCAACAAGGACTTCGTGGGCGAGACCCTGGACCGCCCGGTGAAGGAGCGGCTGCTCGGCACGCTGGCGACCACGGCGGTGTCGGCCTGGCTGGGGGCGCAGGTGTACCGGGTGCACGAGGTCGCGGAGACGCGGCAGGTGCTGGACATGGTGGCCTCCATCGCCGGCCACCGGGAGCCCGCGGTGGCCCGGCGGGGACTGGTCTAGGGTCGCCGGACGCACACCCGGCCCGCCCGGTGCCGGGGCCGGACGGACACCCGGCCGCCGGTGCAGGAGCCGGCCGCACCCGGCCGCCGGTGCAGGAGCCGGCCGCACCCGGCCGCCCGTGTGGGAGGGGGCACCCAACGGGCTCCAGCCCGTGGGTCCTCCCCCGCGTCCCGCCGGGCTCGCCGTCTCCCCCCGGCGGGCCACCGCCAGCGTGCGGATGCCGTCCCGTCGAGCGGGCGGGGCGCGCCGGGTCCGAGCCCGCTCCGCCCAGGGGGCGGACCCTTCCTAGACGCCCGCCTCCTTGGAGACCAGCGCCACCGCCTCCTCCACGTCGTCCGTGACGTGGAAGAGCAGCAGGTCCTTCTCCGCCGCCTTGCCCTGGGCGATGACCGTGCCGCGGAGCCAGTCGACCAGGCCGCCCCAGTACTCGGTGCCGAAGAGGACGATGGGGAAGCGCGTGACCTTCTGCGTCTGGACCAGGGTGAGGGCCTCGAACAGCTCGTCCAGCGTGCCGAGTCCGCCGGGCAGGACCACGAAGCCCTGGGCGTACTTGACGAACATCAGCTTGCGGACGAAGAAGTAGCGGAAGTTCAGGCCGATGTCGACGTAGGGGTTCAGGCCCTGCTCGAAGGGCAGCTCGATGCCGAGGCCGACCGAGACGCCGTTCGCCTCCAGGGCGCCCTTGTTGGCCGCCTCCATGGCCCCGGGCCCGCCCCCGGTGATCACCGCGAAGCCCGCCTCGACCAGGCCGCGTCCCAGCTTGACGCCGGTCTCGTACTCCCAGGAGTCGACCGGGGTGCGCGCGGAGCCGAAGACGCTGATGGCGGGCGGGAGCTCGGAGAGGGAGCCGAAGCCCTCGATCACCTCCGACTGCATGCGCAGCACGCGCCAGGGGTCGGTGTGCACCCAGCCGCTGGGAGCGCGCTCGTCCAGCAGCCGCTGGTCGGTGGTGCTCGACTGCACCTGCGTCCGGCGTCGGAGCACCGGACCGAGACGCTGCTCCTCGGGTGGCTGCTGGGTGCCCTCCGGCTTGCCAGTGATCATGCGCGCTCCCTCCGTGTGCCAGGTTGTTCCACCTCAGCGTAGATCTACGCGGGTTACGTACAGGGGACCTCAGCATGTCCGCAATGCACCGGTGTAAACCACACGCGGGTGATCCCGATCATGCCGTCAGCCAGGAGCGCAGCCGCTCCTCGCCGGCGAGGATCTTGGCGGTGTCGACGCGTTCGTCCCGCCGGTGCGCCAAGTGGGGGTTGCCGGGGCCGTAGTTGACCGCCGGGACGCCGAGTGCCGAGAAGCGGGAGACGTCGGTCCAGCCGTACTTGGGCTGCGGGGTGCCGCCGACCGCCTCGATGAACGCGGCGGCGGCCGGGTGGGACAGGCCGGGCCGGGCGGCGCCGCTGTGGTCGTCGACGGTGAACTCGGCGACCCCGCAGTCCGCGAACACCTCCCGCACGTGGGCCAGGGCCTCCTCGGGCGTGCGGTCGGGTGCGTAGCGGAAGTTGACGGTGACCACGCACGCGTCGGGGATGACGTTGCCGGCCACCCCGCCGGAGATGCCGACGGCGTTGAGGCCCTCGCGGTACTCCAGGCCGTCGATCACCGGGTACCGGGGTTCGTAGGCGGCCAGGCGCTCCAGGATCGGGGCGGCGGCGTGGATGGCGTTGGAGCCCATCCAGGAACGCGCCGAGTGCGCCCGCTCGCCCTCCGTGCGCAGCAGGACCCGCAGGGTGCCCTGGCAGCCGCCCTCGACCTGGCCGTCGGAGGGTTCGAGCAGGACGGCGAAGTCGCCCTCCAGCCACTCGGGGTGCGCCTCGGCCACGTGTCCGAGGCCGTTGAGGTCGGCGGCGACCTCCTCGTTGTCGTAGAAGACAAAGGTGAGGTCGCGGTTGGGGGCCGGGACGGTGGCCGCGATGCGCAGCTGGACGGCGACGCCGGACTTCATGTCGCAGGTGCCGCAGCCCCACAGCACCCCGTCCTCGTCGAGGCGGGAGGGGACGTTGTCCGCGATCGGGACGGTGTCGATGTGCCCGGCGAGGATCACGCGCTCCGACCGCCCCAGGTGCGTGCGGGCCACCACGTTGTTGCCGTACCGGTCGACCGTGAGGTGCGGCAACGCGCGCAGGGCGGCCTCGATCGCGTCCGCGAGCGGCTTCTCCTGGCCGCTCTCGGAGGGGAAGTCGACGAGCCGCGCGGTCAGGCGCGCGGCGTCCAGCGTGAGGTCAAGCGGGGTGTCGGCCATGGCTCCGACCCTAACGCGGCAGGTCCCGGACGACTGTCCACACCCGCCTCACACGTTCGCGTACTCTCCAGTACCTTGTACGCGTGTCAGAGCCGCCGCTTCCTTCCAGACGACGTCGGGGCCGCCTCTTCCGCTTCGGGGCGGCTTTCGTGGTGATGCTCGCGGTCGCCGGATACCTCGTGGTGCAGTACGTCACGGGGGGCGGGCGCGGGCCGGGGTGCAAGGTCGTGTCCGCCAAGGGGGACGGCGCGACCTACGAGTTCACGCCGGAGCAGGCGGTGAACGCGGCGACGATCACCGCCGTGGGCACCGCGCGCGACCTGCCCGAGCGGGCCGTGACCATCGCGCTGGCGACCGCGCTCCAGGAGTCGACGCTGCGCAACATCGACTACGGGGACCGGGATTCGCTGGGCCTGTTCCAGCAACGGCCGTCGCAGGGCTGGGGCACACCGGAGGAGATCATGGATCCGGTGTACTCGGCCGAGAAGTTCTACGAGGGCCTGGAGAAGGTGCCGGGCTACACCCGGCTGCCGTTGACCGTGGCCGCGCAGAAGGTGCAGCGCAGCGGGTTCCCGCAGGCGTACGCCAAGCACGAGCCCGACGCGGCCCTGCTGGCCGCCGCGCTGACCGGGCGCTCGGGGGCGACCCTGACCTGCGAGGGGCGCCCGGGCGCGTCGCGCGCGTCGGGCACGGAGGCGGTACAGGCCGCGCTGGCCCGGGACTTCGGACGGGACCTGATCCAGCCGGCCGGCGCCGAGGTCGACGAACCGGCCGGTGCGGAGGCCGGCGACGCGGCGCGGCCCACGCCCTCCCCGAGCGCCCCGGACGTGACGGTGGAGCCGGACGGACGGACCCTGACGCTGCCGGTCGACGACGGGCGGGACGGAGCGGCCGGCGGCCCCCGGCGGGCCGGGACCCGGGGCTGGCAGCTCGCGCACTGGGCCGTGGCCAACGCCTCCCAGCTCCGCATACAGCGTGTCTCCTACGCGGGCCGGGTCTGGGTGGCCGGGACCACGGACAGCACGTGGCGCCGGGACGACGCGAAGGGCTCCGAGAAGCCCGTGGACGGGCCGGACCGGGTACGGATCACCACCGGGCGGTAGTGCGGGCGGTCACTCGCAGGGGGCATGCGCGGTGCCCGGTGCTGACGGGTGCGGGGTCGTGCGCGCCGTCGCGGCCTACGGCGGCGTCGGCCCTGCGGCCACTGGGCCGAAGCGGTTCTGCACCCGCCTCACCGGGGCGGCCTTCGTCCGCTTTCCTCCCGATCCGATAATGCGACGCGTTACCGAGTCTTTACCGGGAGGCGCCGCAACCTTCCCGCCCTTCGAGCGGTAGTCACGGCGTCCGAGCTGTTCTTCTCCTTCGAAGGAGCACCATGTCCCTCCCCCTGACCCGTCGGATCGCCCGTGCCGCGCTGCTCGTCGCCGCCGGAGCGGCCGCCGGGGTCGGTGCGGCCGGTACCGCCAGTGCGGCCCCCGGGCTCCCGGCCGCGCCCGACCTCGGCGGGGTGACCGCCCTGGACGGCGCGGCGCAGACCGTGACCGAGGTGGCGGGTGACACCGGCGGCAAGACCGTCGAGAAGGCCGCCGCGAAGGCCACCCCGGCCGCGCAGAAGGCGGCCGGCGGCCTGGCCGGTTCCGCCGGGGACGTGCTGGGCGACACCGCGGGCGCGGCGACCGAGGGCGGCGACCTGCCCACCGACTCGCTCACCTCGCGGGGCCTGCCGTCGGCCAAGACCCTGCCGGTGCAGAGCCTGCCGCTCGGCTGAGCCGCGAGCACGGCTAGCACGGCCGACGCGGCCACCGACGCCACCGACGCCGGACGGGCCCGGGGACTTCTCCCCGGGCCCGTCCGGCGTCATGGGCGGGTGCCCCGTGCGGGTGGGTGCCCGAGGGCCGGGGCCGTGCCCGCATCGCTGCGGCCTCGCGGCGCGGTCTCACGGCACGGCGCGTGCCCGTCGGCCGCCGGTTTGGGACACCACCGCCGGACGCCCGGCTTCGCACACCGCGTCCGTGCCGTGCCGGACCGGTCAGGCCGTCAGGCGGTCCACCGCGGCCCGGACGCGCTCGTCCGTGGCGGTGACGGCGATCCGCACGTGCCGCTCACCGGCGGGGCCGTAGAAGTCACCGGGGGCCACCAGGATGCCGCGGTCGGCCAGGTGGGCGACCGTGTCCCAGCAGGACTCCTCGCGGGTGGCCCACAGGTACAGGCCCGCCTCGCTGTGCTCGATGCGGAAGCCGTGGCCGGTCAGGGCCTGCCGCAGGGCGCTGCGGCGGGCCGCGTAGCGCTCGCGCTGTACGCGCACGTGCTCGTCGTCGCGCAGGGCCGCCGCGGCGGCGGCCTGGGTGGGCGCCGGCGTCATCATGCCGCCGTGCTTGCGGATCTGGAGCAACGGCCCGAGGACCGCCGGGTCACCGGCGAGGAAGGCGGCCCGGTACCCAGCGAGGTTGGACCGCTTGGACAGGGAGTGGACGGAGACGATCCCGTCGAGGGAACCGCCGTTGACGTCCGGGTGCAGGACCGACACCGGCTCGGCGTCCCAGCCCAGTTCGAGGTAGCACTCGTCGGACAGGACGAGGACGCCGTGCTCGCGGGCCCAGGCGACGGTCCGGGTCAGTTCCTCGCGCGAGAGCACCCGTCCCGTGGGGTTGGACGGGGAGTTGAGCCAGAGCAGCTTCAGCCCGGACGGGTCCAGCGCGGTCGGGTCGTCGTAGGCCACGTGGTCGGCGCGGGCCAGTCGGGCGCCCACCTCGTACGTCGGGTAGGCCAGGCGCGGGAAGGCGACCCGGTCGCCGGGGCCGAGTCCGAGCTGGGTGGGGAGCCAGGCGACCAGTTCCTTGGAGCCGACGACCGGCAGGACGTGCCGGTGGGTGAGGTCGCGGGCGCCCAGCCTGCGCTCGACCCAGCCGACGATCGCGTCGCGCAGTTCGGCGGTGCCCCACACCGTGGGGTAGCCGGGGGAGTCGGCGGCGGCGACCAGGGCCTTCTGGACGGCCTCGGGGACCGGGTCCACGGGGGTGCCGACGGACAGGTCGACGATGCCGTCCGGGTGCGCGGCGGCCGTCGCCTTGTAGGGCTCCAGCTTGTCCCAGGGGAAGGCGGGCAGCCGGTCGGAGACTACGGACACGGGTACGGGCTCTCTTTCTGGTCCGGTTCTGATCCGGTTCTGATCCGGTTTCATCCGGTTCGGGTCCGGTTCTGGTCCGGCCGCGACCCGGATCTGATGCGGTCCGGATCTGATGCGGTCCGGATCTGATGCGGTCCGGATCTGTTCCGGTCCGGCGCTGCTCCGGTCCGGTCGCGGTCCGGTGCCGCTCCGGTTCCGGGTCCGGTCGCGGTCCGGCGCTGCTCCGGTCCGGCCCTGCGGACGCTTCGGTCCCGCGGGCGCCCCGGCCCTGCGGACGCTCGCGCGGTCGCCCCGCCAGACGCCTCGGTCCCGTGCGGGCGACCGGGGCGGCCGGACCGTACGGGACCGAGGCGGCACGTCGGTGCGGGCCGCGGGGTGGCGGGTTACGCCTGCGGCGGCAGCGCGGCGATGACCGGGTGGTCCCGCTCGATCAGCCCCAGCTTGCTGGCGCCGCCGGGCGATCCGAGCTCGTCGAAGAACTCGACGTTCGCCTTGTAGTAGTCCTTCCACTCCTCGGGAGTGTCGTCCTCGTAGAAGATGGCCTCGACCGGGCAGACCGGTTCACAGGCGCCGCAGTCGACGCATTCGTCCGGGTGGATGTACAAGGACCGCTGGCCCTCGTAGATGCAGTCGACCGGGCACTCCTCGATGCACGCCTTGTCCTTCACGTCGACACAAGGCTGCGCGATGACGTAGGTCACGCTGTCGTTCCTCCTCGATAGGGCGCTGGCGGGCCTCCTCAGGCTCCGCCGCCTGGCGCGCGGGAGCGCGGCGTCGTCGATGCCCGCCCCTAGTATCTCCGTTCCTGGGCATGATCCGAACAGGAGGGGTGGACCGACCTGTGGAATTCTTCGCGGCCGGCCGTCCGGAGGTCCGCATCACCGCTGCTGACGTGGGGAAACGGGTCTCCGTACGGAGCTTGATCGAACATGGTCCCTCGGGTGAGAGGTTCACCGACACGGTAGGCGTTCTCACATCATGGGACGACGGTGTGCTGGGGATCACACGGAGGAGCGGCGAGAGCGTCCGGATCCCGGAATCCGTGCTGGTCGCCGGCAAGACGGTGCCGGCCGCCCCGGCGCGCCGCCGGGGGCCGGCCGCCACCTACGCGGAACTGGCGCGGGCCGCCTCGCGGGCGTGGCCGCCGGTCGAGAGCGAGCGGCTGGGCGACTGGGAACTGCGGGCCGCGGCGGGCGGGGAGGCCGGACGCCGGACGGGCTTCACCCGGCGCGCCAACTCGGTGCTGCCGCTCGGCGACCCGGGCGTGCCGCTGGACGAGGCCCTGGACGCCGTACGGCGCTGGTACGCGCGGCGCGGGCTGCCCGCCTACGTCCAGACCGCGACCGGTGCGCAGGGCACGCAGGAGCTGCTGGCGGCGGAGCTGGAACGGCGGGGCTGGGTCCGGGAGGTGACCGCCGAGGTGTGGGTGGGCGCGCTCGCCCCGCTGGCCGACCTGCCCGTGGACCCGGCCGGGGTGGAGCTGTCCCGCACGGTGGACTCCGGGTGGCTCGCCCGGTACGGGCGGGAGGGCGTCGACGAGGTGGCCCTGAGGGTCCTGGGCGGCGGACCGTCGGTGTGGTTCGCCACCGTCCCCGGGGACCCCTCCCCGGCCGGGGAAGGGCCGGACGCGCCCGCCGCCATCGGGCGCTGCGTGGTGGACGGCCGGTGGGCCGGGTTCGCCGCGGTGGAGGTCGACCCGGCGCGGCGGAGGCAGGGACTGGCGACGGCGGTGATGGCCGCGCTGGCCCGCCGGGCGCTCGACGAGGGGGCGTCCGCGGCCTGGCTCCAGGTCGAGGAGGACAACACGGCCGCCCGGCAGCTGTACGCCGGGCTCGGCTTCACCGTGCACCACGCGTACCACCACCACCGGGCGCCGGAACCGGCACCGCACGCACCGGCCGCGGCCGGTGACGGAACCTTGTGAGAGGGCAGGAACCCGTCATGCCGTCCCCGTCCCCCCAGCCGCCCTCCCCCGGGCGTTCCGCCGACGTGCGGCGGAGGTTCGCCGAGGAGGCCAGGTCCGAACGGCCCGACCTGGCCACGCTCTGCCTGCTCCTGGCCGCGGAGGCGGACGGCACGCTGGACGAGCCGGGCCTGGACGCCGCGCAGATCGAACTGGACCGGCTGGCCGGGCTGCTCCCGCACCGGCCGGGCGGCCCGCGCGCGTGGGCGGTCGCGCTGCGCGACCTGCTGGGCGAACGGTGCGGGTTCCACGGCACCCCGGCCGACTACCGCCGCCTGGAGTCGTCGCTGCTGCACGAGGTCCTGCGGCGGCGGCGCGGGCTGCCGATCCTGCTGTCGGTGGTGTGGATGGAGGTGGCGCGGCGCGCCGGGGCCCCGGTGTACGGGGTGGCGCTGCCGGGTCACTTCGTCGTCGGCTTCGGGCAGGACGGGCCGCCGGTGCTCGCCGATCCGTTCGACGGCGGCCGGCTGATGACCGGTGCGGACGCGGACCTGGTGGTCGCCGGCACCACCGGCGGCTCGCTGGACCCGTCGATGCTGACCCCGGCCGACCCGCTGGACGTCGTGCTGCGCGTGCTGAACAACATCCGCGCGTGGGCGGCGGCCCGGCCCGAGCACTCCGCCGTGGCGCTGTGGGCCCTCGACCTGTCCCTGCTGCTCCCCTCGCACCCGGCGCGGCTGCGCTACGAGCGGGCCCAGCTGCTGGTGCAGCGCGGCTCCTTCGTGGACGGCGCGGCGGAGCTGGAGGCGTACGCGGAGGTGGTGGCCGCGGTCGACGAACCGGCCGCGGACCGCATCCGCGGCCAGGCCCGCGCCGCCCGCGCGCTGCTCAACTAGCCGGAGCCGCCGCGCCCCCTGCCCCCGCCCCCGCCCCCGCCCCCGCCCCCGCCCTCGCCCTCGCCCTCGCCCCTACAGCCAGCCCTTCTCCCGGGCCACCCGGACCGCTTCGGTGCGGTTGCGGACGGCCAGCTTCTGGATGGCGGTGGAGAGGTAGTTGCGGACGGTGCCCTGGGACAGGTGCAGGGCACCGGCGAGTTCGGCGTTGGTGGAGCCGTCGGCGGCGGCGCGCAGGACCTCGCGCTCCCGCTCGGTGAGGGGGTTGGCGCCGTCCGCCAGGGCCGCCGCGGCGAGCGTCGGGTCGATCACCCGCCCCCCGGCCAGCACGGTGCGCACGGCGGCGGCGAGTCGGGCGGCCGGGGCGTCCTTGACCAGGAAGGCGTCGGCACCGGCCTCCATGGCACCGCGCAGGTAGCCGGGCCGGCCGAAGGTGGTGAGGACGACCAGCTTCACGCCGGGCAGTTCGCGGTGCAGCAGCGCGGCGGCCTCGATGCCGTTCGCGCCGGGCATCTCGATGTCCAGCAGGGCGACGTCCACGGCGTGCTCCCGGGCGGCGGCCAGCACCTCGTCGCCGCGGGCGACCTGCGCGACGACCTCGATGTCGTCCTCCAGGCCCAGCAGGGCGGCCAGGGCCTCGCGGACCATCGACTGGTCCTCCGCGAGCAGGACCTTGATCGTGCGGCTCATGCGCGGGATCCTACGTCCGCCCCGGAGCCCGCCCCCGGGCCCTGATCCGGCCGGGCGCCCGGGCCCGCTCCTCCCGGGCTCTGCTCCGGCCCGGTGCCCGCACCCTCCGCCCCGAAGCCCGTCTCCGGGCCCTCCTCCGGCACCGGTCCCGGCTCCGAGCCCTCCGCCCTGGGGTACGCCCCCGGGTCCGATCCCGAGCACACGGTCTCCGCCCCCGGGTCCACGCCGCCCTCCGCCCCGAGGTCAGCGCCGCCCTCCGCCCCGGGGCCTGCCCCGGACTCCGTGCCCTGTTCCGTGCTCGACTCCGATCCCCGGTCCGTCTCCGGGTCCGCCGCCGTGTCCGTATTCGTGTCCGCCGCGTGCGGCTCGGGTTCCGCCAGTGGCGCCCGGGCGACCAGCCGGAAGCCCTGCCCGGTGGGACCGGCCTCCAGGGCACCGCCGGCGGCGTGCAGCCGCTCGGCGAGGCCGGTCAGGCCGTTGCCGTACGGGCTGTCGCCCTGTGGGCCACCGCGGTACCGGCTGTCGCCCTGTGAGTCACCGCGGTAGCGGCTGTCGCCGTGCGGGGCCGGTCCGCCGGAGCCGTCGTCCTCGACGGACAGTTCCAGCACCGGGCGGCCGTCCACCGTGCGGCGGCGCAGCAGTTCGACCGTGCAGCGGCCCGCCCCGCTGTGCCGGACGACGTTGGTGACGGCCTCCCGCAGTGCCCAGGCCAGGGCGGACTCGCTCTCCTCGGGGACGTCCGCGAGGCCGGGTTCGGCGGGCAGGTCGGCGTGGACCCCGGCGGCTGCCAGCGCCACCCGGGCGCCGGCGATCTCGCTGCCCAGCCGGGGCCGCCGGTAGCCGCTGACGGCCTCCCGCACGTCGGTCATCGCCTGGCGGCTGACCTGCTCGATGTCGGCGACCTGCCGGGCCGCGAGTTCCGGCTGCCCGGGGAGCATCCGGCCGGCCAGTTCGCTCTTGAGCGTGATCAGCGAGAGCGAGTGGCCGAGCAGGTCGTGCAGGTCACGGGCGAGCCGCAGGCGCTCCTCGTTGGCGGCGAGCTGGGCGACGGTGGCGCGGGCCTCGCGCAGCGCGATGGTGGTCCGGACGAGTTCGCGCACGCCGGTCATGGCGAAGCCGCCGAGCAGGGCGGGCACGAGGAGGCCGACGAGGAACACCTTCCCGTCCGGGACGATCAGGGCCGCGCCCGCCATCAGGGCCGACGCTCCCGGGATGGTCCAGCAGGCCAGCCGCAGGGGCAGGGCCGCCCCGGAGGCGATGGCCACGTAGACGAACAGCACCAGCCACTCCCGGCCCAGGAACAGGACCAGGGCACCGGACTCCACGCAAAGAAGGGCCAGCACCAGCAGGGCGGTGCCGTTGCGCTCGCTGCGGCCGGTGCGGAAGACCAGGGTGAGGTAGCCGGCGACGAAGACGACGAGCCCGCTCCAGCCGAGGACCTGGGCGGCCGGGCCGTGGCCACCCTCCAGGAGGTCGATCACGGGCGCGCTGAGGAAGACCAGCCAGATGCCCGACCACAGCGCCTTCACCAGCCACTGTCTGCGGTTCTCCGGGCGCTTGCCCATGGCTGCGGCGCCCAGCCCGCCGTAGGAGCTGCCGGTGGCCCTCGTCGCTGTCCTCATACGACCATCGTGGCCCGGCCGGACGCCCCGGGGGCAGTGCCCCGGGTCCCGGACGGCGGATGACGGATGTCATACCCGCCCCGGCCGGCGGACGGCGTGGCCGGGGGCGCCGACGGCCGTCAGCCGCCGTCCGCCGGAGGGCGGGCGGCGGCCTGACAGGTGCCAAGCGCAGGGCGCCAGGCGCCAGGCGTCGAACGCCCGGTGCCAGAGGTCAGGCTGCCTGATGCCAGGCTGTCCGATGCCAGAGGTCAGGCTCGGATGGCTGGTGTGTCAGGTGTCAGGCGTGGCGCGTCAGCTGGGGTCGGTCTCGATCACCGCGACCCGGTCCGTCTTGCTCATCAGTGCCTTACGCAGCGCCCCGTACACGTCCTGCGGGGTGACGGGCGTCTTCTCGCCGTTGCCCCGGGTGATCAGCACGCCGTCGAAGGTCTGGCCGTACAGCTTCTTCAGGGCGCCCAGGTCGGGCTTGTCGACCAGCTTGCCGTTCACGGCCTCCACCCGGAGGAACTTCCACAGCGAGTTCTCGGGGCTCATCGGGATGGAGTGGGCCGCGTCGGTCTGCACGGTCACGTTGGCCGACATGGCCGGTTCGGCGAACTCCTTCATCATCCGGTCGACCTCGGCCTTGCTGACCGTGGGCTGCCGGGTCGTCGTCGGCACGGTGACCGGGGACGAGGCGCCGGTCTCGACCTGGGTGCGGTAGGCCGCCGCGACCGCCTCGGTCGACTTGTCGACGTCGATGCCCTCACCGGGCTTGCCGTACACGGGGACGGCCTTGCCGGACACGAACTTGATCGTGCCGTCGGTGTTCGAGGCCGTGCCGCCGACGTCGTTCAGGGCGGCGTGCAGCTTCTCCTCGTCGACGGGCATGACGGGGTCCACGGCCCGCTGGTTGCCGAACAGGGAGCCGATCACGGAGACCGGGTTGTAGTCGCTCCGGGCGGCGTCCGCGACGGTGGCGTCGGCGTCGAACTGCAGGCCGGCGTTGTCCGGCTCCAGCTCGACGGTCTTGCCGCCGACGGTCAGCTTCAGCGGCTCGTTCAGCCGGTCGCCGAGTGCCGCGTCCAGCTTCTGCACGGCGTCGTCCCGGGTGCCGCCGCCGATGTCGACCCCGAGCACGGTGGTGCCCTTGGGCACGTCGGAGTGGTTCATCAGCAGCCCGGCGCCGTAGGCGACGCCGCCGAGGAAGACCAGGCCGCCGGCGAGCAGGACCAGCTTGCTGCGCCCCTTCTTCTTCGCCGGCTTCGCGGAGCTCGCGGCGGGCGCGGGGGCCGGCTCGGGCAGCTTGGGGGGCGTGTGGGTCCGCGGGCCGCCGGCCGGGGTGTCCGCGTCGAAGGCGGCGCTCGCCGGGACGACGGGGATGCCGCTGGTGACGGTGTTCCCGGAGACGTTGTCGTGACGGGCGCCGTAGCCGGGGCCCGGCTCCGGGGCCTGGATCTGCGGGGTGAGGATCGCGGTGTCGTCGCTGAGCCCGCCGCCGGGCACGCCGCCCTGGCCCTGCGCGCCCGGTGCGCCCGGTGCGCCCGGTGCGCCCGGTCCGGTCGCGCCGCCTCCGGGCCGCCCGGGAGCGTCCGGACCGCCCGGGCCGCCCAGCGGACCGCCGGTCCCGGTGACGGGGCCGGTCGTGGGCCCGGCGGGGCCGCCGTCGGGGGAGTACGGCAGGTCGTCGCGGCCCGGCTCGCCGGAGCCGCCCTGACCCGGACGCGTCCCGCCGGCCAGCGCCTCGGTCACGTCGAAGGAGCCGGTGCCGCCGCCGTGCCCGGGAGCCACCGGGCCGCCGGTCGCGCCGGGGAGTCCGGCACCGTTGGTGGAGCCGGTGCCGGGCGCGGAACCGTTCGTGCCCGGGGGCCGGGAGCCGCCCGGGACGTTCATGCCGCCGACGACACCGCCGGGGCGTCCCCCGCCCGCCCGGGCACCGGGCCCCGGGACGCCGTTCGGGGTGCCGCCGCCCGCGCCCGTGCCGCCGGGCGTTCCGGAACCGGCCGCCGGGGCCGACCCGTTGGCGGGACCGGACCCCGTACCGCCCTTCGCGGCCGGGGACTTGCGGGGCGCGAACCAGTCGCTGGTGGGCTTCTCCTCGGTCTTCGGGGTGCTCGGCCGGCCGCCGCCCGTGGGGCGGGTCGGCAGCGGGGCGGGCGCGCCGGGTGCGGTGGCCTCGGCCGGTCCGGCCGACGTGCCGGGTCCTGCGGCCAGCGTCCCGCCGTCCGCGCCGGGCCCGTTCGCCGTGTCGCCGGTGTCCCCGGTGTCCCTGGCGTCCTTGTCCTTGTCCTTGACGGGCTGACGCACGACGACCGGCGGAATGGGCCGGGATCCGGGGATGTTGATCCGGATCCGGGTCGTCAGCGTGGTCTCGGTCTTGCGGTCCTCCGGCCGCGCGGCCGAACGGCCCGCGTCCGTACCCTCGTCCGGGATCGCCGGGATCCCGTAGGGCGGGGTGCCCGACGGGTAGGCGGCTCCCCCGCGCCCTTCGGGCCCGGTGGACGGAGTGTCAGTTTCACGACTCAAGGCAGGTTCTCCCGGTTGGCTCCGCCGCCCGTCTCGACCTCACGACGGAGATCCCCCCGGCTCGGGCGAGGCCGAGTTCGGGGGAGGCTCGGCGGCGCGCACCACCATACTGGCCGCATCCGGCCGCTTTCCCACGACTCCTGGGGAAACCCGCACCGGACCCGCACGCCCGTGGAACGGCGAAGGAGTACGTCATGTGGCAAGTCGGCCGGGGCCGCCGTCCGGTTGCCGTCCGGGCCCCAGGGTGGCGCAGATCACAGCAACGGCGATGCCCCCGAGCAGGAAGAGGTAGGAGCCGCTTCCCGCGGCGAACAGGAAGTCACCTTCCGGCCGGCTGGTGGTGAGCAGGACGACGGCGAGCGTCCAGCCCGCGGCGGCGGCCACACCCCCGCCCCGGGAGCGCACGGCCCGGGAGGCTCCCAGGCACAGCCCGGCCTCGCCCGCGAGGGCCAGCAGCAGCCCCGCCGGGAACCAGCCCGCCTGCACCAGCGCCCCGGCCAGCGCGACCACGGCGCCGAGCACGAACAGGCCCAGGTGGGCGGCGATCCGACGGCCGGACGGGAGGCGCGGCGGCTGGGTGAGCAGGGAGGTGGTGCGGTCACTCATGAGGTCTCCCCGGCTCCGGTTCCGGCAAACAGGTCGGTCTCCGGCGCACCGGGGCGTTCGCCGCGCACCAACTCGAAGTACTCGGTGGTGAACAGCGGCTGGGCCAGTTCGTTGGAGAGCACGAAGTACGGTTCGGCGACGGTGATCTGGGTGGCGTGGGCGCGCATCGCGGCGGCCTTGGCGGCGGCGTGGGCGGTGCCGTCGATCACGGTGGTCACGCGGGCGTCGTCGACGACGCCGGGCACGTCGTCCACGGAGGCCGCCCGGTCGAAGGGCAGGTCCGGGAGGTCGTCGGCGAGGCGCGCGAACGCCTCCTCGGCCACGGAACGGGGGGTGCGGGTCCAGTACACCTTGGGCACCGTCCAGCCGCCCTCCCCGTCCGCCAGCTCCACGGCCCGCATGGCGACGCGGTGGGCCTGGATGTGGTCGGGGTGCCCGTAGCCGCCGTTGTCGTCGTAGGTGACCAGGACCTGGGGCCGCACCTCGCGGATCACCTCGGCGAGCAGCGCGGCGGCCCGGTCTACGTCGGCCTGCCAGAAGCAGCCGGGGTCGTCGTTGTCCGGCAGCCCCATCATCCCGGAGTCGCTGAAGCGCCCGGCGCCCCCGAGCAGCCGCACGTCCGTCACACCGAGCGCCCGCGTCGCCTCGCGCAGCTCGCCCAGCCGGTGCTGCCCGAGGGCGGCGCCGCTCAGGTGGGCCAGCTCGGCCGGGATGACCTCGCCCCGCTCCCCCAGCGTGCAGGTGACCAGCGTGACGTGGGCGCCCTCGGCGGCGTACCGGGCCATGGTGGCCCCGTTGGTGATCGACTCGTCGTCCGGGTGCGCGTGCACCAGCAGCAGACGCCGGGCGGAGCCGGCGGCGGGTTCCTCCGGCCGCGGGCCGGGGGTGGGCGATTCGGTCATGGGTCCACCCTATGAGGGGCGGTCCTCCCTATGAGGGGCGGTCCTCGCCCCCGCACCCCGACAGACCGTTCGCGCCGCCGGGACCCCGGCCCCCGCCCCTGCGGCGCGCGCCGGTTCCGCGTCGGACGGCCGCTCCCCGCCCGGGCCGGCACTCCCGGCAGAGACGTGCCGTGCGACCGGTCAGGGTCGGCATTCCCGGCAGAGACGTGCCGTGCGACCGGTCAGGGTCGGACCGGCGAGCCGGGGTGACGTGACCCGCGCACGGCCGCCCCGGCGGGCGCCGCCCGCCTCAGGGTGCAGCCGTCTCGAGCCGCGCCACGAGTTCGTCCAGGCACGCCTGCCAGCCTCCGGACGCACCCTCGGCGATCGAGGGATCGGCCATGACGTGCGTGAACACCAGGAGGCAACCGGCCCCCTCGTCGCGCAGTTCGATCCTGACGTGGTCGTCGAACTCCCGCTCCTTGCCGTCCGGGTCGTGCTCGTCGAAGCCGAACTCCCGCGGGGGGTCGTAGTGGGTGATGGTGGCCGTGTAGACGGTGCCCTCGCCGTCGTCGAAGACGATCCGGCCGCCGACCCCCGGCTCCAGCTCGGTGACCCGCAGCGGGTACCACTGGCTGAGATGCCCGGGATCGGTGACGGCCGTCCACACCTTCTCCCGGCCGTGGTTCAGGTGACGTTCGAACCGCAGGGCGGGCCGACCGTCGATGGTGGTGGTCCTGCTCGCGCTCATCGTGTCACTGCTCCTCGGCTGCCTGACGCGGCTGTTGCTCGGGAATGTCGGGCATCGTGTCCAGGTGCCGTTCCAGGGCGTCCAGGCGTTCCGTCCACAGTCGGCGATACGGCTCCAGCCAGGCGTCGAGTTCCGCCAGCGGTTCCGGGCGCAGCTCGTACCAGCGGCGCTGCGCTTCCGCCCGCACGGTGACGAGCCCGGCGTCCCGCAGCACCCGCAGGTGCTTGGACACCCGCGGCTGGCTCATGTCGAGGGCGTGGGCGATCTCCCCGACGTGACGGGGCCGCCGGAGCAGCAACCCGAGCACACGCCGTCGTGTGGGGTCGGCCAGGACATCGAAGGGCAGGGACACCCCTTCAACATATGCCGTCGGTTATATAACGGCAACGGCATGCACAGGCGGGCGCCGGTCCGGGCGGGAGCACAGGCCCTGGGAACCCCTGATCACGTCTTACGCCTTTCCCGGCACTCCCGGCAGAGACCGGGCTCGGCCGCGCGGAAGCCGCGGTCGCAGCCGTCGCAGTTCTGCAGCGGAACCCGGGGCCGAGCGGGCGGTGGGATGGCGGCCGGCTCGCGGTACGGGGCCGGGGGCGGGAGCTGGGCGGCGAGGCGGTGCGCCAGGAAGGCGGCGGGGCGCCGCAGGCCCTCGGGCGGCAGGTCGGCGGTCAGGGCACGGCGCACGGCCGCGGGGGTGACGTCCCGCTCCAGCCAGGCGGCGACGCCGGGGGTCAGGTGGGCGGTGTCGGACTCGGAGAGGAGCAACCGCACGTCGTGGCGCCGCAGGTCCGCGAGGAGGTCGGCGGCGGCCCGGAACAGTCCCGGCACGTGGCACTCGGGGCGGGGCACGGCGGGGAGCGGCTTGCGGGGCGTTCGCGGCTCACGGGCGGCCCGGGGCGCACGCTCCTCGCAGGGTTCCCGCGGACACGGCTGGGGAGGCACGTCCGCTTCCGGCGCCGGGGCTGCCGCACGCTCGGGCAGGTCGGCGGGGCGGGGCGAGGGCCCCGGGTGGCTCCGGGCCGCCGTCGCAGGCTGGTTGCAGGAGACCGTCCGGCTGACGATGCGACCGGAGGGGGTGCGGACGCGTTCACGGCGCAGGTAGCCGTGGCACTCCAACTCGCGCAGGGCGGCGGCGATCCGGGTGGCTCCCTCGGGGAAGCGGGCGGCGAGCGTCTTGATGTCGGCCGGGGCGCCCTGGGGCAGCGACTGGAGGTGCGTGCCGAGCCCGATGGCCAGCAGCGAGAGGTGGCGGTGCTGGGCGAGGTGGTTGCCGATCACCGTGAAGCGGCTGGTGTGGCGGGTGTTGTCGTGCTGGAGCCCGCCGGTACGGCGAGCCGCGCCGCCCGGCCGACGGTCCGGGTGCTTGTCGCCCGCAATGCGGGCCTGTGCGCGCGGGGGCGCGCTAGGGTTCTGGGTACCCATCGGGAAGCTTCCTCTTCCTCGGTGGTCAGGCCCTCGCTTTGGGATTGGTGGTCCCGGCGGGGGCCGACTCATGTCTGTGGTGGTCGTGGTGGTGCGTTGCGCTGAGCGTCGGGCCTGGGAGGGCCTGAAATCCAGCCGAAGCGGAGATGTTCACCCGCCCGAGTGAGTACGGCCACAGGCGGAAGGGTCGGGTTTGGCTGCGGTGTTTTCCCCTTGGTTCTTTGTCCTTCAGTCGCCGAGACCACCGGAGCAGGGGGGTGCGGGCTGCGGTGCCCGATACCCCAGTTCGGCCCAGACGGTCTTGCGCGGGAACCGCCCTTCGGTCACCCCCCAGCGGTCGGCCAGCGCCTCGACGAGCAGCAGGCCCCGGCCCGACTCCGCCCCTGCATCCGGCACTTGCGGCTCGGGCAGCCGTTCACCTCGCGTGTCCGTGACTTCGATACGGAGCGTGGCGCCGACCACGTAAAGCGTCAGGCGGAAGCTGCGGCCGGGGAGGCGGCCGTGCGTAGCCGCGTTGGCCGCCAGTTCCGCGACGACATGGCCGGCCCGCTCGTCCGGGAGGCCCCAACTCCGGAGCGTGTCCACGGCGAGCAGGCGGGCGAGGCGGGCCCCGCGGGGGGTGGACGACAGCAGCACGCTGAAGTTCCTGACGGCGGCTTCGGGTTCGTGTCGGGCCCCGGGCTCGGCGATTCCCTGAGTTTGCTGATTCACATCACCGAGCGTGGCCGACTGGACATACTGAGACGCGTGATTGAACTGTTACGTAGAGCTACGGTCCAGAGTTCAACGGGCTCTGTCCAGACTGTCGAAGTAGCTCCTGCGAACAGGGCGGAACAAGACGTCGCAACCCTACGGAGGGGCACACATGTCGGTGAGCGATGAGGCGGTGCGGGTCGGGACGGAAGCGGGTCAGGCGGACGAGCCGGGATGGGAGGTCGACCCGGACGACGACTGGGCGTTGGCCGTGGTGGCCACGGTGGGGCGCCAGTTGCGGCTGCGGCGGGAGGCGGCGGGGATGCGGGTCAATGATTTCGCCAGAGCCGCCGGGTACGGCGCGGATCTCGTCTACAAGATCGAGACGGGGAAGCGGATCCCCCGGCCCGAGTACTTGGACAAGGCGGACGATGTACTCAACGCCGGTGGGCTCATCGCGGCGATGCAGGAGGACGTGAAGAAGGTTCGGTATCCGAAGAAGGTTCGGGATCTCGCACAGTTGGAGGCGCGGGCGGTTGAGCTTCAGCTCTACGATCCCTTGAACATTCACGGACTGTTGCAGACGCCCGAGTACGCACGCGGGCTACTCCTCATGAGGCGTCCTGCCTACACCGCGGACGAAGTGGAGCGATTTATCTCCGCACGTGTGGCCCGCAAGGCGGTCTTCGACAGGGAGTGTGCTCCCGACCTGAGTTTCGTCCTGGAGGAGTGGACGCTTCGACGTCCGCTGGGTGGCAAGGCAAGGCTGCGTCAACAACTCGAACACCTGTTGGAGTTGGGCAAGATGCGCAACGTAGAACTCCAAGTGATGCTGATGGATCACGAGGAGCATGCTGGGCTGGCGGGCGGCATCGAAGTGCTGAAGTTCGAGGATGGCTCGATGGTGGGCCGCAGCCCGGCAGTTGCCAACGGCCGACCGGTCACCGAACCTAAGCAGCTCCGTATCCTGGAACTGCGGTATGGCATCATCCGAGCCCAGGCCCACGCCACGTGAGACAGCCTCATTTATCGAGCAACTGCTGGGGGAGACATGAGCCGCAAGACCTCGTCCGGGGACGTCTCCGGCCTGGCGTGGTTCAAGAGCAGCTACAGCAGCAGCAGCGAGGGCGACTCCTGCGTCGAAATCGCCACCGAACCCGCCACCGTGCACGTCCGTGACTCGAAGGATGTCGGCGGCCCTCAGCTCGCCTTCACCCCCGCCGCGTGGGCCGGTTTCCTGCCGTACGCGGTCGAGGGCTGATCCGACGGCCTCCTGCTACTCGACCCCGGCCACCGGTACGTCCGCGTCGCCGCCCCGTGAGCGGGCGATGGCGGTGAACTCGCTCAGGGCGGACTCGAGGTCGCGGACGACCGCCTCGGCGATCACCTCGGGCGGCAGGCCGCTGTCAGTGCCGTCGAGGGACAGTGGACACACCGTTGTCCCGGGAGACGTTGCAGTAGTTCCAGAGCTGAGCGACGACCCTGTCGGTCTGCGCGACCGCTTTCACCGCTACGGGGACGGGGTCCGGTTCCGCCCCGGCACGCCGAGGACGCACCGCCCCGGCGCCACCGGCGGCGGGACGCCCGGCGCCCGGGCACTCACACGTCCCGAACCCCCCGGAACGGCCGGTCGGCCTCCAGGGTGAACGCCAACTCCAGCAGCAGGCGTTCCGCGCCGGGGCGGCCGGAGAACATGACGCCGATGGGGAGGCCGTCCGGGGTCATGTGGTCGGCGGGGACCGAGATCGACGGGGTGCCGACGACGTTGTTGACCGGGGTGAACGCCACGTAGTCGACGAGCCGTTGGATCAGGGTGTCGTACGGGACGGCCGGGCTGAGGTGGCCGAGCCTCGGGGTGGTGTGGGCGAGGACCGGGGAGAGGATCACGTCGAGGCCGCGGAACGCCGCCGCGTAGGCGAGGCGGGTGCGCCTGAGCCGGCGCAGCACTCCGGGCGTGGTGCGCCACCTGCCGACGTAGGTCTCGCGTAGGCCGCGGCTGAGGGCGTCCATGCGGGTGCGGTCGAAGTCGTCGCCGATCCGCCGGCCGGTGACGCCGATGAGGAACGACAGCATGCCCCAGTAGGTCAGGAAGTCCTCGGTGAAGTGGGGGTCGATGGCCAGGTCCACCGGTTCGACGGTGTGGCCGAGCCGCTCCAGGCGCTGTGCCGTCTCCGTCACCGCCGTCCGGGTGTCGTCGTCGGAGCGGACGCCGTTCGGGGAGTCCACCAGGAGCCCGACGCGCAGCCGGCGGTCCGAGGGGCCCTCGACGAGGCCGACGGGCGGCAGCTTGGGGTTGCGCCAGTGCTGTTCGGCCGCCGCGAGGAAGGCGGCGCTGTCGCGCACCGAGCGGCTGACCACGCCGTCGGTGACGAGGTCGATGGGCAGTTGGCGGCCCTGCGCGTTCGCCACCATGCGGCCCCGGGTGGGCTTGAGGCCGACGAGTCCGCAGCAGGCGGCCGGGATGCGGATGGAGCCGCCGCCGTCGTTGGCGTGCGCGATCGGCACCGCCCCGGCGGCGACGAGGGCCGCGCTGCCGCCCGAGGAGCCGCCCGCGGAGTGGCCGGTGTGCCAGGGGTTGCGGACCGGCTCGCCCTGCTCGTACTCCGTGCTGGGGCTGAAGCCGAACTCGGGGAGCCGGGTCTTGCCGAGGACGGTGACGCCGGTGCTGAGGAACTGGCGGGTGAAGGGGGCGTGCCGCCGGGCGGTCCTGGGGGCGAAGGCGAGGCTGCCGTGGCCGGTGGGCAGGCCCTGGTACTCGGTGTTGTCCTTGACGAGGGTCGGCACCCCGGCGAGCGCACCGCCACCGTCCGCGCTCCGGGCCGGGGGGTCGAGGTGCACCTGGACGGCGTGCAGCAGTTCGTCGGCGGCCCGGACCCGGGCCGCCGCGTCCCGGGCGGCCTCCGCCGCGCTCACCTCGCCCCGGCGGATCGCCTCGGCGAGGGAGACCGCGTCGTGGTCGCCGAGCGCGTCGTCCCGGAAGACGTGCACGCCGGTGCGTCCCCCGTCCCGTCCCTCGTGCCGTGCCTCGCTCCGGTCCTCGGAAGTGGTCACCGTCGGCTCCGCCCTGCGCGCGTGAATGATGGCTCCGCCATCATTGCTTACCGGCGGGTAACACGCGAGGGGGCAGCGCCGGTCAGAACTTGATGCTGCCGATCATGCCCGCGATGTTGCTCGTCAGCTCGCTGATCGTGGGCGCCACGGTCGACGACGCGAGGTAGAAGCCCAGCAGCATGCAGACCACCGCATGGCCGGCCTTCAGGCCCGACTTCTTGATCAGCAGGAAGACGATGATCGCCAGCAGCACCACCGCCGAAATCGAGAGTGCCACGGCGGCTCACCTCCAAAGATCCCAGGACGCGGGGGTAGGAATACGGCAGGAGCATGGGGCAGTTGAACGGGAGCGGATACATCTGTAGAGGTGCCAGCAGGTTCATACCCACTATGCGCTAACGATCATAACTATCCGTACGTGCGCATCGGTCGGCGCACGGCCGCACAAGGGGGCGCATGGCCAATATGGTCAGGGCATGACGACCGAGGCTGACTCCTTCCCCCGACGGCACGCCCGTACCCAGCGCTTCTCGCTCGGCGCCCCGCGTTCCTTCACCGTGGCGCCCGACGGCTCCCGTGTCGTGTTCCTGCGCTCCGCCTCCGGAACGGACCGGGCGACCGGCTTGTGGGTGCTGGACACCGGCACCCCCGGCGAGGGGCCTTCCACCGGCTCCGAGAAGCCCGGGGAGCGCGTGGCGGCCGACCCGCGCGCCCTCCTCGGGGGCGCGTCGGAGCACCTGTCGCCGCAGGAGCGGGCCCGGCGCGAACGCAGTCGTGAGGGCGGGGCCGGCATCGTCGGCTACGCGACCGACGCGGCCGTGGAGTTGGCCTCTTTCGCCTTGTCAGGGCGGTTGTTCACGGCCGAACTGCCAGCCGGGACGACCCGCGAACTGCCGGTCCCCGGACCGGTGATCGACCCCCGTCCCTCCCCCGACGGCCGCCACGTCGCCTACGTCTGCGGCGGCGCCCTGCGGGTCGTCGGCGCGGAGGGGGCGGACGACCGGGCCCTCGCGCCCCCCGAGCAGGAGAACGTCACCTACGGCCTCGCGGAGTTCATCGCGGCCGAGGAGATGGGGCGTTCACGGGGGTTCTGGTGGTCGCCGGACTCTGAGCGGCTGCTCGTGGCGCGGGCCGACGACACCCCGGTGGACCGGTGGTGGATCGCCGACCCGGCCCGCCCGGAACGGGAGCCGCACCGGGTCGCGTACCCCGCCGCCGGCACGGCCAACGCCGACGTACGCCTGTTCGTCCTCGACCTGAACGGGGTGCGCACCGAGGTCGCCTGGGACCGGGCGCGCTACCCGTATCTGGCGCATGTGCACTGGTCAGCGGCGGGTGCACCGCTGCTGCTGGTCCAGGCCCGCGACCAGCGCGCACAGCTGATCCTGGCCGTGGACCCGGACTCCGGGGCGACCCGGATGGTGCACGCCGACGAAGATCCGGTTTGGCTTGATCTTTTCCCCGGCGTCCCGTGCTGGAGCCCGTCCGGGCAGCTGGTGCGGATCGCGGACGAGGGCGGCGCACGACGGCTGGTGGTCGGCGAACGACCCCTGACCGGACCGCAGTTGCATGTACGGGCGGTGCTGGACGTGTCCGCCGACGACGTGCTGGTCTCGGCGTCGGCGGGCGCCGAGGCGGACGAGCCGGACCTCGGCGAGGTCCATGTGTACCGGGTCAACGAACTGGGCGTGGAGCGCGTCTCGCAGGAGCCCGGCGTCCACACGGCGGTGCGCTCCGGCGAGCTGACCGTGCTGGTCTCGGCGACCCTCGACCGACCGGGTGCGCGCGTGCGGGTGCTGCGTGACGGGAAACCGACGGCGACCGTCCCCTCCTACGCCGAAGATCCCGGTTTGTCCCCCCGAGTGACCCTCACCCAGGGGGGCGCACGCCGAATTCCGTGCGCCGTGCTTATGCCTCGGGACTACGCCGGTGACACCCCTCTGCCGGTGCTCATGGACCCCTACGGCGGCCCGCACGGGGCCCGCGTCCTGGCCGCGCACAACCCCCACCTCACCTCCCAGTGGTTCGCCGACCAGGGCTTCGCGGTGGTCGTGGCCGACGGGCGGGGCACCCCGGGCCGCTCCCCCGCCTGGGAGAAGGCCGTCCACCACGACTTCACCCTCACCCTCGACGACCAGATCGAGGCGCTGCACGCCCTCGCGGACTCCCACCCGCTCGACCTCTCCCGGGTGGCGATCCGGGGCTGGTCCTACGGCGGCTACCTGGCGGCGCTGGCCGTCCTGCGCCGGCCCGACGTCTTCCACGCGGGCATCGCCGGCGCCCCGGTGACCGACTGGCGGCTGTACGACACGCACTACACGGAGCGCTACCTGGGCGACCCGGCCGAGCACCCGGAGGTGTACGCGCACAGCTCGCTGGTCACCGACGACGGCCTGTCGTCCCCGGCGGACCCGCACCGCCCGCTGATGATCGTGCACGGCCTCGCCGACGACAACGTGGTCGTCGCCCACGCCCTGAGGCTGTCCTCCGCCCTGCTGGCCGCCGGACGCCCGCACGAGGTGCTGCCCCTGTCCGGCGTCACGCACATGACCCCGCAGGAGCAGGTCGCGGAGAACCTGCTGCTGCTCCAGGTCGACTTCCTCAAGCGGTCCCTCGGCATGGACCGCCGGACCGGCTGACGGGGCCACGTCAGGACCGGCGCACCGGACGGCTGGGGCCCGCCTCCCGTGCCGGGCGCACCGGCCGCCCGGCGGCCCCGCCCCCCGGCACCGCAGCCCGGGGCAGCAACGCGGGGCAACAACGCGGGCACGGCAACGGGCCGGGACGACATGGCAGCGTCCCGGCCCGTCCACGGCACCCGCACGGCCGTACGTCGTCCAGTGTCGTCCGCCCGTATGTCGCCGTGTGGTCCGGCGCGTTGCGCGCCCGTTACACCCCGGCGGGGGGCCCGGCGGCAGCGAAGCCCCCGGCCGCACGACGACCACTGCCCCGGCCGGACGCCGCTCGCTACCCCCGGCCGGACGCCGCTCGCTACCCCCGGACGCGGATCGCTACCGCCGGTCGTCCGGGCGCTCCTCCGGCGCCACCACCCGCTTCTCCTCCGCGAAGTGACAGGCGGACGGATGGGCGACCGGGCCGCTCGCCCCGAGGAACACCTCGGGCACCGTCAGCAGCGGCACCTCCACCGCGCAGCGCTCCCGGGCCTTCCAGCACCGGGTGCGGAACCGGCAGCCCGAGGGGATGTTGGTCGGTGACGGCACGTCACCCGTGAGGATGATCCGCTCCCGGTGCTCCCGGGCCTCCGGGTCGGGCACCGGGACCGCCGACAGCAGCGCCTGGGTGTAGGGGTGCGTGGGGTGGTCGTAGATCGCGCTGTCGGTGCCGGTCTCGACGATCCGCCCGAGGTACATCACGCCGACCCGGTCGGAGATGTGCCGGACGATCGACAGGTCGTGCGCGATGAAGATGTACGCCAGGTCGAACTCGTTCTGCAGCCGGTCCATCAGGTTGATCACCTGCGCCTGCACCGACACGTCCAGCGCGGACACCGGCTCGTCGGCGACGATGATCTCCGGGTTCAGCGCGAGGCCGCGGGCGATGCCGATGCGCTGGCGCTGGCCGCCGGAGAACTGGTGCGGGTAACGGTTGATGTACTCCGGATTGAGGCCCACCACGTCCAGCAGGTCCTGGACCTTCTTGCGCCGGTTGCCCTTGGGCGCCACCTCGGGGTGGATCTCGAAGGGTTCGCCGACGATGTCGCCGACCGTCATGCGGGGGTTGAGCGAGGTGTACGGGTCCTGGAAGACCATCTGGATGTTGCGGCGGACCGCCTTCAGCGCCCGGCCCGACAGCCGGGTGATGTCCTCGCCCTTGTAGCGGATCGACCCGGCGGTCGGACGCTCCAGGTTGACGAGCATCTTGGCCACCGTGGACTTGCCGCTGCCGGACTCCCCCACGATGCCCAGCGTCTCGCCCCGGCCCAGCGCGAAGTCCACCCCGTCGACGGCCTTCACGGCGCCGATCTGCTTCTTGAACAGCACGCCCCGGGTCAGCGGGTAGTGCTTGACCAGGCCGCTGACCTCCAGAATCGGCTCAGCCATGGAGGCACTCCCTCCAGAAGTGGCAGGCACTCCCCCGGTCGGAGTCGGCGTCGGTGACGTCGTACAGCGGGGGCACGTCGGTGCGGCAGACGTCCTGCGCCATCGGGCAGCGGGGGTGGAAGGGGCAACCGGGCGGGATGTGCATGAGGTTGGGCGGCAGTCCCTTGATGGCGTACAGCTCCTGGCCCTTGTGGTCCAGGCGCGGGATGGAGTCCAGCAGACCGCGGGTGTAGGGGTGGGCGGGCGCCTTGTAGAGGTCGTGCACGGGTGCCGTCTCGATGATCCGGCCCGCGTACATCACCGCGATGCGGTCGGCCACGTCGGCGACCACGCCGAGGTCGTGGGTGATCAGGATCAGGCCCATCCGGTACTCCCGCTGGAGTTCCGCGAGCAGCTCCATCACCTGGGCCTGGACCGTCACGTCGAGCGCGGTGGTCGGCTCGTCGGCGATGATCAGCGCCGGCTCCAGGGCCAGCGCCATGGCGATCATGATGCGCTGGCGCATGCCGCCGGAGAACTGGTGCGGGTACTGCCGGACGCGTTCCCGGGCGGCCGGGATGCCCACCCGTTCCATCAGCTCCACGGCCTTGGTGCGGGCGTCCTTGCGGGACATGCCCCGGTGCACGGTGAACATCTCGCCGAGCTGGTCGCCGACCGACAGCACCGGGTTCAGGGAGGACAGCGCGTCCTGGAAGACCATCGCCATCTCGGCGCCGCGCACCTTGCGGCGCTCGTCCTCCTTCAGGGCCAGCAGGTCCCGGCCCTGGAACAGCACCTGGCCGCCGGTGATCCGGCCGGGCGGCATGTCGAGGATGCCCATGATCGCCTGCGCGGTGACCGACTTGCCGGAGCCCGACTCGCCCAGCACGGCCAGCGTCTCGCCCTCGTCCACGCCGTAGCTGACGCCGTTGACGGCCTTCGCGACCCCGTCCCGGGTGTGGAACTCCACGTGCAGGTCACGCACTTCGAGCAGCATGACGGCGGTTCACCTCAGCTTCGGGTCGAGGGCGTCGCGCACCGCGTCGCCGAGCATGATGAACGCCAGGACGGTGATCGCCAGGGCACCGGAGGGCCACAGCAGGGCGTGCGGGGCGTTGCGGATGTAGGGGGAGGCGGCGGAGATGTCGATGCCCCAGGAGACGCTGGGCGGCTTCAGCCCGACGCCGAGGTAGGACAGGGTGGCCTCCAGGGCGATGTACGTGCCGAGCGCGATGGTGGCGACGACGATGACCGGCGCGATCGCGTTCGGCGCGATGTGCCGGAAGATCAGCCGGGAGTTGGACGCGCCGAGCGCGCGGGCCGCCTGCACGTAGTCGTTCTGCTTGGCGGTGATGACGGAGCCGCGCGCGATGCGGGACAGCTGCGGCCAGCCCAGCAGCACGATGAAGCCGATGACCGGCCAGACGGTGTTGCTGGTGATCACCGAGAGCAGCACCAGCCCGCCGAGGACGACGGGGATGGCGAAGAAGACGTCGGTGATGCGGGACAGCACCGAGTCCCCCACCCCGCCGAAGAAGCCGGCCAGCGCGCCCAGCACGCTGCCCAGGATCGCCACCCCCAGCGTGGCGAGCACGCCGACCGCGACGGACGTGCGGGCGCCGTACACGGTGCGGGTGTAGACGTCGCAGCCCTGGCCGTCGAAGCCGAAGGGGTGTCCGGCCTGGGAGCCCTCCTGGGCCCTGGCCAGGTCGCACGCCAGCGGGCTGCCGGAGGTGATCAGGGACGGCCACAGGGAGATGACGACGAGGAACAGGATGACCAGCGCCGAGACGATGAAGACGGGGTTGCGGCGCAGGTCCCGCCAGGCGTCGGACCACAGGGAGCGCGGCTTGGCCTGCGGGCCGGTGCCCTCCGGGCCGCCCGGGGTCCTCTCCAGGGTCTCCGCCTCGTCCATGCCCAGGTCCATGGTGCCGCCCATTCCCGTGTCGGTGACGGCGTTGTCCTCCGGTTCGTGATGGTGGTGGCGGTCAGGCATAGCGGATCCTCGGGTCGAGTACGGCGTAGAGGAGGTCGACGACGAGATTGCAGACCAGGAAGACCAGCACGAGCACGGTGACGAAGCCGACGACGGTCTGGGTGTTCTGCCGCAGGATGCCCTGGTAGAGCTGGTAGCCGACGCCGTGGATGTTGAAGATCCGCTCGGTGACGATCGCTCCGCCCATCAGGAAGCCGACGTCGGCGCCGATGAAGGTGACCACCGGGATGAGCGAGTTGCGCAGCAGGTGCCGGGTGATGACGCGCTGCCGGGGCAGCCCCTTGGCGATGGCGGTGCGCACGTAGTCGGAGCGCCGGTTCTCCGCGATGGAGGTACGGGTGAGCCGGGTGACGTAGGCGAGGGACACCGACGCCAGCACCAGTCCGGGCAGCAGCAGTTCGTCCAGCGGTGCCTCGGAGGAGACCGACGGGCGGATCCACCCCCACTTCACGCCGAGCAGCAGTTGCAGCAGCAGGCCGGTGACGAAGGTGGGGACGGAGATGACGACGAGGGTGAGCAGCAGGACGCCGGTGTCGACGGGGCGCCCCCGGCGCAGTCCGGTGACCACGCCGAGGGTGATGCCGATGACGATCTCGAAGAAGATCGCGACCAGGGTGAGCCGGATGGTGACCGGGAAGGCCGTCCCCATCAGCTCGGTGACCTCCTGGCCGTTGAACGCCGTACCGAAGTCGCCGGTGAAGACGTTCCCCATGTAGGTCACGTACTGCTGCCAGACCGGCTTGTCGAGGCCGAACTCCTTGCGCAGCTGGGCCGCCGTCGCCGGGTCGCACCGGCGTTCGCCGCACAGCCCGGCGATGGGGTCGCCCATGACGTTGACCATGAGGAAGATCAGCAGCGTGGCCCCGATGAACACCGGGATCATCTGGAGCAGCCGCCGGACGACGTACCGTCCCATGCCGGGCTCAGCTCACCTTGATCTGGTCGTACACCGGGACGCTGAAGGGGTTGAGCTTGACGTCGGACAGCCGGTCGGACCACCCGGCGCTGCCGTTCTGGTACCACAGCGGGATGGCGGCCATGTTGTCGCGGACGACCTCCTCGGCCTGCTTGAACAGGTCGACGGCCTTGGCGGTGTCGGTCTCCTGGTTGGCCTGGTCGACGAGGTTGTCGAAGTCCTCGTTGGACCACTTGCCGTCGTTGGAGGAGGCGTTGGTGTAGTACAGCGGCTGGAGGAAGTTCTGGATCAGCGGGTAGTCCATCTGCCAGCCGGCGCGGAACGGGCCGCTCATCTTCTGCTGGGTGATCTGGTTGCGGAAGTCGGCGAAGGTGCCGACCGGGTTGCCGGTGCAGGCGCGGTCGTTGTCCAGCGCGTTGTTGATGGAGTTGCACACCGCGTCCACCCACTCGCGGTGCGAGCCGGTGTCGGCGTTGTAGGTGATGGTGACCCGGCCGCCGGGCAGCCCGCCGCCCTCCTGGATCAGCTTCTTCGCCTCGTCCGGCTTGTACTCGCAGCCGTCCCCGCACAGGCCCTCCTGGAACCCGCCGTCCTCGCCGAGGACCGGGGAGGTCCAGTCGGAGGCCGGGGTGCGGGTCTTCTGGAAGATCGTGTCGGTGATCTGGTCGCGGTCGATGGCCATGGACAGGCCCTTGCGCACCTTCTCCATGCCGGGCTTGTCCCACGCCTCGTCGTAGAAGGGGAAGGCGAGGGTCTGGATGATGCCGGCCGGGGTGTTGAGGTAGCGGTCGCCGAGGTCGTTCTGGACGTTCTTGAGCTGGGCCGCGGGCACGTCGTCGACGAGGTCGAGGTTGCCGGCGATGAGGTCGGTGTAGGCGGTGTTGTTGTCGGTGTAGACCTTCAGGTCCACCCCGCCGTTCTGCGCCTTGTCGTCACCGGGGTAGTCGTCCCACTTGCGCAGGGACATCTGCGAGCCCTTGGTGTACGAGTCGACCATGTACGGGCCGTTGCCGACCGGCTTGGCGACCCAGGCGGCGTGGTCGTCGAAGAACGCCTTCGGCAGCGGGGCGAAGGCGTTGTAGCCGAGGGTGTCGGGGAAGGTGGAGAACTTCTGGCTGAGCTTGACGGTGAAGGTGCTCTCGTCGACGACCTTCAGCCCCGACATGGTGTCGGCGCTCTGCTCGCTGCCGTCCTCGGGGTGGACCTCGTCGTAGCCCTCGATGTAGCCGAAGAAGTAGGCGTTGCGCTGGTTGTTCTTCAGGCTGGCGCCGTAGTTCCAGGCGTCCACGAAGGACTGGGCGGTGATCTTCTCGCCGTTGCTGAAGGTCCAGCCGTCCTTGATCTTGATCGTGAAGTTCTGCGAGTCCGAGGTCTCGATGCTCTCGGCCAGCATGTTCTGGGCCTCGCCGGTCTCCGGGTCGTAGCGCTTGAGACCGCGGAAGATCATGTCGAGCACCTTGCCGCCCTGAACCTCGTTGGTGTTGGCGGGCTCCAGCGGGTTCTGCGGGTCGCCCCACGAGGCACTCAGCACCGCGCCGGCGTCGCCGCTCCCCCCACCGTTGCCGTCCCCGCCTCCGCAGGCCGTCGCCGCGAGGGCGACCACCGCCGCGCAAACGACCCATGTGGCGTGCGTGGCTCCGCGCATGGAGTGCCTCCTCGTACGTGCGCAGTCGTGCGCTGATCCTTTACCGGCCAATATCGGGGCAAAGGGTGCGCGACGCACCTGTGCAGCGCCTGTCCGGGGACGACTCCAGCCGTATGTACGTATGCGGGCGGCCTCGGGGGCACCCCGCACACGCCGGAACCCGGCCACCCCGTGACGGGGTGCCGGGTTCCGGGCGACGGAGACCGACGGGACGTCAGGCCGCGTGGACCACGTCCTTCTCCTCGGCGAAGTGGCAGGCCGACTCGTGGGCCGCCGGGGAGTCCGAGCCCTTGAAGCGCTCGGGGATCGCCAGCAGCGGCACCTCCTCGGCGCACTTGTCCTGGGCCTTCCAGCACCGGGTGCGGAAGCGGCAGCCCGAGGGCGGGTTGGCCGGCGACGGCACGTCACCGGTGAGGATGATCCGCTCCCGGCCCTCGCGGGCCTCCGGGTCGGGCACCGGGACCGCCGACAGCAGCGCCTGGGTGTAGGGGTGCGTCGGGTGGTCGTAGATCTGCGTGTCGGTGCCGATCTCGGCCATCTTGCCGAGGTACATCACGCCGACCCGGTCGGAGATGTGCCGGACGATCGACAGGTCGTGCGCGATGAAGAGGTAGGACAGGTTGAACTCGTCCTGCAGCGCCTCCATCAGGTTGATGACCTGCGCCTGCACCGACACGTCCAGCGCCGAGACCGGCTCGTCGCAGATGATGATCTCGGGGTTCAGGGCCAGGCCGCGGGCGATGCCGATGCGCTGGCGCTGACCGCCGGAGAACTGGTGCGGGTAGCGGTTGATGTACTCCGGGTTCAGGCCCACCACGTCCAGCAGGTCCTGCACCTTGCGGCGACGGTCGCCCTTCGGCGCCACCTCCGGGTGGATCTCGAACGTCTCGCCGATGATGTCGCCCACCGTCATCCGGGGGTTCAGCGAGGTGTACGGGTCCTGGAACACCATCTGGATGTTGCGGCGGACCGCCTTCAGCGCGCGCCCGGACAGCTTGGTGATGTCCTGGCCCTTGTAGAAGATCTCACCCGCCGACGCCCGCTCCAGGTTCATCAGCAGCTTGGCCACCGTGGACTTGCCGCAGCCGGACTCGCCCACGATGCCCAGGGTCTCGCCCTGGTACAGGTCGAAGGAGATGCCGTCCACGGCCTTCACCGCGCCGACCTGCTTCTTGAACAGGATGCCCTGGGTGAGCGGGAAGTGCTTCACCAGGTTGCGGACCTGGAGGATCGGCTCACCGCGCTCCACCGGGGCGTCGAGCGCGGCGACCTCCTCGGCCTCGCTCCCCGTCTTGACGACATCCACCTCGGAGACGTTCGGCGTGGCGTCGACCGGCTCGTCCTTCTTGCTGAGGTCAGCCATGGATCGTCTCCTTCCAGAAGTGGCACGCCGAGGCACGGCCGACCAGTTCGGTCCCGTCCCGCTCGGTCACCGGGTGCAGCGGCGGGACGTCCGTGCTGCAGACGTCCTGCGCCATCGGGCAGCGCGGGTTGAAGGCGCAGCCGCTCGGGATGCGCGTCAGGTTCGGCGGCAGCCCCTTGATCGCGTACAGCTCCTGGCCCTTCTGGTCCAGGCGCGGGATCGAGTCCAGCAGCCCCTTGGTGTAGGGGTGGGCCGGCCTCTTGTACAGCTCGTGCACCGGGGCCTGCTCCACGATGCGGCCCGCGTACATCACCGCGATCTTGTCCGCGACGTCGGCGACCACGCCGAGGTCGTGGGTGATCAGGATCAGGCCCATGTGGTACTCGCGCTGGAGTTCCGCCAGCAGGTCCATCACCTGGGCCTGCACCGTCACGTCGAGCGCGGTCGTGGGCTCGTCGGCGATGATCAGGTCGGGCTCCAGGGCCAGCGCCATGGCGATCATGATGCGCTGGCGCATACCGCCGGAGAACTGGTGCGGGTAGTCGCCCACCCGCGCCGCGGCGGCCGGGATCTTCACCCGGTCCATCATCTCGATGGCCCGGCGCTTGGCGTCCTTCTTGGACAGGCCCTGGTGCACCCGGAACATCTCGCCGAGCTGGTAGCCCACCGAGAGCACGGGGTTGAGCGAGGACAGCGCGTCCTGGAAGATCATGGCGATCTTGCGGCCGCGGATCTTCCGCCGCTCGTCCTCGGACATCTTCAGCATGTCCTGGCCGTGGAAGAAGATCTCGCCCTTGGGGATGCGCCCGGGGGGCATGTCGAGGATGCCCATGACCGCCTGCGCGGTCACGGACTTGCCGGAGCCCGACTCGCCGAGCACGGCGAGCGTCTCGCCGGCGTTCACGGAGTAGTTGACCCCGTTGACGGCCTTGGCGACGCCGTCCCGGGTGTGGAACTCCACGTGCAGGTCGCGGACCTCCAGCAGCGGACGTTCCGCCGCCCCGGTCCCCTCCGGCGCGGGGGTCCCGGCCGTTTCTTCGATGATGGTCACGTACGCCTCCCTCAGCGCAGCTTGGGGTCGAGGGCGTTGCGTACCGCATCGCCGAACATGAGGAACGAGAGCACCGTGATCGAGACCATCACCGAGGGGATGATCAGCGTGAACGGCGCGTTGCGCAGCTGCTCGCGGCCGGTGGACACGTCGACGCCCCACGACACGGTGGGCTCCGCGAGCCCCACGCCGAGGAACGACAGCGTGGCCTCGGCCGCGATGTAACCGCCCAGGGCGATGGTCGCGACGACGATGATGGGCGCGATGGCGTTCGGCAGGATGTGCCGGAGCATGATCCGGGTGGTGGACGCGCCGAGCGCCTTGGCGGCGACCACGTAGTCGGCCTGCTTCACGGTGAGCACCGCGCCACGGGCGACACGGGCGATCGAGGTCCAGCCCAGGAAGGCCAGCGCCATGATCACCACCCAGACGGTGCGGTTCTCGAAGGACGTGAGGACGACCAGGGCGCCCAGCAGGAACGGGATGCCGAAGAACACGTCGGTGATGCGGGACAGCACGCTGTCCAGCCAGCCGCCGAAGTAGCCGGCGGTCATGCCGATGAGCGTGCCGAGCAGGGTCACCAGGATGGTGACGCCGACACCGACGGTGATCGAGGCGCGGGCACCGTAGATGATCCGCGCGTAGATCGAGCGGCCCTGGCCGTCGTAGCCCAGCCAGTCCTCGGCGAAGAAGTGGCTCCAGTTCGGCGGCTGCAGGTAGTGGGCGGCGAGGTCCGCGTCGCGCGGCGAGGCGCTGGTGAACAGTCCCGGCCAGATCGCCATCACCAGGAGCACCAGGATCAGCAGGGAGGACACCAGGAACATGGGCTGGCGCCGTAGGTCGTGCCAGGCGTCGGACCAGAGGCTGCGGGCCTTCGCGGCCGCCGGGCCGGCCTCCAGGGTGGCGGCCGGCACCGGGGCGGCGGCGGTGGCCGGCACCTCGGGGGTCTTCGTGGTTTCGGCGGTCTTCTCAGGCATACCGGATCCTCGGGTCCAGGACCGCGTACAGCAGGTCGACGAGCAGGCTGGTGGCCAGGTACACCAGGACGATCAGCGAGGCGATCCCGACGACGGTCGCGCCCTCGCGACGCATGAGCGCCTCGTAGATGGCGTTGCCGACGCCCTTCACGTTGAAGATGCCCTCGGTGACGATGGCGCCGGTCATCAGGTTGCCGATGTCGGTGCCGAGGAAGGTGACCACGGGGATGAGCGAGTTGCGCATCAGGTGGACGCCGACGATGCGGCGCTTCGGCAGGCCCTTGGCGACCGCCGTACGCATGTAGTCGGCGCGCAGGTTCTCCGCCATCGAGGTCCGCGTCAGACGGGCCACATAGGCCAGTGACAGTGATCCCAGCACGATCGCGGGTAGGAGCAGTTCGCCCAGGTTCTCGGAATCGTTGACGTTGGGTTCGACGATTCCCCACTGGAAGGCGAACAGGTACTGCATCAGGAAGCCCAGCACGAAGGACGGCATGGAGATGAGGATCAGGGTCAGCGTCAGCAGACCGCGGTCCTGGAGGGTGTCCGGACGCAGACCCGCGATGACACCGAGGCCGATGCCGACGAGGACCGTGAAGGTGAACGCGAACAGCGTGAGCCGGATGGTGACCGGGAACGCGTCGGCGATGATGTCGGCGATGGGCCGCTGGCTCGCGATCTCCGTGCCGAAGTCGCCCTGGACCAGGCCGCCCAGGTAGTTCACGTACTGCTGCCAGAGGGGCTGGTCGAGCCCGAGGTCCTTCTTGATGCTGGCGACGACCGCGGGGTCGTACGCCTGATCTCCCATGAGCGCTCTGACGGGATCGCCGGGCAGGGCGTACATCATGGCGAAGATCAACAGGGTTGACCCGATGAAAACCGGGATCATCTGGAGCAGTCGTCGTACGACATAACGCCCCATGCGTGCCTCCGTGAGGGGTGTGCTACGGCCGAAAGGGGTCGTTCATGAAGGAACGACCCCCGGTCCGGCCCCCGCCGCCGCCGAATCGGCGGCGGCGGGCAACGGCCGAGTGAGGTGAGGCCCACGGCCTCCTTACTTGACGGTGACTTCGGTCAGTTCGAGGTCACCGTGGAAGTCGACGTTGACGTTCTCGACTCCCTTGCCGTGGCCGCCGTTGATCCGGTAGTACCAGAGCGGGATCGCGGGCATCTTCTCGAGGAGCTTCTTCTCGACCTCCTGGTAGGCCTTCACGGCCTCTTCCAGGGACTCCGCGTTGTCACCCTTGGCCATCAGACCGTCGATCTCCTTGTCGGAGAAACGACCGTTGTTGGACTCGGCGTTGGAGTGGTACAGCTCCTTGATGAAGTTCACGTTGACCGGGTAGTCGGCGACCCAGCCACCGCGGTACATGCCCTTCACCTGGTTGTTGTCACGGGCCTCGAGGTCCGTGGGGAAGTCCGGCTTGGCGTCGCCGACGCAGTCCACGCCGGTGGCCTTGCGGATGGACTCGCAGACCGCGGTCACCCACTCCTTGTGGCCGCCGTCACTGTTGTACTGGATGGAGAACTTGTTCCCCGGGACGCCGCCGCCCTCCTTGATGAGCTTCTTGGCCTTCTCCGGGTTGTAGGTGAACACGTCCGTACCCAGGTCCTGGTGGCCCTTGACCTGCGGCGGCGTGAAGCTGATCGCCGGCGTACGGGTGTTGTTCAGGACGGTCTTGGTGATCGTGTCGCGGTCGATCGCCATCGACAGGCCCTGGAGGACCTTGGGGTCGATGTCCTTGAACGTCTTGGTGTAGAACGCGGGGACCAGCGTCTGGATGGCCGCGTACGGCTGCTCGATGGCGCCGTCACCGAGGTCCTGCTTGTACTTCGGCAGGTCGGTCGGGCCGACCTGGCGGATCATGTCCAGGTTGCCCGAGACGACGTCCCGGTAGGCAGCCTCGAGGGTCGAGTAGTTCTTGAACTGGATGCCCTCGTTCTTGGCCTTGTTGGGACCCTTGTAGTCCTTGTTGGCCTTGACCTGGATGAGCTTCTTGTGGTCCCACTTCTCGAAGACGTAGGGACCGTTGCCGACCGGCTTCTGGCCGAAGGCCTTCGGGTCGTCGTAGAAGACCTTGGGCAGCGGGGCGAAGGTGGAGTAGCCCAGCTTGTAGTTGAAGTAGGGGACGCGCTCCTTCAGCTCGACCGTGAAGGTGGTGTCGTCCACGACCTTCAGACCGGACATCGCGTCGGCCTTCGGCTCACCCTTCTCCGGGTGGACGTCGTCGTAGCCCTTGATGTCCGAGAACCAGAAGGAGTTCTGCTGGTTGTTCTTGATGTTGGCGTACCAGTTCCAGGCGTCGACGTACGACTTGGCCGTCACGTCCTCGCCGTTGTGGAACTTCCAGCCCGACTTCAGCTTGATCGTCCAGGTCTTCGAGTCCTCGGTCTCGACAGACTCGGCGTTCGTGTAGACGATCTCGCCCTTGCTGTCGAAGTCCAGCAGCTGCGTGAACAGGGACTGGATCACGTACGAGCCGTTGGTCTCGTTGGTGTCGGCCGGGATCAGCGGCTTCTGCGGCTCACCGACGTCGATCGAGACGTAACCCTCGGGGCCGGAACGCTTCTTCTGCCCCTCGTCGTCACTCCCACTGCCACCACCACAGGCAGTAGCGGCCAGAGCGACGGCTATCGCACCCGCGACCCACTTGGCGCTCTTGGCACCGCGCATGGGTTCCTCCTCATGAGTCCATTGGTTCACCGCAAAGGGGAGCACACGACACTCCACCGTCCACCGCCCGTCGCCGGTGCCGGAGATAGTCAGGTGCCCCCGCGCTCGTGAGTCGGCGCCGTCAGCGCGTGACCCGTTCATCCGAGCTCTACGCGCCCAACTATCTGCCATGCGCCAGGACCGAACCACACCCACGAGGTCTCGGTTCGATCACAGCTCGGTCCTACATCTTCCAAAATCCGGACAAAGGGTTTGGTGAAAGATCCCTGCGAAACGGACTTGTTACACATCTATCGGAGCCGGGCGTCCGCTATGCGGACGCCCGGGAGCGAAAAATCGATTGCGGGTAACGTGGCCGCGCTGCAGGGTGCCCCTGAGGGCTGCCGTGCGCTCAGCGCCCTTGCCCCGTACGGCCGTTGACCGTGGGGGCCACGGATCCGGGACGTACCGACGGCAGGGCGCGCCATCCGGCAGCAGGGTAGTGCGAAAGGGCCGCTCGGGACCGGTTTCGGGGGCAGATCGAGGGTTTTCCCCCTACCCCTTCCCCACCTCGCCGATCGCCGTCACCGGACGGGCTCGGCACCGCGCCCGCCGACCGCTGAGGCGCACGTCACCACACCCGCCGCGCGAAGGCGACGCCGGCCGTACCGGACGGCGACCGACCGGAGGGACCGGACGACGACCGACCGGCAACCGTCCACGGGGATGCGCGGGCGCACCGCACAGCGGCACACGACGGCAGACAGCGGCACACCGCCCGCACGCCGACGCCGCCGCGGCCTCCGGGAGGTGCCGTATCGCCGGCGCCGGGGTGCGCCCGGCACGCCTCCACCAGGCCGTGGCGGGGGCCGCCAAGACACTCCCGCGGCCGTGGCGGGGTGCCGCCCGGCGCACCCCGGCGGACCGGGGCCACGGCACCCCGGCCGCCCCGCGCACCGGGACGGCCGGAGAAGGCCCCGCGGGGCCCGAGACGGCGGCTCAGCCGTGCTTGGCGCGGCTGGCGGCGCGGGCGCGCTCGCGGGCGTCCAGGTTCACCTTGCGGATGCGGATGGACTCCGGCGTCACCTCGACGCACTCGTCGTCGCGGCAGAACTCCAGGGACTGCTCCAGCGACAGCTTGCGCGGCGGCACGATGGACTCGGCCACGTCCGCCGTGGAGGAGCGCATGTTGGTGAGCTTCTTCTCCTTGGTGATGTTGACGTCCATGTCGTCGGAGCGGGAGTTCTCCCCGACGATCATGCCCTCGTACACCTCGGTGCCGGGCTCGACGAACAGCACGCCGCGCTCCTGGAGGTTGGTCATCGCGAACGCGGTGACCGCACCGGCGCGGTCGGCGACCAGGGAGCCGTTGTTGCGGGTCTGGAGCGTGCCGAACCACGGCTCGTGGCCCTCGTGGATGGAGTGGGCGATGCCGGTGCCGCGGGTCTGCGTCAGGAACTCCGTACGGAAACCGATCAGACCGCGCGAGGGCACCACGAACTCCATGCGCACCCAGCCGGAGCCGTGGTTCGACATGTTGTCCATGCGGCCCTTGCGGACACCCATCACCTGGGTGACCGCGCCCATGTGCTCCTCGGGCACGTCGATCGTCATCCGCTCGACCGGCTCGTGCACCGCGCCGTCGATCTCCTTGGTGACGACCTGCGGCTTGCCGACGGTCAGCTCGTAGCCCTCGCGCCGCATCTGCTCGACCAGGATGGCCAGCGCCAGCTCGCCGCGGCCCTGCACCTCCCAGGCGTCGGGCCGGTCGGTGTCCAGGACGCGCAGCGAGACGTTGCCGATGAGCTCGCGGTCCAGCCGGTCCTTGACCTGACGGGCGGTGACCTTGCGGTCCTTCACGGCCGCCTTGTTGTCGGCGCCCTTGCCGCTGCCGCCACGGCCCACCAGCGGGGAGGTGTTGGTGCCGATGGTCATCGAGATCGCGGGCTCGTCCACCGTGATCAGCGGCAGCGGGACCGGGTTCTCCGGGTCCGCCAGCGTCTCGCCGATCATGATGTCCGGGATGCCGGCCACCGCGCAGATGTCACCGGGCCCGGCCTTCTCGGCGGGCTTGCGGGTGAGCGCCTCGGTCATCATCAGCTCGGAGATCCGCACGTTCTGCACGGAGCCGTCGCGCTTCATCCAGGCGACGGTCTGGCCCTTCTTCAGCTCGCCCTGGTGCACGCGCAGCAGGGCGATGCGGCCGAGGAAGTTGTCCGCGTCGAGGTTGGTGACGTGCGCCTGCAGCGGGGCGCCCTCCTCGTAGGTGGGGGCGGGGATGTGCTGCAGGATCGTGGAGAAGAACGGCTCCAGGGAGTCGGAGTCGGTGGGGACCGTGCCGTCCTGCGGCTTGGTCAGGGAGGCGATGCCGTCCCGGCCGCAGGCGTAGACGATCGGGAACTCGATCTGCTCCTCGTCGGCGTCCAGGTCGAGGAAGAGGTCGTAGGCCTCGTTGACGACCTCGTCGATCCTGCTGTCCGGGCGGTCCGTCTTGTTGATGCACAGGATGATCGGCAGCCGGGCCTGGAGCGCCTTGCGGAGCACGAAGCGGGTCTGCGGCAGCGGCCCCTCGGAGGAGTCGACGAGCAGCACGACACCGTCGACCATCGACAGGGCACGCTCGACCTCGCCACCGAAGTCGGCGTGGCCGGGGGTGTCGATGATGTTGATCGTGATCGGGTCCCCGCCGTCCTTGGGGTGGTACTTCACCGCCGTGTTCTTGGCGAGGATCGTGATGCCCTTCTCACGTTCCAGGTCGCCGGAGTCCATCATGCGCTCGTCGACCTGGTCGAGCTGGTGGGCGGCGAAGGCGCCGGCCTGCTTGAGCATGCCGTCGACGATGGTGGTCTTGCCGTGGTCGACGTGGGCGACGATGGCGACGTTGCGGATGTCGTGACGCTGGATGGACAAAGCCATGGGTTGGCGTACTCCCGGAATGGTGAGGAATGGCCCGGCGCAGACGGCTGTGGTGCGCGGACCCTGCCGGGCTGAACACGCCACGGCCTCTCCCCATGTTACGGGCCCGACATCCGCCCGCCTGCGCAGAACGTCCCGCCCCGGGCCCCCGCACCCCCTGCTCGGCGCCTCGTCCGGCCCCGGCCCCGCGGGGCCCGCGAACGGAAAGCCCGCAGCTCCACCGCCCCTGCGGGCCGCCGCGGGCCCCGGCCGGGGCTGCGCCGCCGCCTTTCCGCCACGGCCCGGCGTGACCTGCCGCACAGTTTCCGACGGGACGTGCGAGGGGCCGCGGCGGGACGCCCGTCACCCGGACTTCCGGGTCCTGTCACGCGCGGTTCGGGACCGAAGGGCGGGGAGCAGGGCCGTGCCGGGCGGGAGGTGCCGGGCGGGAGGGGGACACCGGCCGAGGGTCGGGAGGGGGACACCGGCTGAGGGTGCGGTGCACCGGCTCCCGCTTCTCGGAGGGCCGGCGGGGCCGTGCCTCGGGCCCGGTGGTCCGTCAGTCCGTGCCGGCGGTGGCGCGCTCGCCGGCCGGGCCCGCGGCGGACTTCTTCAGGAAGCCCATGTCCTCGTACACCGGGGTGCGGAATCCGAAGGCGCCGGCGTTGACGAGGTCCTTGCGGGCGGCCGTGAGCTGCGGGCGCTGGTAGAGGGGGATGGACCCGGCCGCCGCCCAGATGCGGGAGTCGGCCTTGCGGAGCAGGGCGCTGCGGTCGCCGTCGTCCAGGGTGGTGACTGCCTGGTCGAAGAGCTGGTCCACCTGGTCGGTGCCGACCCGGGTGTAGTTCTGCTCGACGTTGAGCGAACCGTCGGCGGCCGGGACGGGCTTGGCGTAGACGGGACGCGCGTCCGTGGCGGGATAGGCCGTGGCGGGCCAGGAGTAGAGGGCGAGGTCGTACTGGCCGGACGCGATGTGGTCCCGGAAGAAGCTCTCGTCGTCGACCTTGGTGACGTCCGTGCGGATGCCGACCCGGGCGAGCATGGTGCTGATCCGGTCGGACACAGTGCGCAGGACCTCCGACCCCGGCCCGGAGGGGAGCACGAAGCGCAGGGTGAGCGCCTTGCCGTTCTTGGCGAGCGGCGCGGTCTCGGCCCTGGCCGGGGCGGCCGTGCCCTTGGGCGCGTACGCGCCGGGGGCGGTGCCCTGCTTCAGCTGCGGCCCGTCCTGGGCGAGGTGGTCCTCACCGGACCCGCCCTCCGACTCCGCGGGCGCCTTGCCGTCGTCCTTCTCCTTGTCCTGGTCCTTCTTGTCGTCGTCCTTCTCGCCCTCCCCCTTCTTCTCCTTCTTCTCCTTCTTCTCCTCGGTCTTCTCGTTCTCGCCGCCGTCCTTCTCTGCGCCGTCCTTCTCGCCGTCCTCGCCGACGATGTACGTGCCGTCGTCGTCCTCGGAGTCCTTCCCGGAGCCGTCGGCCTTCTTCCCCTCCGCGCCGGCCGCCTTCTCCTCGTCCCCCTTCTCCTCCTTCTCCTCCTTCACCGGACCGCCCGGCACCCAGCCGGCGTCCGCGAGGAGGGCCCGCGCCTCCTTGGCGTCCTGGTCGCCGAGGGCGCCGCTGTTGTCGGCGTAGGCGGCCTGGCCGGCCAGGGCGAGGTGGCTGCCGACGGGTTCGGCGGGCAGGCCGAGCGGCTTCAGCACCGCCTCGGCCAGGGCCTCGCGGTCCAGGGCGCGGGCCACCGCCCGGCGGACCCGCTCGTCGGAGAGGGGGCCCTCGGCGCCGTTGAGGGCGAGCTGGGTGTAGGCGGGTTCGAGCGACTTGCGCACCTCGAAGCCGGTGAGGGCCTTCTCCTCCTTCGCCCGGGCGGCGGCCTTCTCGCGGGCGGTGACCTCCTCGTCCGAGGCGTCCTCGTCGGAGGCGTCCTCGTCCGCGCCGTTCGCCTCGGCCCAGGAGTGCAGGGCCTCGGCCGAGGACGCGGCGTCGCGGCCCGGGCCCATCAGGGGGGTGGCGCCGTCCCTCGACCGGGCGCTGACGGTGATGCGCCGGGCGGCGGAGGCGTCGATCTCCGCCAGGTCGATCGTTCCGTCGGCGAGCGCGGCCACCCGCTCGTCGCGGGGCACGGCGCGCAGGACGATCTCCTCGAGCCGGGCCGGGTCCCCCCACCACCGCGCGTTGCGGGTCAGGGTGACCTCGTCCTTCTTGCCGTCGACCTTCTTGACCTTGAAGGGACCGGCGGTGACCTTGAGCTTCTTGCGCGCCCCGTCGTTGAAGGAGTCGGGCGAGCCCATGACCTCCTTGGGGTACAGGGGCGTGAACAGTGACCGCCAGTCCGCGTAGGCGCGGCTGAAGGTGACCTTGACCTCCAGGTTCCCCTTGCCGCGCTCGATCTTCTCGATGCGGTCGTAGCCCGCGTTCCGTGCGGTCCAGTAGGCGCTGTCCTTGCCGGACAGGGCGCGCCACTGGGCGGCGAAGTCGGCGGCGCCGATCTCCCGGCCGTCGCTCCACACGGCCTGCTGGTTGAGCTTGTAGAGCACCACCTGCTTGGGCTCGGTCTCGACGACCTCGGCTGACTCCAGGTAGTCGGCATTGCGCTCCGGACGTCCCCGGGCGTCCATGCGGAACATCGACGGCAGCACGGCCTGGGCGACCCGGACGGTGGTGGCGTCGGCGTCGGACTGGAAGGTGTTCAGGGTGTCCGGGACGGTGTCCACGGCCCAGCGCAGGATTCCGCCGTCGGTGATCTCCGAGCGGGCCGCGGGGGCGATGTCCGCGCCGGCGAGCGGCTTGCCCGCGGGATCGTCGGAGCTGCACCCCGCCAGGGCGGTCACCGCGAGGGCGCCGGCGGTGAGGAAGGTGACCGAGCGCAGTACCGCGCGCGGGCGGACGCCGTCGTGGGACATCTCTGGGTACCTCCGGAAGGCCGCGGGCGTTACGATCACTTTTGGCGGTATTTGGTGCTCATCTGATGTATGCCGCCACTGAAGAGGAAAGGGTTCGGCAACCGAGGGCGACACGGCGACCACGGCGGGGAAGCCCACCCGTGCGGCGCAACGCACCGGCCGGTGCACCCGTACGCCTCGGCCAATCGATGCACATCCCTTCACAGCACAAGGTGTGACGCGCGACACTCTCAGGCGCACGAACGTTGCCGCCTTGGGCCTGAAGGACCCGCGGAAGTGAGGGCAAGTCATGTCCGTGCACGACGAACTGACATCCGTCCAGCGCTGCCTCGACGACCTGCTGAGGTCCGTGGGACGCCTGGAGAAGCAGCTGGGCAGCGGCGGTCTGGAGATGCGCCGCGTCCGGGCCGACACCAACCACCTGCGCGAGAGCGTGGCGCTGCTGCGCGAGTCGGCGACCGGTCCGGCCGTGACGGCGAAGCGGCCCGACCTCGTCACCATCTCCGACACCCCCTACGACCCGTCCCTGTGGGTCGACACCGACGACGAGGGGCTCGGCGCACGCGACCGGCGCGCGCCCTGACCGCGGGCCCGGCGGGCCCCCGGCCCGCCGGCTCCCCGCACCGCCCCGCCCGGCACCGCCCGCCCGGTCCGGGACCGGCACCCGCCGGCCCGGCCACCGCCGTCCCGACGCCGACCCCCGCAGCCCCGATCCCGTCCCCGACCCCCGCAGTCCTGTCCCCGACCGCCGCGACTTCCTGACCCCTCCCGGAGCGGACACGTGGCCACTGGTACGGAACCTCCCGCGACCGAACCCCCTCCCCGCCGCGGCGGCGTACGAACGGGTACGCGCGCCGCGATCGCCGCGCCGCACCTGCGCACCGACCGCTGGTGGCTGGCCCCGGCGGCCACCGCGGCCGGCCTGCTGGCGTTCGTCGTCTACTCGACCTGGCGGGCCCTCGCGAACACCGACTACTACGCGGCGCCGTACGTCTCGCCGTTCTACTCACCGTGCCTGGCGGAGAACTGCGTGCCGATGCGCGGCGGGCCGAACTGGGAGCTGTTCGGCTCCTGGTGGGGCCTCTCCCCGGCGATCATCATCCTGATCTTCCCGCTGGGCTTCCGCCTCACCTGCTACTACTACCGCAAGGCGTACTACCGGGGGTTCTGGGCGTCCCCGCCGGCCTGCGCGGTGGCCGAACCGCACCGCACGTACACCGGCGAGACCCGCTTCCCGCTGATCCTGCAGAACATCCACCGCTACTTCTTCTACGCGGCGCTGCTGGTCGCCCTCGTCCTGACCTACGACACGGTGCTGGCCTTCCGGGACGAGGACTACGACTGGGGCCACATGGGCCTCGGCACCCTCGTCCTCCTGGTCAACATCGCGCTGATCTGGCTGTACACGATCTCCTGCCACTCCTGCCGGCACATCGTCGGCGGCAAGCTGAAGCACTTCTCCCGGCACCCGGTGCGCTACCGGATGTGGCAGTGGGTGGGGCGGCTCAACGCGCGGCACATGCAGCTGGCGTGGGCGTCCCTGCTGAGCGTGGCGGTCGCCGACCTGTACGTGTACCTCCTCGCGACCGGTGCCTTCGACGATCCGCGGTTCTTCTGACGTGGCCGGGATGCGGTGCGGGGGCACGGTGCTGGGTGCGGTACGGGGGCACGCTGCGGGGTGCGGTGCGGGGGGACGGTGCGGGGTTTCTGATGGCTCTCGATGACTGGGGCGTTGTGGGATGACCGTGGTCGACCGGCAGGAGTGGGACGTCGTCGTGGTCGGGGCGGGCGGCGCCGGACTGCGCGCCGCCGTCGAGGCGCGCGAGCGGGGCGCCCGTACGGCCGTGATCTGCAAGTCGCTGTTCGGCAAGGCGCACACCGTGATGGCCGAGGGCGGCATCGCGGCGGCCATGGGCAACGTCAACGCCGGCGACACCTGGCAGGTGCACTTCCGCGACACGATGCGTGGCGGGAAGTTCCTCAACCAGTGGCGGATGGCCGAGCTGCACGCCCAGGAGGCGCCGCAGCGGGTGTGGGAGCTGGAGACCTGGGGCGCCCTGTTCGACCGCACCGGCGACGGACGGATCTCGCAGCGCAACTTCGGCGGCCACGAGTACCCGCGCCTCGCGCACGTCGGCGACCGCACCGGCCTGGAGCTGATCCGCACCCTCCAGCAGAAGATCGTGGCCCTCCAGCAGGAGGACTTCCGGGAGACCGGGGACCACGAGTCCCGGCTGAAGGTCTTCCAGGAGTGCACCGTCACCCGGGTGCTGAAGGACGGCGACCGGGTCTCGGGGGTGTTCGCCTACGAGCGGGAGACCGGCCGCTTCTTCGTCCTTCAGGCCCCCGCGGTGGTGATCGCCACCGGCGGCATCGGCAAGTCCTTCAAGGTCACGTCGAACTCGTGGGAGTACACCGGCGACGGCCACGCCCTCGCCCTGCTGGCCGGGGCGCCGCTGCTGAACATGGAGTTCGTGCAGTTCCATCCGACGGGGATGGTCTGGCCGCCGTCGGTGAAGGGCATCCTCGTCACCGAGTCGGTGCGCGGCGACGGCGGGGTGCTGCGCAACTCCGAGGGCGAGCGGTTCATGTTCGACTACGTGCCGGACGTCTTCAAGGACAAGTACGCCGAGTCCGAGGAGGAGGGCGACCGCTGGTACGACGACCCGGACCACAACCGGCGCCCGCCCGAGCTGCTCCCCCGTGACGAGGTGGCCCGCGCCATCAACGCGGAGGTCAAGGCCGGCCGGGGCTCCCCGCACGGCGGGGTGTTCCTGGACGTCTCCACCCGGATGCCGGCCGAGGTGATCAAACGGCGGCTGCCGTCGATGTACCACCAGTTCAAGGAGCTGGCGGACGTCGACATCACGGCGGAGCCGATGGAGGTCGGGCCGACCTGCCACTACGTGATGGGCGGCATCGCCGTCGACTCCGACTCGGCGGCGGCGCGCGGGGTGCCGGGGCTGTTCGCGGCCGGTGAGGTGGCCGGCGGCATGCACGGCTCGAACCGGCTGGGCGGCAACTCCCTGTCCGACCTGCTGGTGTTCGGCCGCCGGGCAGGCCTGCACGCCGCCGCGTACGCGGCCGGGGACGGCGGCGGGGGCGGCCCGCGTCCCTCGGTGGACGACGCCCAGATCGACGCGGCCGCCGCGGAGGCGCTGCGGCCGTTCTCCGCCGAGTCGGAGGACGGGGACGGGGACGACGGCCCGCCGGAGAACCCCTACACCCTGCACCAGGAACTCCAGCAGACCATGAACGACCTGGTCGGGATCATCCGCCGGGACCACGAGATGCGCCAGGCCCTGGAGAAGCTGGCGGAGCTGCGGGTGCGCGCCCGCCGGGCCGGCGTCGAGGGGCACCGGCAGTTCAACCCGGGCTGGCACCTCGCGCTGGACCTCAGGAACATGCTGCTGGTCAGCGAGTGCGTGGCGCGCGCCGCGCTGGAGCGCACCGAGTCGCGCGGCGGCCACACCCGGGAGGACCACGCCGCGATGGAGCGCGCCTGGCGCAACGTCAACCTGCTGTGCCGGCTGACCGACCCGACCGGTGGTCTCGCGGCGACCGACCCGGTGCGCGGCCAGATCACCCTGTCCCGGGAGACCACCGACCCCATCCGCCCGGACCTGCTCGCCCTCTTCGAGAAGGAGGAGCTGGTCAAGTACCTCGCCGAAGAGGAGCTGTACGAGTGAGCAGCTACGAGGCCCGCTTCAAGGTGTGGCGCGGGGACGTGGACGGCGGCGGCCTGGAGGACTTCGCGGTCGAGGTGAACGACGGGGAGGTCGTCCTCGACATCATCCACCGCCTCCAGGCCACCCAGGCCCCCGACCTCGCCGTGCGCTGGAACTGCAAGGCCGGCAAGTGCGGTTCGTGCTCGGCGGAGATCAACGGCCGTCCCCGGCTGCTGTGCATGACCCGCATGTCGGTCTTCGGCCGGGACGAGACGATCACCGTGACGCCGCTGCGGGCGTTCCCGGTGATCCGGGACCTGGTGACGGACGTCGGCTTCAACTACGCCAAGGCACGGCAGGTCCCGGCGTTCGTGCCGCCGGACGGGCTCGGTCCCGGCGAGTACCGGATGATGCAGGAGGACGTGGACCGCCCGCAGGAGTTCCGCAAGTGCATCGAGTGCTTCCTCTGCCAGGACGTCTGCCACGTCATCCGCGACCACGAGGAGAACAAGCAGGCGTTCGCCGGCCCCCGCTTCCTGATGCGGATCGCCGAGCTGGACATGCACCCGCTGGACGCGGCCGAGGAGTCCGGCCTGGACCGCAAGCGCACGGCCCAGGACGAACACGGCCTCGGCTACTGCAACATCACCAAGTGCTGCACGGAGGTGTGCCCCGAGGGCATCAGGATCACCGACAACGCGCTCATCCCGATGAAGGAACGGGCGGCGGACCGAAAGTACGACCCGCTGGTGTGGCTGGGGTCGAAGATCCGGAGGCGCTAGCCCTCCAGCGCGACTTCGCTGCCTGACCTGCGGGTTCGCCGGGCGGCCGGAGCACTGCGGTCACCGGTCGGCCCCGGGCTCCAGCCAGCCGTCCCGGTACTCCTTCCAGTTGGTCTCCGTCGCCGCGAAGTCGATGTAGGGGGCGACGCCGAACAGCTGCCGGTCGGGGTCCGTCCGGGAGAGGCCGAGGCGGGCGCCCCGGACGGCGGCGGCGACGGTCTCGGCGTGGCCCCAGTGGCTGACGTTGCTCTCGTAGTAGAAGGGCAGGCCCATCAGCAGGTGGGTGGTGGGCGGGGTGACCTCCAGGGCGAGGGAGGTCTGGAGGGCCACGTAGCCGCCGTAGGTGCCCTCCAGCGGCTGTGCGGTGTCGTACGACATCACGGCGATCTGGTCGACGCGCCGGGCGACCTGGCCGAAGAACTCCTGCGACCACCACTTGGGGTGGTCGGCCCAGAGGCCGACGACGGAGTGGAGCTCCGGGAGCGGGTCGATCTGGTGGGCGGCCACGGAGAGCCGGGCGTCCTGGGCGCGGGTGACGGCGCGCAGGTCGTCCAGGAGGGAGAGGTAGTCCCGGTCGCCGGAGTGCAGGGGCTCCAGGTCGAGGTGGACGCCGTCGTAGCCGGCGTCCAGCACCTGACGGGCGCTGCGGACGACCTCGGCGCGGGTGGCGGCGCGGTCCAGGTGCAGGCCGTCGGGGCCTCCGTTGGCGAGGACGTCCCCGAGGAAGGCCTGGACCCGGACGCCCGGCAGCTCCCGGTGCACGGCGTCGATCAGCCAACGGGCCCGCGGGTACGCCGACTCGGGCAGGGTGCCGTCGTGCTCCAGCGGGCCGGAGTGGACGTAGAGATCGCGGATCCCGGTGCCGTCGAGACGGCGGGCGAGGGCGGTGACGTCGGCGTCCTTCTTGCGCCCGTCGACCCAGGCGTGTCCGAGCCACAGGGCGTCCCGGTCACGGGTGTACGTGCCGTCGGCGGGGTCCCCGGCGTAGTTGATCCGCAGGGCCACCTGGGCGGCGAGCACCGGGACGAGCAGCACCAGCAGCACGCCGAGAACGGCGCGCCGGGCCAGGCGCAGGCGGCGCCGACGGCAGGCGGCGGTGGGGGTGGGAGCGGGGGTCGCTGGGGGTTCGGGGGTCGCTGCGGGTTCGGGAGTGGCTACGGATTCGGGGGCGGCTACGGATTCGGGGGCGGGCGGAGCCGGTGCGGGCCCCGGGTCGGACGTGCCGTCCGCCGGTGACGCCCGTGTCTCCGCACCCGGTGGTGCCGACGCGGCCAGTGGTGTCGGCGCGGCCGGCGGCTCCGGTCGGGGGTCGTCCGCGCGTGTCCCGTCCTGCGCCCGCGCTGTCGGTCCGGCCGGGTCCGGCAGGCGTCCGGGGGCCGGGGCCCCGGGCGGTGGTTGCCGGTCCCGCGGGTGGTCGGTCGGCTCCATGGCGCATCCCCTCCCCTGCGGGCCCGGGGCCCGCGTGGCTGATGTCGCCGGGGAGGACGATCACCGGGGAGGCCGCGGTTGCGGCGGCGGCCTCCCCTCGGGACGGGGCGTCAGAACAGGCTCAGCAGCGCCTCCGCCGGGTCGGTCAGGGTGGTGTCCCCGCCGGGGAGCGGCAGTTCGAACCAGACCGTCTTGCCGCGGGGCGTGCGGCGGGAGCCCCAGGCGGCGCTGAGCAGGCCGACGAGCTGGAGGCCGCGACCGCCCTCGTCGGTGTCCCGGGCGCGGCGTCGGCGGGGCTGGACCAGGCCGGAGTCCCAGACCTCGCAGACCAGGGTGCGGTCCAGGAGCAGGCGGAGTCTGATCTCGCCCTCGCCGTACCGCAGGGCGTTGGTGACCAGCTCGCTGACCAGGAGTTCCGTCGTGTCGACGAGGGGTTCCAGGCCCCAGCCGAGCAGCTTGGCGCGGGCGTGCTCGCGGGCGCGGCCCACGCTGCGGGGCTCCCGCGGCAGCGTCCAGTCGCCGACGGATTCGGCGGGCAGTCCCTGGACGCGGGCCATCAGCAGGGCGATGTCGTCCTCGCCGTGGTGGGTGTCGAGGGTGTTGAGCACGTGGTCGCAGACGTCCTCGAGGTTGGGCCGGGCGCCCGTGGGCGGCCCCGTCGCCGCCGGGTGGTCGCCGGTCGACGGGGACGGGTCGCTGAGGGCGCCGACGAAGGCCTGGAGGCCCTCGTCCAGGGGGTGATCGCGGCTTTCGACCAGTCCATCCGTGTAGAGCGCGAGCAGGGCGCCTTCGGGCAGTTCGACCTCCACCTCCTCGAAGGGCTCCCCGCCGACGCCGAGCGGCATGCCGGGCGGCACGTCCAGCATCAGCGCGGGCTCGCCCGGTTCCACCAGGACGGGCGGCAGGTGGCCGGCGTTGGCGAAGGTGCAGCGCCGGGTGACGGAGTCGTAGACGGCGTAGACGCAGGTCGCCAGGTACACCTCGGAGAGGTCGGCCTCCCGGGGGCGGCGAGCCGCGCGGGTGGCCTGGTGGATGCCGCCGGGCGCACCGAGGCCGCGCGCGATCTCGTCCAACTGGGAGAGCACCTCGGCCGGTTCGATGTCGAGCTGGGCCAGGGTGCGGACGGCGGTGCGCAGTTCGCCCATGGCGACGGCGGCGCGCAGGCCGCGGCCCATGACGTCGCCGACGACGAGCGCGGTGCGGTGGCCGGGGAGTTCGATGACGTCGAACCAGTCGCCGCCGACCTCGCTGGGCCGGCCGGTGGCCGCGTTGCCGGGCAGGTAACGGCAGGCGATGTCGAGGCCGGACGCCTCCGGGTCACCGGGCGGGAGCAGGGAACGCTGCAGTATCAACGCCCGTTCGTGCTCCCGCCGGTAGAGACGGGCGTTGTCGATGCAGACCGCGGCCCGCGCGGCGAGCTCCACGGCGAGGTCGCGGTCCCGGTCGCCGAACGGCTCGCTGCCCTTGGTACGGGCGAACTGCGCGAGGCCGACGACCGTGTCCTGCGCGACCATCGGCACGGCGAGGGTGGACTGCACGAGGCCGCCCTCCTCGCCGGGCACGGTCTGCGGGCGGGCGGTGCGCAGGGCGTCCGCGCAGGGCGAGTTGAAGGGGTAGTGGTGCACGGCGCCCAGCTTCACCGGTTCGCCGGCGCTGCCGAGCGGGGCGTCGGAGACGGCACTGGCGAACGCCACCCGGCGCACCTCGGCGCTGCCGTCGGCCAGCCCCTGCGGGGTCTCGTCACCGGCCAGCAGGCCCTGGTAGAGGTCGACGGTGGCCAGGTCGCAGAAGCCGGGGACGACGACGTCGAGGAGTTCCCGGGCGGTGGTCTCCAGGTCGAGGGAGTTCCCGATCCGGGCGCCCGCCTCGTTCAGGAGGGCGAGATTGCGCCGTGCCGCGGCGGCCTCGCGGGCGGCGGCGCGGCGCGCGGTGATGTCGATGCCGAGCCAGGCGATGCCGATGGGGCGACCGCTGCCGCTGTGCACGCGGTAGAGGTTGACGGACCAGTGCCGGCGGTCCTCGGCGCCGGGGACGTAGCCGGTCACGTGCATGTCGGTGATGGACTCGCCGGTCTCCAGCACCCGGCGCAGGGTGGCCTCGACCCGCTCCGCCTCACCGCGCGGCAGGTAGTCGTGGACGCCCTTGCCGCGGTGGTCGTCCGGGGTGCCGCCGAAGATGGACGCGAACCGCTGGTTGGCGCGGCGCACCCGCAGGTCGGGGTCGATCAGCACGAAGCCGAACGGAGATTGGCCGAAAATGGCCTGCGAGGCGGCGAGGTCGGTCTCGATGCTGCGCAGGGTGCGGACGTCGACCACGATGCAGACGGCGGCCTTCCGCCCGTCCTCGGTCCGGGTCGGCATGACGTAGACCTCGGCGAGCCCCTCGCGTCCGTGCTCGCCCTCGCGGTCGCCGTCCTCCGCCGTGTGCGGCAGCCGGACGGGCACCACCCCGGTCCACTCGCGGCCGTCCAGGATCTCGGCCATCTTGCGCTGGCCGTGCTCGCGCCGGGCCGGGTCGACGAACGCGGCGATCGGGTCCATGCCGACGGCGCGTTCGGCGGGGACGCCCAGAAGCTGCTCGGCGCGCAGGCTCCACTGGTCGACGAGCCCGTCGGGCCCGATGGAGAACGAGGCGACCTTGATGTAGTCGTACATGGAGCCGGGCGGGCTGCTCTGCCACATCGGGTCGCCGGACGGGGCGTCGCCGGACAGGAGGCCGTCAGCGGCCTCCGCCCTCGCGCCGCCCGAGGGGTCCTCGGACCCCGTCGCCTTCGCTGGTATCTCGCTCACGCGAACCGTCCCCTCCAGCTCACCGCGTCCGGCACCGGTCACCGGGGGCGGCTGCCCGCAGTATCCAGCACTACGGTGCCGCACAACACGGTGTTCACGATCACAGCTCGGTCCCACTGCTTTTCGGTCCGTGCCATGAGAACACTCCCAGTCTTCTAACCAGCGGACACGCGGTCGAACCCCCTCCGCCGCAACGGTCGCCGACGCGAACCCGCCGCTCGCCGTCGGACGGGGGCGCGTACCCCCTCCCAACGCGCCTCCGCACTCCCCGCGTACCCCCCTCACACCCCTTCGCGCCGTGACCTACCGGCCACTGCGGCGGCGGTGTGCCGTGGTCGGCCGGCCACGGTGGTGCGGCCGGTGCGACGGGGCGTCACAAGGACCTTCGGCACGACACGGCGGCTTGGGTTCCATCGGGTTCCAGGGGGTCGTCGTCGCAACACCGGGGCCCGTCATCATGGCCGGCGGGTTCGTTGCCGCGCGGGGGGCCGTACCCCCGCCATGACGGCGGGCGGGCTCCTGGCGGCACGGCGGCGGGCTGTCGGCGGCGCGGACCGCCGCGGCAGGGCGCGTGACGTCAGCACGGCGCGCGGGGTCATCACGGCACGGCGAGCTCGAACCAGATGGTCTTTCCGGTGGCGTCGCTGCCGGGCCGGGTGCCCCAGCGGCGGGAGGTGGAGGCCACCAGTTGCAGACCCCGGCCGTGCTCGTCCTCGGGCTGGGGGACGCACTCGCGCGGCAGATCCGGGAGGGTGTCGGACACCTCCACCAGCAGGACGCCGTGCGCTCCGCGCGGGCGCACCAGCCGGACGCCGATGGGGCCGGAGGCGTGGCGCAGGGCGTTGGTGACGAGTTCGCTGACCAGCAGGGCGGTGAGGTCACCGACGCCGTCCAGATCCCAGGCCCGCAGCCGGGTCCGGACCGCGGCGCGGGCGGCGCGCACGGCACCCGGCTCCGCGGGAAAGGTCCACGCGGCGCAGTCGCCCTCGATGTCGATCACGGGACTCACTTCCCGGCCATCGCGTCCGCTCTCACCCGACGTCGCACGGAATAAGGGGTCCATACCCCAATAAATGGGGCGCGTACCGTCGACGGACGTTCCGGTACGGCGGGAATGACGGTACGGCCGGAGTGACGGTACAGCGGGAATGACCGTGCGGCGGGATGACCGTGCGGCGGTGGCGCCGGCGGACGACCGGGGCCGGGACATGCGTCGGCGACGGACGGGCGGCGGCAGCGGGCGGGGCGGGGCGCGGTGACCGGTCGGGGCGGTGCCCGGTGGCCACGGCAGGTGGGGCGGGGGCGGTGCACGGTGGCTACGGCTCCGGGCGGGGCGGGCGGCGGGCCGGCGGGGCCGGGTGTGGTCGCCTCAGGTCCGGGTGGAGGCACGGCCGACGTGGGCGAGGGCCTCCCGGACGGCCGGCACGTCCGGGTCCAGCCAGTCGACGTCCCACACATCGGCGGGTGCGAGCCAGCGCAGCTCGTCGTGGTCCTGGAGGGGCGCGGGGGCGGGGGACCCCGGGCGCAGCCGTGCCGTCCACACGCGCAGCACGTGGGGCGGGCGCAGCGGCCACTCCCCCGGGACGCGCGGCCCGGCCTCGGCGTCGACGCCGAGTTCCTCGCGCAACTCCCGTACGACGGCCGCCTCACCGGTCTCCCCGGGCTCGACCTTGCCGCCCGGGAGCTCCCAGCGCCCGGCCAGCTCGGCGGGGGCGCTTCGGCGGGCGGCGAGGAGCCGCCCCTCGTGCCAGAGGGCCGCACCGGCCACCACGATCCGCTCGTCCATGGCGGCGAGCCTACGGGAGGGGCGGGGCGTCACCACCGGCCCTGGACGAGGTGGGGCCGACGCGGGACGGACGGACCCTCGGGGCCGGCCGGACCAACCCGGCGGACTCCCGTCGGCCGGAATCAGCCGGTGGAGCGGCAGGTGGGTCGACCGGTTGGTCAGTCGCCGGGGCAGCCGGTTGGCCGATCGGTGGGTCAGCCGGTTGGTCAGCCGCTGAGCCAGCCGGTCGGTCAGTCGGTGGGTCAGTCGGGCGTCCGGCCGTTCTGGCCGATGCGCTCGACCCAGTAGAGCTGCTTGTGGCCGCGCTCGTCGAGGCTGTCCGCGATCCGCTGCGCCTCGGCCCGGCTCGCGTACCGGCCCACGCGGTAGCGATTGCCGTTGTCGTCCTGGCGTACGACGAGCCAGGGAAGTGTCACCGTGCCGTCGTTCATCGCGCCCCTCCACGTCCCGCCCGCGATCCGCCCGGTAAGGGAACCGCAATCCGCATATGCCCGAGCCTACGCCTTACCTTCACGCTGCGAACACGTCTTTTTACAAAGCGGTACCCAACCAGCCAGAACGCAGGGGGCGCAGGGTGGTGAATGCGCCGTGCGCCCGGTCGACGGGTCCGGTCAGAGGCGTGCCGGACTCCGGCCGCGGTCCTCGGACGACCAGCGAGAACGACCGAATTGCTACGGCGCCCGAGGACGTGCCCGGCGCTCCGCGCGCCGGAGCGGCGGCGCACGGAGGGTGTGAACGGCGTGTCCGGGGGCTCGCACGGCCGCCTGGACCGCGCCCGGCGGGGGCGCGGGCAGCGCCAGACCGGCGGCGGGGAGCAGGTGTCAGGGCGCCGACGGTGTCTGGTGCGCCATGGGCTGTGGGGACGCCACCTGTGCAGGGCACGTGGGACGACGGGACGACGGGACCAGCTCCCCCCGACCGACTTCCCGAGGGGACGTCGGTCGGGGGAGGGGGACGCCACGGCGGAACGCACGCCGGCGGGCAGGGGGCGGGCGAGGTGAGACCCGGGGGCCGGGCGGGCCCGCCCGGCCCGCCGGGCACCGGTCGCTACCGCACCGGGAGGTGGTAGGCGGCCCGGTAGCGGTCGGCGGGGATCACCACGTCGGCCGTCTCCACGGGGCGTCCGGAGGCGTAGTAGGTGCGCTGGATGACGAGCACGACGTGGCCGGGGACACCGCCCAGCAGGACCAGCTCCTCGGCGAGGCCCGGGCGGGCACCGACCTCCTCGGTGACGTTGTCCACGATCACGTCGATGGCGCGCATGCGCTCGACCACGCCCATCCCGCCGAGCGGGCCCTCCTCGGGCAGCATCACGGGCGTCCGGCCGGTCAGGGCGAGCGGCTCCCACGAGGTCGAGAGCATCATCGGCTCCCCGGCCTCGCGGAAGAGGTACTTGGTGCGCATCACCCGCTCGCCGGGCTGGATGCCGAGCCGCTCGGCGACCGCGCCGCACACCTCGGTCTGCTCGCTGCTGGACTCCCACGTGCCGTGCACGGCCGTGTCGGACTGCTCCTGGCGGAACGGCGTGGCGCCGCGCTCGGGCCGGAAGCCGGAGCGGGCGACCCGGCGGGGCACCGGCCGCTCCCGCACGTAGGTCCCCGAGCCGGAGCGGCCCTCGACCAGCCCCTCGGCCATCAGCACCTTGCGGGCCTCCAGCGCCACCGTGTCGGAGACGCCGTACTCCTCACGGATCCTGGCTTGCGAGGGGAGCCGGGTGTGGGGCGGCAGTCGGCCGTCGACGATCTTCTTGCGGAGATCCCCCGCGACACGCAGGTACGCCGGCTGCTCACCGAAAGTCACGGGCCGCTCCCATCAGGTTGTACAGACAGCAACAGCGTGGCAACCCGCGGTTCGCACAGGCAAGCAAAGGCCAGAGAATCACCCGATGTGATGAATGACGCCCGCGGACCGCTGTACCCAGGCACTTTCTCCCCACTCCCGGCCCGCCCACACCTCGGTGCCGTCCGGCCCGGGGGTGCTCCCGGTGGCGGAGGCGTACGACGGTGACGTGGTGCTCAGCCCCAGAGCTTCGCGCGCGGTGATCGTGCTCTCCGGGTCCGGGAGGCCCATCGCCTCGATGTAGTGCTCGTCGTAGGTGTCCGCGTCCTCGGCCTCGGCGGCCCGGGCCCACGCCGTGCGGGCTTCCTCCAGGTCGGCGACGAGATCGGCCACCGGCCGCGCGGCAGCGGCGGGCCAGCTGTGCTCGCGCAGCATCCCGGTCTCCTCGTCCAGGGCTGCCGCGAGGTCCTCGGCCCACGTCCGGTACCCGGTCAGATTGTCCTCGGGTTCCCCGTCGGGCCACCGGTCCAGGGCCTGCTCGGAGACGCGTTCGGCCTCCAGGAAGGCGATCTGATCGGCGTTCAGGGTGCTCTTGTCCCGGCGCAGCGAACCGGTGAGCAGGGCCTGCGGGTCGTTGTCGCCGAACGCACAGACGATCTCGCGGTCTCCGTGACGCCAGCTCTCCCGGGAGGGTGAGAAGTGGTAGATGCCCACGTGGTCGGGCACCGTCCAGACGTCCAGGACGTAGCCATAGCGGTGGGCGTAGCACTCGGCCACCGCCCTCCGGCCGAGTTCCGCGTCCCCCGGGTAGGGACCGTCGGGAAGGCCGATCCGGGCGAAGACCTCGCCGTGGTGCTTCTCCTCGCAGGCCGCCGGGTACGACGCGTAGGGCCAGACGCCCATCCCGTCCGGTGCGGTGAAGCACTCGCCGACGCGGAGGGAGTGGACGGTGGTGTCGCGCAGCCCGTCCCGGAAGCCGTCCCACAGCGCGGCGAGGGCTCCGGTGGCGAACAGCAGCGTCCACACGGCCACCCCCACACCGGACAGTACGGACCCGGCGATCGCCATGCCCCGGCCGCCCTGCCCGCGACGCGGGATCTGCCACAGCGCGATCAGGCCGAGCACGAGCCCCACCAGCGGCAGGCAGAACAGCAGCAGACCGAACGAGAGCGACGCGACGGCGAAGCCGTTGACCGGGGCGGGCGGCCGGAGGCCCGGAGACCAGTGGGGGGTCGGGGCCCCGTAGGGGACTGGGGTCCCGTAAAGGGCCGACGTCCCGTAGGGGGCCGGTGTCCCGTAGGGGGCTGAGATCCCGTAAGGGTGTGGGGTCCCGTAGGGGGCTGAGATCCCGTAAGGGTGTGGGGTCCCGTAGGGGCCGGGCGGGCCGTACGGAGCGGGGTGGGCCGGGGCATCATCGGCCGGCGGCTCGGGTGTTCCGGGCGGGGCGAAGGAGCTCCGGACGGCAGGGGGCGGTGCAGCGCCCTCGGACGACGCGGCGTCCTCGGCCGGCGTGGGGGCGGCGGACGGCTCGGAGGCGGGGGGCGGTTCGGGGGACCCCGGCGGGGCGAACGGGCTGGGCGGGGGTGCCGGGCTGTCGCCGTGCCCGGGGCCGTCGGCTCCGGTGGGCGGGTCCGCCGGGTCGTGCGGCTGCGGTCTGGGCCCGGCGGGCGGAGGTATGGACACGGGTACCGCTCCTGGTTCGGCTGCGCTGCGGAGATGCCGGCCGACGAGCGGCTGCGCGCATCGTAGGCGGGCGGCCGGGGGCGCCGGTGCTCGGGTCCGCGCGGCGCCTTCCGGCACCACGAACACCTCGTCCCGTAAGGGCGAAAGAGGACGGACATCCGGGACCGGCCAAGGAGACGGGGACGGGGACGGGGACGGGGACGGGAAGGGGAAGGGGACGGGCAGGAAGAGCAAGGGCAGGGGACGCGCACTCAGGCCGGGACTCAAGCCGGAACGCGGGCGAGGACGAGGCCGAGCGCCGGCGCGGGAGGCACGAGAGGCACGGGCGGGGCGGGGACAGGGCGGGAGGGCGCCGACGAGGCGGTACGGGCGCGTCCCCCGCACCCGGGCCGTGGAGGACGGGGCCGTGCCGCGAGGGGCAAAGACGTCCCCCGGAGGGCAGAGACATGCCCGCGAAGGGCAGGGACGTGCTCGCGAAGGGCAGGGGCGTGCCCACCGTGGCCGCGACGTGCCCGCGCGGAGGGCACGGACGTACTGGGTATCCGGCGGCCCCGGACACAGCGGCGGAGCCATGCTCCGGAGTCGGGCTCCGGAGCATGGCTCCTTCAGGTGCGCGGGTGAGGGACCGTCAGCGCTGCATCAGAACTGCAGGGCCCAGCTGTTGAGCCGCCCGGAGTCCCACCACGCGTTGTCGCTCACGCGCAGCTTCCACGTGCCGTTGGCCGTCTCGGAGGAGGCGTCCACGGTGTACGTGGTCCGGATGTCGTCCGCGCTGCCGCCCGTGCCGTACGACTTCAGCGTGTACGCCGTACCGTCCGGCGCGATCAGCTGAACACGGAGGTCGCCGATGTAGGTGTGGCTGATGTCGACCTCGACGGACAGGTCGCTCGGCGCGTTGCCGGCGATGCCGGAGACGGTCACCGGGGACTCGACGGTGGAACGGTCGCCGATGGTGACGCCGGTGGTGTTCTCGAAGCGGTCACCGGGAGGCGGCGGCGGGGTGGTGTCGCCCTCGCCCACGTGCAGCAGGCGGTTGGGCGATCCGCTGCCCGGGTTGCCGACGACGCCGGTGGTGGCGGCGGCGGTCAGGGCCGAGGAGACCTGGGCCGGGGTGGCCGAGGGGTTGTCGGCGAGGTGCAGGGCCGCGGCGCCGGCGACGTGCGGGCTCGCCATGGAGGTGCCGGAGATGGTGCTGGTGGCGGAGTCGCTGCTGTTCCAGGCCGAGGTGATGGAGGAACCCGGCGCGAACACGTCCAGCACCGAACCGTAGTTGGAGTAGCTGGCCCGCGCGTCACTGGAGGTGGTCGCGCCGACGGTGATCGCCTCGGCCACGCGGGCCGGGGACTTGGTCGAGGCGTTGGTGGACTCGTTGCCGGCCGCGACGACGAAGGTGATGCCGGAGGCGATGGCGTTGCGGACCGCCGCGTCGAGCGCGCTGTCCGCGCCGCCGCCGAGCGACATGTTGGCGACGGCCGGCTTGACCGCGTTCTGCGCGACCCAGTCGATGCCCGCGACGACCTGGGCGGTGGTGCCCGAGCCCGAGTTGTTCAGCACCCGCACGCCGACGACCTTGGCCTTCTTGGCGACGCCGTAGGAGCTCCCCGCGACGGTGCCGGCGACGTGGGTGCCGTGGCCGTGGCCGTCCTGGGCGGTGTTGTCGTTGTCGATGGCGTCGTAGCCGTAGGAGGCGCGTCCGCCGAAGTCGCTGTGCGTGATGCGCACACCGGTGTCGATGACGTAGGCCGTGACGCCCTCACCGGCCGAGTCCGGGTAGGTGTACGAGTTGTCGAGCGGCAGGTTCTCCTGGTCGATCCGGTCCAGGCCCCAGGAGGGCGGGTTGGTCTGGGTGCCGGTGACGTGGAAGGTGCGGTTCTGGACGACCGACGCGACGGCCGGGTCGGCGGCGAGGCGCTTCGCCTCGGCCTCGGACGCCTCCACCTCGTACCCGTTGAGGGCCTTGGTGTACGTCCGCTCGATCTCGGCGCCGTGCTTCTTGGCGACGGCCCGGCCCTCCGCGGTGCCGGAGCGGGCCTCGTCCGCCTTCAGGGTCACGATGTAGCTGCCGGCGACGGCGTTCGCCGCGCCCTCGTACTGGATGCGGCCTTCGGCCGCGGCCGGGGCCGCGCCCGCGGGGAGAGCGGAGACCAGACTCACGACGAGCGCGGCGGACGCCGCGGCACCGAGGGTGGCCAGTCTTCGCCGGGGATGACGCATCACTGCCATGTGAGGGTTCCTCCTCAGTCGGTGGTGCGCGTGCTGTGGGGGGTGGTGCGGTCGATGCACGGCCCGCAGGGGTGGCGGAGGAAACCAGCCACCGACAGGAACATGTCAACAGCAGGCTTCTTCAACCGGGCATCAGCGAAAGATTGAGGGTTGCACAGGAATTGCACAAGGGCCCTGCACGAACGAAACAGCCCCGCCATGCCCCCGACACATGCGGACGGAGGTCCCCAACGGCCCCCGACCCCCGCCGAAACGGCACATCACGTCACGTCCCGACACGTCACCTGAGGGAGCTGTGGCCGGTGCGCGCAGACGCAGGGGCGGCCCTCCTGCGGTCGGTGGTGGAGCTGCGGCGGCACTCCCCCGTGGGTGCCGCCGCAGGACCGTGGTGCGTCACGCGGCCCGCTGGGCCCGCAACCGTCCGGCCACCGTGAGTGCGCCGCCGACGCGGCACGTGGCGACGAACTTCCGCGCCCGCCCGCCGGGTTCGTCCCCCATGAACGCCCTCTGAACGCCCTCGGCCGGACGGACCGCGGTCGGCCGCACGGGCGGACCGGTGTGGCGCCCGGGAGCAGTCATGTGGTCAGGCCGGCAGGTCCCCGGCAGTGGCCTCCGAGGGGGTCCGACGCGGTGCTCACATGGTCGGAGATCGGCCACGGACGTCGGTAGAGCCGTGGGACGCGATGGGACATGATGGGACGCGGGACGCGTCAACACGCCTGTGACGGGCGGGAGTAGACGAGGGAGGACGAGGGGTGGCGGGACAGGACGAGACCTCGCGGGCCGGGGGGCCCGCCCGGGAGGCCGAACTGCTCACCGAACAGTTGCGGCTCCTGCGCCGCCGCCACGGGATGACCCTGGCCACGCTGGCCAACCGGACGAGTTACAGCAAGTCCTCCTGGGGCCGCTACCTCAGCGGCAAGGCGCTGCCGCCCCGGCAGGCCGTGCACGAGTTCGCCCGGGCCGTGGGCGTCAAACCCGACCGGCTGCTGCTCATGCTGGAGATCGCCGAGCGCGCACAGCCGGACGTGCGGAGCCCGGAGGCCACCGGGTCCGAGCAGGCGGACGGACCGGGCGGGGCCGTCGAGCGCACCCGGGACGAGGCGCCGGCCCCGGAGGACGCCGGGCCCGCGGAGCCCGCCGAGCGCGTGGTGGCCGACGCCCCGCCCGCGACCGGAACAACCGGGACCTCGCCCGCCGTTCCCGTCCCCGTACCGGCGGCGGCGCAGGCGGATCCGGAACCGGCCGCCGACCGGACCGGGACGCAGGAGCCGCAGCGGCCCGCGCCCCGAGCCGCCGGCCGAAGACCCCGGCGCTGGATCCTGCTGCTCGGAGCCGCCACCGGGGTGGGCATGGTCACGGGTCTGCTCGGCGGGATGCTCATCTCCCCGCCGGTGAGCCAGAGCGAACCCCAGACGAAGGGCACCGTCGTGCGGTGCACCGGCTTCGAGTGCCGGGGCAAGGACGCCCAGCGCATGGAGTGCCACATCGGGGTGTGGACGGCCGCCGCGGAAAGGGTGGACGGCCTGTACCTCGAACTGCGCTACAGCCCCCGGTGCGGAGCCGCGTGGGCGCGCATCACCGAGGGCGAGGTCGGGGACACCGCCCGGGTCGAGGGGAAGGAGAAGCTCTCGGCCGCGCGCTCCATCTCCTACGACCGGGACACCTACTCGCCCATGATCGAAGCGCCCTACCCCGCCGCCGTACGGGCCTGCGTGGTCCCGGCCGACGGCGGCGCGGAGGTCTGCACCCCGCACGGCGGCCCCTCCCCGCTGCCCGCGGCGGTCACGGACGAGCGGAAGCCGTAGGCCAGGGCCGGGGGCGCCCGTCGAGGCCGAGCCGTAGGCCACGGGCCGGGGGTGCCTCATCAAGGCCAAGCCGTGGGCACCGGCCAGGGGGTGCCCACGGCTTGGCTAACCGTGGGCCCCGGGCCGGGGGCGCCCGTCGAGGACGATCCCGGCCGGGTCCGCGGGAGTCGCCGAGGTCGGGCTGCCCGGTGAGGATCGCGTCGCCCGCCGTCACCACACGCCCGCCCTCGGATCCTTTGCCGAAGCGGCAAGTTGCCGTGCCGGTCCCGGGACATGGCGTGAGACTGGCGGACACACCGGCAGAGCGCACCCGACCCGATGAGGAGCCCGATGAGTGCGACCGACGCGGCGGTCACCTTCTGGGACGGCGTCCACGCGGCCCGACCGCAGACCGCCTCCCCCCGCCCCAACGCCCGGCTCGTCGAAACGGCGGCGGACCTGCCGCCCGGCGACGCCCTCGACCTGGGATGCGGCAACGGCGGCGACGCCCTGTGGCTCGCGGGACGCGGCTGGCGGGTCACCGCCGTCGACCTGTCGGCCGTGGCCGTCGAGCGGCTCACCGAGCGCGCGGCGCGGGCCGGGCTGGGCGCACAACTCACCGCCCGGCGCCACGACCTGGGCCGGTCGTTCCCGGCGGGCCGCTTCGACCTCGTGACCGCCCACTACCTGCACACCCCCTACGGCCTCGACCGCGCCGCCGTCCTGCGCCGGGCCGCGCAGGCGCTGCGCCCGGGCGGCCGGCTGCTGGTCGTCGACCACGGATCGACGGCGCCCTGGTCCTGGGACCAGGACCCCGAGGCCCACTACCCCAGCCCGTCGGAGGTCGCGGAGGGTCTGGCCCTGGACCCGGCGACCTGGACGGTCGACCGCGCCGACGCGCCCCGCCGCACGGCCACCGGTCCGGACGGGAGCACCGCCGACGTCACCGACCACGTCCTGCTGGTGCGCCGCACCGGCTGACCCGGCGGCCGGCCGACCCGGTCCGCCCCGCCGACCGATCCGTTCCCGCCCCGCCGCCGGACGCCCGGTTCGCCCCGTCGGACGGCCTGCGCGCGCCGAACGCCGGACTCCACCCCCGAAGGAGACCTCCATGCCCTCGCCTCCCACCCCTCACCGCCGACGCAGGGACACCCCGCCGCCCCGGACCGCGAACACCGAGGCCGACGTCCTGCGCGGCTTCCTGGACTACCTCCGGACGTCGATGGCGGCCAAGGTCGACGGTGCCCCCGAACCAGCGGTGCGGACCGCCGCCGTCCCCTCCGGCACGAACCTGCTCGGCCTGCTGCACCACCTCACCTGGGTGGAGCGCGCGACGTTCCTCGGGGAGAAGGTCACCGACTGGCCGGCCACCTTCCGGGCCCCCGCGGAGGACGGCGTCGCCGACGTCGTCGCCCGCTACCGGGAGACCGTCGACCGGGCGAACGCCGTACTCGACGCCTGCACCGACCTCTCCGCGCCCCTCCCCGGACGCTCCTCGCCCAGCACCCGCTGGGCCCTCACCCACCTGATCGAGGAGACCGGCCGCCATGCCGGTCACGCGGACATCCTCCGCGAGCTGATCGACGGGTCGACCGGGCGCTGAGGACGGGGGCCGCCGGGCGGCGGCGCGTGCGAAGGGCGTGCCGGGCCAGGGGCGCGGGTCTGCGGCGCGTACCGCGGACGCGTGCCGGGAGCCTCACTTGAGGTAGGCGAGGACCGCGAGGACGCGTCTGTTGTCGGCCTCCGACGGGGGCAGGTCCAGCTTGGTGAAGATGTTGGACGTGTGCTTGATGACGGCCCGCTCGGTGATCACCAGCTCCTGGGCGATCGCCGCGTTCGAGCGGCCCTCGGCCATCAGGCCGAGGACCTCGCGCTCGCGCGGGGTGAGGCGGGAGAGCGGGCCGTCGCGGTGGTGGTCCTTGGCGAAGAGCTTGGCGACGACGTCGGGGTCCATCGCGGTGCCGCCCGCCGCGACGCGGCGCACCGCGTCCACGAAGCCGTCGGGGTCGAACACCCGGTCCTTGAGGAGGTAGCCGATGCCCCCGCTGCCGTCGGCGAGGAGTTCGCGGGCGTAGAGCTGCTCCACGTACTGGGAGAGGACGAGGACCGGGAGGCCGGGGAGGTGGCTGCGGGCCTCCAGGGCGGCCCGAAGCCCCTCGTCGGTGAACGACGGCGGGAGCCGGACGTCGACGACGGCGACGTCCGGCTCGTGGTCGAGGAGGGCCCGGAGCAGTCCGGGCCCGCTGTCCACCGCGGCGACCACCTCGAAGTCGTAGGACTCCAGGAGGCGGACGAGTCCGTCCCGCAGCAGGAAGAGGTCCTCGGCTAGGACAACGCGCACGGCAGCTCCATGGTGAGGGTGGTCGGTCCGCCCGGCTTGCTGTTGATGGCGAGGAGGCCGTCGAAGGCGGCCAGCCGCCGCTCGATGCCGCGCAGCCCGGTGCCGCGCGAGGGGTCGGCGCCGCCCCGGCCGTCGTCCACGACCTGACCGCGCAGGGAACCGTTCTCGTACCAGAGGTCGATCCTCACGGTGTCCGGCTCGGCGTGCTTGGCGGCGTTGGTCAGGGCCTCGGCGACCGCGAAGTACATCGCGGACTCCACGGGCGCCTCGGGGCGGCCGGGCAGGTCGGCGTTGACGGTGACGTCCAGCGGGCTGTCCAGGGCCAGCGCGCGCACCGCGTCGGCGAGGCCGCGGTCGGCGAGGACCGGCGGGTGGATGCCCCGGACGAGGTCGCGCAGTTCCGTGAGCGCGTCGGCGGAGGCCTTGCGGGTGTCGGCCAGGATGGCGCGCACCGCCTCCGGGTCCTTGCTGAGGAGCTGCTCGGCCACGCCCAGGTTCATGCCGAGGGCCACCAGGCGGGCCTGCGCCCCGTCGTGCAGGTCGCGTTCGATGCGGCGCAGTTCGGCCGCCGAGCTGCTGACGGCGTCGCTGCGGCTGTCGGTGAGGCGGCGCACGCGCTGTGCGGTGGGGCTCGGGGCGAGCAGGGTCCGGGCCAGGGAGGCGTGGGCGCGCAGCAGGGGTGGCCCGGTGACGAGGCCGGCACCGAGGACGAGGACGCCGAGCGCGGCGCAGTACCAGGCGGAGGCCAGGTCGTCGATCCGCACCCACAGGTAGTAGTTGGAACCGGCGTCGGCGATGGGGCGGTAGATCGCGGGCATCAGGAGGCCGCCGATCCCGCACACGACGAGCGACAGGGGCATCAGGGCGAGGACCACCCCGGCCACCGGGTTGACCAGCATCCAGGCCAGGTCACGCCAGGTCGCCGGGTCGGTCAGCACCCAATGGGTGCGCTGCCACTGGCCCTTGAGCCCCGGCGCGGCGGCGGGGGCCGGCAGGTACGGCTGCTCGATGGCCTGTCCGGACCAGCTCTCCGCGGTCCGGCGGGAGGTGTTGACGACGGCCCGTACGGCGACGGCGAGGGCCGGGACGAGCAGGACCCCCAGGCCGACGCCGACGAGCGAGACCGCCGTCACGAAGAGGCAGAAGAGGACGAGTTCGGCGAGCGCGAGCCCGAGTACGGGCACTCCCCTGCCGATGGCGCGCGTTCCCGCGCGGAGGTCCAGGTCAATCACGGTCGTCCCCATCCCCTCGGTGCACGGCTCCCTGCCGCGCCGACCCCTTGAGTCTTCCTCCCCGCCATGCCGTGCGCAGGGGACGTACCTGGCGTCCTCGACGGTGTACTCAGGTACACCACCGGACGCCACCGAGGTGGCTGTCCCGTGTCCGCCGCGCTGCCTTGACTGGACGCATGACGATGCGACTGCGCCGACGACGGAGACGGAGACCCCGACCGGAAACGCGCCTGGGCCGGCGAACGGAACGGCGCCTGCGCCGGCGACTGCGGCACCTGCTCCTCCCGCTGTGCGTGCCGCTGCTCCTGTCGGCCGGCTCCGCTCTCGGCCCCCCGTCCACGACGGCGGCACCCCGGACGGAGATTGGTACCGGCCCCGCACCCGCGACGGCGACACCCCCGACAGAGACCGGTGCCGTCTCCGCCTCCCGGCTCCCGGCCGCCGACGCGCCGTCGGGACTCGCCGGGGCCGTGGACGCGCTGGTGCGCCGACAGCTCGACGCGTACCGCATCCCCGGCGCGTCGGTGGTGGTCCTGGAGCACGGCCGGCCGGTCCTCACCCGGGGGTACGGCGTCGCCGACGCGGCGGCCGGGACCCCCGTCGACCCGCGGCGCACCGGGTTCTTCCTGGCATCGGACGCCAAGCTGTTCACCGCCGTCGCGGTCCTGCAGCAGGTCGAACGCGGCCGGCTCGACCTGTCGGCCGACGTCAACCGCTACCTGACGGGCTTTCAGGTCGAGGACACGTATCCAGGGCACCCCGTGACGGTACGCGATCTGCTCACCCACACGGCGGGCTTCGACAACAACATCATCGGCCGCGCGGTCACCCGGCCCGAGGACGTCCGCCCGCTCGGCGAGAGCCTGGCGGCGCACCAGCCGCGCCGGGTGCGCCCGCCGGGCGAGGTCGCCGGCTACGACAACTACGGTGTGGCGCTGGCCGGTCACCTGGTCGAGACGGTGACGGACACCCCGTTCGCCACGTACCTGGAGCGCTCGGTGCTGCGTCCGCTCGGCATGACGCGGACCAGCTTCGCACAGCCGCACTCACCCACGATCGCCGCGCACCTCGCCCGCGGCCACCGCCCGGCCGGCGGCGGTCAGCGCGCCCAGGACGGGCAGTACGGCGACTGGTCCCCGACCGGCGCCGGTGCGGTCAGCACCGCGGCCGACATGAGCCGGCTGCTGGGCGCGCTGCTTGACGGCGGCGGCCCGGTGCTGACGGCACGCTCGACCAGGGCCCTGATGACACGTCAGTTCGCCAACGACGACCGGCTGCCCGGTCTCGCTCACATCCTGGAGGAGCGCGTACGCGGCGGACAGCGCATGCTGGTCAAGGACGGCGACCTGCCCGGCTTCCACGGCAACCTGGCCCTGCTCCCGGACCGGGACGCGGCGGTGTACGTCGTCTACAACGGCGACGGCGAGAACGGCTCCGCCGCCTACGCGGGCCAGGAGGTCGTGGACCGCTTCGCCGACCACTTCGGCCGCACCGCCGGGCCCCGCCGCTCCACCTCCCGGGCCGACGTCACCCCGTACGAGGGCGAGTACCGCTCCACACGCACCAGTTCCTCGGAACTGACCCGGGTCAGCGCACTGATCGGGTCGGTCCGGGTGACCGCCGGCGAGGGCGCGACGCTCACCACGACCGGGCTCTCCCGCGACCCGACGGTGAACGAGCGGCACTGGGTGCAGCTGAGCCCGGGGCTGTTCCAGGAGAAGGGCGGCCAGGACCGGATCGCGTTCCGCGACGGGCGCCTGTCGGTCGCCTCCGACGCCTCCGTCTCCTACGAGCGGCTGCCCTGGTATCTCTCCCCGGTGCTGCACCAGCTGCTTCTCCTCGGCTCGCTGGCCTTCCTCACGCTGCCGGTACTCGCGCTGCCCGTACTCGCCCTGCTCCGTCGCCGCTCCCCGGGCGCCCCGCCCGGCGCACGCGCCGCACGGCTGCTGCTGTGGGCCACCGGTGCGCTGATCATCACGGCGGTGGTCTGCTTCCTGTTCCTGACTGCCGACCCGAACGCCCTCAACCGCACGATCCTCGTGGGCGACTCACCGCTGCTGAGGGCGGTCCCGGCACTGACCGGCGCGGCGCTGGCGACCACGGCCGCCATGGTCGTGTGCACGGTCCTGTCCTGGCGGCGCCGCTGGTGGGCGGTGACCGGGCGGCTCCACTACACGTGCAGCACGCTGGCGGCGGTGGTGTTCCTGGGGGTGTCCGCCTTGTACGGGCTGGTGGGGTGAGGCAGAGGTCCGCGCCGGCGCCCGGCGACCGCAGCAGGACGGAGGGCACTGCCCGTCCGCAACACGATGCGCCCGGACGGGCAGTGCCGGGTGGGCCGGGGGCTCACATCACCCGGCCTTCTTGCGCCGTGCCCAGTGCTGCCCGATCAGGGCGATCACGAAGGCCGCAGGGACGATGGCGACGTCCCTGATGCCGAAGAGCGGATCGGACGTCGCGAAGCGCACGATCAGCAGCCCCGCCTAGACACCTATCGCTACCAGGGCACTGGCCAGGAAGATGTTGGCCGGACGCAGGTGAGGAGGTGAAGGAGCCGGATCAAGGGACATCACACCGTCACGAGCCGGACCCGCTCGCCGCACAGCTTGGCCATGTCGTCAATATCGGAAGTCAGCATGACCACGGGGCGGCGCTGTCGCAGCGCGGCCTCGGCGACGGTCGCATCGATCGCGTACTGGTGTCCGTGCCACCCGGCATTCATCAGCACCTGCTCCTGGCCAGCGAGGCCTGCTTCTCCGGCAGCGCCTACTGCTTCGCTTTGGCCCGCTTCGGCACCCACGCCGACGCCGAGATCCTCACCGCCTACCTCGACCATTACCTCCCCCCGCACCGACCTCCGCTACGCCCAACCCGCAGCCCTCCCGGGGAGCGGCCTGTCCCGTATGCCGACCCCGACCGAGAACTCAGTAGTGATAGCGGGCCGCGAGGATCACGATCTCCTTGTCCGTGACCAGATAGACCAGGCGATGCTCGTCGTCGATCCGCCGCGACCAAGCACCTGGCAGGTGGTACTTGAGCGGCTCGGGCTTGCCGATTCCGGTGAAGGGGTCGCGTTTGACGTCCTCGATGAGCTTGTTGATCCGAGCGAGCATCTTGCGGTCGTTCTTGAGCCAGGAGGTGTAGTCCTCCCAGCCCTGGTCTTCGAAGACGAGCCTCACTCAGCACCCTCACTGGCCGCATCCGGCGAGTCGGGGTCGATCAGCTCTCGCTCCGACACGTTGATGTTGGCCAGGGCGTTCTCGTACGCCTTGAGCAACCGGCGAGCGTTCGCCGGCGAGCGCAGCAGGTACGAGCCCTCACGCAATGCCGCATAGTCCTCGGCCGAGACGAGCACGGCATTGCCGTGCTTGGAAACGATCTCGATGGCCTCGTGGTTGTCGTTGACCTTCTTGATCAGCGGAAAGAGAGCCTTGCGGGCTTCGCTCGCAGTTATGGACATGACCTCACCCTTTCCCGAAGTGGTACCGAATAACGTACCACTTCTACTGCTCATGGAGAGAGCAGATGCCCGGCGAAGGAGCAGACATCGCAGCACCACCCCGGCACGAACGACGGCAAGGGGCCGGTCCCAGAGGGACCGGCCCCTTGCCGCCTGCGGCCTCGGCGAAGCCCACAGCGACGAATCGCTCACACGTTGAAGCGGAACTCCACCACGTCCCCGTCCTGCATCACGTAGTCCTTGCCCTCCATGCGGGCCTTGCCCTTGGCACGGGCCTCGGCGACCGAGCCGGCCTCGACGAGGTCGGCGAAGGAGATGACCTCGGCCTTGATGAAGCCCTTCTGGAAGTCGGTGTGGATGACACCGGCGGCCTCGGGGGCGGTGGCGCCGCGCTTGATGGTCCAGGCGCGGGACTCCTTGGGGCCGGCGGTCAGGTAGGTCTGCAGGCCGAGGGTGTTGAAGCCGACGCGGGCGAGGGTGGCGAGGCCGGGCTCCTGGGCGCCGACGGACTCCAGGAGTTCCATGGCGTCCTCCTCGTCCAGCTCGGCCAGGTCGGCCTCCAGCTTGGCGTTGAGGAAGATCGCCTCGGCGGGGGCGACCAGGGCGCGCTGCTCGTTCTTGAAGTCCTCGTCGGTCAGCTCGTCCTCGTCGACGTTGAAGACGTAGAGGAAGGGCTTGGTGGTGAGCAGGTGCAGGTCGTGGAGGAGCTCGGCGCGCTCGCTGCCCTGGACGATGCCGTGGGCGAAGAGGGTGTCGCCCTTCTCCAGGAGGTCCTTGGCCTCCTCGACGGCCTTGACCTTGGGCGCGATGTCCTTCTTGATCCGCGACTCCTTCTGGAGGCGGGGCAGGACCTTCTCGATGGTCTGGAGGTCGGCGAGGAGCAGCTCGGTGTTGATCGTCTCGATGTCGTCCTTGGGCGAGACCTTGCCGTCGACGTGGACGACGTTCTCGTCCTTGAAGGCGCGGATGACCTGGCAGATCGCGTCGGACTCGCGGATGTTCGCGAGGAACTTGTTGCCCAGGCCCTCACCCTCGGACGCGCCGCGCACGATGCCCGCGATGTCGACGAAGTCGACGGTGGCCGGGAGGATCTTCTGGGAGCCGAAGATCTTCGCCAGCTCGGCCAGGCGGGCGTCGGGGACACCGACCACGCCGACGTTGGGCTCGATCGTGGCGAACGGGTAGTTGGCCGCCAGCACGTCGTTCTTGGTCAGGGCGTTGAACAGGGTCGACTTGCCGACATTCGGCAGACCGACGATTCCGATCGTGAGCGACACGTTGCGACTTCCCGTTACGTGAGGTGAGGGTGACGAGGACCCGGCGACTGGGCTTGCGTGGGCCGATCCACCAGTCTACGGCGTGCCCGCGCGCGGCCCGGCGCTACGTCGAACGCCTGGACAGTTCCGGCCTCCGGCGTGTCAGGCGGGCTATTCGGCACATAAACCGACCACAGTTGGTCCGGTGGAGCAACCCAGGACGCGCCCCCCGCAGCCCGCACCGCGACGTGACGAGCCGCCCAGGCCCCCGGTCCCCCCACAGGCGGGACGGGCGGCGGGCGGCGGTGTGGTGCGCTCGCCACGACCCGACCGCGCCCCTGAGCGGCGCAAGGAGGCCCCGGGCCGGCCGAGGAGTCAGGGTGGGCCCGGCCCGCAAGGGAAGTCGGGGACGGGTACCCAGGGGACGCCGGGTGGGCAGGGAAAGCCGGGGACGCAGGCGAAGCCCGGTGGTCGGGCCAGGCCCGGTGCGCCGGGCAAGCCCGGTGCGCAGGCTCGCCCCCGTGTGCAGGGGCCGGGCAGGACGGGTGCCGGTGCACAGGTGCGCGTGCGTCCGGTGGACCGGCCGGCGGCGCCCCAGCGGCGTCCGGTGGTGGGGCGCCGGCCCGGTGCCACGCTGGTCCGGCGGCTGCCCGATCCCCGGCTGACCGGGCTGGGCGGGGGCCTGTTCTGCGGCCTGGTGATGCTGGTGCTCGGCCTGATCGACGCGGCGCTGTTCGCCTCGCAGACCGCCTACGGGGTGCTGTTCCTGCCGGTGAGCGCGCTGACGGCGCTGTGGGTGCGCCGGGGGGACCTGCTGACGGCGCCGGTGGTGGTGCCGATCGCGTTCGCGGTGGGCCTGGTGCCGCTCGTGGACACCGACGGCACCGGCGGGGCCGTCATGGGCATGGTGACGGGTCTCGCCACGCAGGCCGGCTGGCTGTACGGGGGCACCCTGATCGCGGGAACCATCGCGCTGGTCCGCAGGGTTCGGATGATCCGGCGGAGGAACGCGCGCAACCGGTCACAGGGCTGACGCACTGAGCCGGGCGGAACCAGCGGGACGGGCGCGCAACCAGCGGAGCGGGCAGAGCCGGCGGCGCGGGCGGAACCAGCCGAACGGGCGGAACCAGCGGAGCGGGCGGAGCGGGTGAAGTGGGCGGACCCGGGTGAACGGACGGGCCCGGGTGAACGAACGGGCCGGCTGAAGGCTCGCGGACCCGGACCCGGACACGGGCCCGGGCCCGGACCCGGACATTGACACGAGCCGGTCCGCCGTCGGCCGCCCGTCTCCCCGCCACGTGGGCGGCCCGCGGGCGCGCCGCCCACGTGCGAAGGAATGCCTCCCGAACGAGTCTCCCGGTCCCGGGGCTCCGACTCCAGAGGCCGGAGGGCCCAGGGAGGGCGGGAGACCAGGGCAGCCCCGGCCCCCCACCGTCCGAGCGGGCCCCCGGCCCTACGAACCCGTGGCCGCCCGCAGGGCCGCGCCCACGATGCCCGCGTTGTTCTGCAGGCTCGCCGGGACGACCTCGGCCCTGATGCCCTTGATGTGGTGGAGGAACTTGTCGGCCTTGCGGCTCACGCCGCCGCCGATGACGAACAGTTCCGGGGAGAACAGCATCTCCACGTGGGCCAGGTACTTCTGCACCCGGTGGGCCCACTTCTCCCACGACAGGTCGTGGTCCTCCTTGGCCTTGCTGGAGGCCCGCTTCTCGGCGTCGTGGCCGTTCAGTTCCAGGTGGCCGAGCTCGGTGTTGGGGACCAGGACACCGTCGACGAACACGGCGCTGCCGATGCCGGTGCCGAGGGTCAGCAGGATGACGGTGCCCCGGCGGTGGCGGCCGGCGCCGAAGTGCATCTCGGCGAGCCCGGCCGCGTCCGCGTCGTTGACCAGTGTCACGGGCAGGCCGCCGAGGCGGTTGCCGAACAGGATGCGGGCGTCGGTGTCGATCCAGCTCTTGTCGACGTTGGCGGCGGAGCGCACCGTGGTGCCGCCCTCCACCACGCCGGGGAAGGTGATGCCGACCGGGCCGGTCCAGCCGAAGTGCTCGACGACTTCTCTGACGCCGTCGGCCACCGCGTCCGGGGTGGCCGGGTGCGGGGTCAGGACCTTGTGGCGCTCCTGCGCGAGGTCCCCCTTGTCGAGGTCGACCGGGGCGCCCTTGATCCCGGATCCGCCGATGTCCACGCCGAAGATCTCCATGGATCCACGGTACTCACCGCGGCCGGTGGTGCCGCGTCATCCGGCCGCGCCGGGCCGGATGACGCGGCTCCGTGGTCATTCGGCCACGTCGGTGGCGGCGGCCCGCCGTTCCGCCACGAGCGCGGCGGCCTCCTCACGCAGGTCGCGGCGGAGCTCCTTGGGCAGGGAGAAGACGATGGACTCCTCGGCCGCCCGGACGATCTCCACGTCCTCGAAACCGCGCTGCGCCAGCCACTCCAGGACCTGCTCGACCAGTACCTCCGGCACCGAGGCACCCGAGGTGAGACCGACGGTGGTGACACCCTCCAGCCAGCTCTCGTCGATCTCGTCGGCGAAGTCCACGAGGTGTGCGTCGCGGGCGCCCGCCTGCAGGGCGACCTCGACCAGACGCTTGGAGTTGGAGGAGTTGCGGGAACCGACGACGATCACCAGGTCGGCGTCCGCGCCCATCTGCTTGACGGCCAGCTGACGGTTCTGGGTGGCGTAGCAGATGTCGTCGCTGGGCGGGGAGATCAGCTGGGGGAACTTGTCCTTGAGGGCGTCGACGGTCTCCATGGTCTCGTCGACGGAGAGCGTGGTCTGGGAGAGCCAGACCACCTTGGAGGGGTCGCGGACCTCGACCTTGGCGACGTCCTCGGGGCCGTCGACCAGCTGGATGTGGTCGGGGGCCTCGCCGGAGGTACCGATGACCTCCTCGTGGCCCTCGTGACCGATCAGGAGGATGTCGTAGTCCTCCTGGGCGAACCGGACCGCTTCCTTGTGGACCTTGGTGACCAGCGGGCAGGTGGCGTCGATGGTGGCGAGGCGGCCGCGTTCGGCCTCCTCGTGGACGACGGGCGCCACACCGTGCGCGGAGAACATCACGATGTTGCCCGGCGGGACCTCCTCCGTCTGTTCGACGAAGATGGCGCCCTTCTTCTCCAGGGTCTGCACGACGTACTTGTTGTGCACGATCTCGTGCCGGACGTAGACGGGGGCCCCGTACTGCTCCAGGGCCTTCTCGACGGCGATCACGGCGCGGTCCACACCCGCGCAGTAGCCACGGGGGGCGGCGAGCAGGACACGGCGGCCAGGCGAAGCGGTCATGTGTCCCATCGTAAGGGCCCGGCTCCGGGGCCCCGAGGTCACGGTGCGTTGTCGGTGGCGCGCACTACCCTCGCGGCATGGCTGTCAACACGTCTGCGGAAGCTCCCATCCCGGTCGGGGAGGTGTCGCGGCTCATCGGCGGGTGGATCGACCGGCTGGGCGCGGTGTGGGTGGAGGGGCAGATCACCCAGCTGTCCCGGCGGCCGGGCGCGGGCGTGGTCTTCCTGACGCTGCGGGATCCGTCGTACGACATCTCGGTGGGGGTGACGTGCTACCGCCAGGTGTTCGACGCCGTGGCGGACGTGGTGAGCGAGGGCGCCCGGGTGGTGGTCCACTGCAAGCCGGAGTGGTACGCCCCGCGCGGGCAGCTGTCGCTGCGCGCCGCCGAGATCCGGTCGGTGGGGGTCGGGGAGCTGCTGGCGCGGCTGGAGCAGCTGAAGAAGTCCCTGGCACGGGAGGGGCTGTTCGCGCCGGAGCGGAAGAAGCGGCTGCCGTTCCTGCCGCAGCTGATCGGGCTGGTGTGCGGGCGGGCGTCGGCCGCGGAGCGTGACGTGCTGGAGAACGCGCGGCACCGCTGGCCGGCCGTGCGGTTCGAGGTGCGCAACGTACCGGTGCAGGGCGTGCACGCGGTGCCGCAGGTGGTGCAGGCGGTGAAGGAGCTCGACGCGGACGACGCCGTCGACGTGATCATCGTGGCGCGGGGCGGGGGCAGTGTGGAGGACCTGCTGCCGTTCTCCGACGAGCAGCTGGTGCGGGCGGTGGCGGCCTGCCGCACGCCGGTGGTGTCGGCCATCGGGCACGAACCGGACAACCCGCTCCTGGACCACGTCGCGGACCTGCGGGCGTCCACGCCGACGGACGCGGCGAAGAAGGTCGTGCCGGACGTCGGCGAGGAGTCCGAGCGGGTACGGCAGCTCCGGGACCGGGCGCGGCGGTGTGTGCACGCGCTGCTGGACCGGGAGGAGCGGGGGCTGGCGCACGCGCTGGCCCGGCCGTCGATACAGGACCCGCACCGGATGGTGGACGCCCGGGAGGACGAGGTGGCGGCCCTGCTGGACCGCGCCCGGCGGTCGCTGCGGCACCAGCTGGACCGGGCGGAGTCGGAGGTGACGCACACGCACGCCCGGGTGGTCGCCCTCTCCCCCGCGGCGACCCTGCGGCGGGGGTACGCGGTGCTCCAGCGCGCGGACGGGCACGCGGTGCGCGCCCCGGACGAGGTCGCACCGGGCGAGGAGCTGCGGGCACGGGTGTCCGAGGGCGAGTTCACGGTTCGGGTCGAGACGTAGGGGCGATAGGCGATACGGACGTAGGGGTCGGTATGCAGGGGTCGATACGTAGGGTGGCGGAGGAACGGCGGGACGGAGCGGACGGCGGCGGTGGGCGGATGAGCGGCACGGCAGAGCGGACAGCGACGGTGGGCGGATGAGCGGCAAGACGGAGCAGACGGCGGCGGGTGAGGCCGCCCTCGGGTACGAGCAGGCCCGGGACGAGCTGGTCGAGGTGGTACGGCGCCTGGAGACGGGCGGCACGACGCTGGAGGAATCCCTCGCGCTGTGGGAGCGGGGCGAGGAGCTGGCCCGGGTGTGCCGGCGCTGGCTGGAGGGCGCGCGCGCCCGGCTGGACGCGGCGCTGGCCGAGGAGGAGGCGAGAACGGGGGCGGAGTCGGAGGGATCCGGTTAGCCCGGGCGCAGCGCGTGACGCGGTGAAGTGGATCACTGAACCCCGGGCATTGGTTGAACTTTGAACTTCCTGGGCGTACTGTCGTGTGCGTCGGCATGTCCGTGTAGTGCACACGGTGTCGGCGTACCCCTGCACGTACTCCCCACGAAGGTTCACGCATGTCTCTCGTTCTCGACCCGGCCGCTCAGGACCTGCTCTTCCGCGAGGCCCGCACGGCGAACACCTTCACCGACGAGCCGGTGACCGACGAGCAGGTCCAGGCGATATACGACCTGGTCAAGTACGGCCCGACCTCCATGAACCAGTCGCCGCTGCGCGTCACCCTGGTCCGCTCCGCGGAGGCCCGCGAGCGTCTGGCCGGCCACATGTCGGACGGCAACCGCGCCAAGACCCTCGCGGCCCCGCTGGTGGCGATCCTCTCGGCGGACAACGAGTTCCACGAGGAGCTGCCCCAGCTCTTCCCGCACTTCCCGCAGGCCAAGGACCTTTTCTCCGAGCGCCCGGTGCGCGAGGGCTCCGCCGCCCTGAACGCCGCCCTGCAGGCCGGCTACTTCATCCTCGGCGTGCGCGCCGCCGGCCTGGCGGCCGGCCCGATGACCGGCGCCGACTTCGAGGGCATCCGCAAGGAGTTCCTGGACGACGACCACACCCCGCTGATGGTCGTCAACATCGGCCGCCCCGGCCCGGACGCCTGGTTCCCGCGCAGCCCGCGCCTGTCCTACGAGCAGGTCGTGACGACGGTCTGAACCGACGGGACGACCGGCGGCGCCGGACGACCGGAGGGCCGTCGGGCCGGAGCACCGGACGGCCGTCGGGCCGGAGGGCCGGACCACCGGAGGGCCGGACGACGGGATGCGGAGTGACGGGATGACCGGATGACGGCCTGCGGCCTCACGGCTTCAGGGCCTCCCGGGACGACGACCCCGCAGCCCGACGACGGGACACCGGCCCGATGGTCCGACGACCCGACAGCCCCTTCCGCGCGCCGAAGCGCGTGCATGACGACAGGGCCCCGACGCTGATCGCTGATCGCGTCGGGGCCCTGTCGTCGTCCGCTGCACTGCCGGGCGTCGCCGGACACCGCCGGATCCGCGGGTCCGGCACATCCACGGGTCCGGCACACCCACGGGTCCGGCTCATCCACGGGTCCGGCTCGTCCGCAGGTCGGGTCCATCTGCGGGTCCTGCCCGTTCACCAGTCCGCCCGGTCCACCGGTGCGCCCGCGCGCCGGCACCGCCCTCGGCACACCGGGGGCTCCCGGGCTCACTCCGTGCGCAGTGCCTTCGCCATCTTGCTCAGCTGCCCGAAGGAGGCCGTCCCGGTCACGACGGTGGTCGAACCGTCGGGGTGCTCCAGGACCAGGGCGTCGTAGTGACTGCCCTCGTAGCGCGCCCAGGTCTCGCCGTTGATCTCCTGCGTGACGTCGGTCCGCTCCGCCTTCTGCGTCTTCTCCTCGATGAACAGCGTGCGCTTCTGGGTCGACTGCTCGACCGCCACGTACTCGCCGTCCGGGGCGCGGTAGCCCAGGTGCCAGGCATCGCCCTCGTCGCCCCGGAACCGGACCGACGTGGCCTTCCAGGTGTCGGGCAGACCCACGGGCGCTGCCACCGGGTAGGCGGCGGCGCGGCGGGCGGTGAGCAGGTCGACCCGGTAGTCCACGCGCGGGAGGTCGGGCTCGCCGTCGTCGTGCGGGATGAACAGCCAGACGAACCCGGCCACCAGCCCGATGAGACCCAGGGACAGGATCATGTCCCGGGCCGACTTCTGCATGCTGTTCTTTCCTGCTGACACGCCCCCATCGTCGCAGGCCCCGGTCGCGCTCATCCGTGGGGGCCCCTGCTCATTCTGTTCACCCGGCGATAGAGTGCCCCGGAACCCTCATCCGGCCGTCGTCGTACAGAAAGGTGCGCTCCGATGACCGAACATCATCATTTGCCGTCCGAGCTCGATGTGCCCTCCGAGGCACCCGACCGCAACCTCGCCCTGGAGCTCGTACGGGTCACCGAGGCCGCGGCGATGGCCGCCGGCCGCTGGGTCGGGCGCGGGGACAAGAACGGGGCCGACGGCGCAGCCGTGCGTGCCATGCGGACCCTCGTCTCCACCGTGTCGATGAACGGCGTCGTCGTCATCGGCGAGGGCGAGAAGGACGAAGCCCCCATGCTGTTCAACGGGGAGCGCGTGGGCGACGGGACGGGCCCCGAGTGCGACATCGCCGTCGACCCGATCGACGGCACCACGCTCACCGCCAAGGGCATGACGAACGCCATCGCGGTGCTGGCCGCCGCCGAGCGCGGCTCGATGTTCGACCCGTCGGCCGTGTTCTACATGGACAAGCTGGTCACCGGACCGGAGGCGGCCGACTTCGTCGACATCAACGCGCCGGTGAACGTGAACATCCGGCGGGTGGCCAAGGCGAAGCGGGTCACCCCCGAGGACGTCACGGTGGTCATCCTGGACCGGCCGCGGCACGAGGGCATCATCAAGGAGATCCGCGACACCGGCGCGCGCATCAAGCTGATCTCCGACGGCGACGTGGCGGGCTCCATCCTCGCCCTGCGCGAGGGCACGGGCATCGACCTGCTGCTGGGCGTGGGCGGCACCCCGGAGGGCATCATCTCGGCCTGCGCCGTGAAGTGCCTGGGCGGCACCCTGCAGGGCAAGCTGTGGCCCAAGGACGACGAGGAGCGGCAGCGCGCCATCGACGCCGGGCACGACCTGGACCGGGTGCTGACCACCGACGACCTGGTCTCCGGGGAGAACGTCTTCTTCGTCGCGACCGGCATCACCGACGGTGAGCTGCTGCGGGGTGTGCGGTACCGCTCCGAGACCGCGACGACGGACTCCATCGTGATGCGCTCCAAGTCGGGCACCGTGCGCCGGATCGACTCGGAGCACCGGCTGAGCAAGCTGCGGGCATACAGCGCGGTGGACTTCGACCGGGCGAAGTGACTCCGTCGGTCGGACGGGAGGGGCGGGGCGGGGGCGCGGGGTTCTTGTGCGGGGGCGTCGCGGTGCGGTGCGGGGCGCTGTTCCTCGCGCCCCCTGGAAGGGCGGTCCCCCGCCACCGCCGGGCAGGAAGCAGCGGGGGAGACAGCGCCGCGCCATGGGCTGAGCAGGATCGCCCCGCGCGGGTGCGTGGGGGCTGGGTGCGCAGTTCCCCGCGCCCCTGGAAGGGCGGTCCGTGTCGCCGCCGGGCGGGAAGCAGCGTGAGAGACGGCACCGCCATCAGCTGAGCAAGTTCGCCCCGTGCCGGTCCGTCGGGGCTGAGTGCGCAGTTCCCCGCGCCCCTGGAAGGGCGGTCCGTGTCGCCGCCGGGCGGGAAGCAGCGTGAGAGACGGCACCGCCATCAGCTGAGCAAGTTCGCCCCGTGCCGGTCCG